>JAFUVK010000039.1 GCA_017477555.1 Muribaculaceae bacterium
CGGCCATCAGCGAGCCAGCTCGCATGGCACTCGCTTAATCGCATTTTTCCGAACGTGAGTAACTTGGGCGTAGCCAACGTTACGATTAAGTGAGCGAAGAGCAAAAAGAGGGCTATATACCAGTTGTCCCTTGATGCAAAGTTACAATGGCCCCAACGGGGCCGCCTGTAGTCGTTTGATAGCCCTTTCAGGGCACCAAGGGGACAACAGGTATATAGTCCCTTATGAATTATGAATTATGCATTGTGAATTGCCCTCGCTTCCCTTTTGGGAGAGGCTGCTGAAAAAGTCTTGAAATGTTAAATTTTTAACATTTAGCTCATGGTGTCATACTCACAAGCCTGCCCAATTCGGCTTTAACTCGTCCCGCCACTCTCCAGTGTCATCCGTTGGGTCCGGGATTCCATACGAGCCGATTTTGTGCCATTCAGCTTTCTCCACAGTGCTGTGCGCACAGGAAAATCACCACAATTATTTTATGTTAAAACACTTGCGCAGCTGGTTGACTTTTAGTAATTTAGCAGTCCTAAAGTTGCCATTCATGCTTAATCAAGTCAAGAAAATACCGCTCAGCTGTCACTCCTATCTATACGATTTGCTGATTAAAGAGGATGATGTATTGCGGACTATCCAGAACATGGTGGATTGGGACGAGATTCACAAAATCCTGGCCCCGACCTACAGCAAGGACTTCGGCGCCCGCGCCAAAGACCCGGTGATGATGTTCAAGTACGTCCTGCTCAAGTGCCTTTACCCCATGTCCGACAGGGACCTGGTCGAGCGCTCGATGACCGACCTGAGGTTCAAGTATTTTCTTGAGCTGATGCCTGAGGACAATGTGATTGACCCCAGCACGCTGACGGTGTTCCGCCGTGAGCATCTGAAGGACACGTCAGTGCTGGACGCCGTGCTTAAGCATAGCGTCGGCCTGGCCATCAAAAAGGGTGTAATCAAGCCCGAGTCGGAGATCATCATCGACTCTACGCATGTGCTGAGCCGCTACAACCTGTATAGCGCTGAGGAGTTCCTGCGCAAATACACCAACATGCTGCTTGCCCGCACCGCCAGCCTTGAGAACCAGCTTTACGCCCCCTCGCTGCTGCCCGCGCGCCCTGTCGACGGCGCCAGTCTGGAAGCGTGGGTCGGCTATGCGAAAGACCTGGTGGACTTCTTCTGTCAGTTCGGCCTTGACCAGGACCCTAAAATCGGCTACCCGCTACGGCTGCTGGCCGAGGGCATCAGTGACATGGACTCGCGCAGCCGTGTCGGACACGACCCAGACGCGCGGTCGGGATTCAAGTCGCAGGCAAAGCCCTTCGACGGCTACAAGGCGCATGTTGCCATGACACCGGAGCGGATAATCACCGGCGCGGTGGCAAGCTCGGGAGAGAAAGCCGACGGCGCTTTTCTGCCGGCGCTGGTCGAGCAGAGTGTCAACAACGGCCTGGAGAAAGTGACAGGCGTGGCAGCCGACAGTGCCTACTCGGGGCTGGACAACATTAAGTACTGCGGCGACGACATTGAGCTGTCGGCACCTCTGAACCCCTGCATCACCAACGGCGTGCGGTCGAAAGAGACCACACTGGAGTTCGTCTTCAACAAAGACGCCGACACTTGCCAATGCCCGGGCGGACACCTGGCAGTCAGCAAAAGCACACAAAAGGCCGTCGCCAAACAAGTCGGGCCTGACGGTAAAGTCATACGAAAGCACAAGAACGAACGAAAGGTTTTCCATTTCGACATCAAAAAATGCCGGAATTGCCCCCTGAAAGACAAATGCCTGAGCCATCCTGAAGCCAAAAAGAAGACATGGTCAATCACCATCCTGCCGGATATAAGCATAAGACACCAGGAACTGCAGAAGACAGAGCGGTACAGGCGAAGGCAAAAGAGCAGGTTCGCCATTGAGGCGCAGAACAATCATCTGAAAAACGACATGGGCTTAAAGAAATGCATCTCCAGAGGGATTGAAAGCATGGAGATGCAGATGGTTGTCGCCATATTTACGGCAAATATCACCCGAATTATAACCCTGATGGGACAAAAAGGGTGAAATGGACCCTTTTTTGCCACAAAATGCCATACAGGCCAAACTCAACTCGATGAGAATCGCATGACGCTACCAAAAACAATGGTGCCAGATACGCTGCAACCTCAACGAGTTGAGTATGCAGAGAAATGTGAAAAAAGGTAAAGGGCACCGGAAACAGGGTACTTTTTCAGCGGCCTCTTCCCAAAGGGGAGGGGAAGGGATAGACTAATATTTCTGCAACGATACCAAGGATGCGTTGGTAATGACCGTTCAGCGATTCGCCAGTACGGTCACTTTTTGGCCCTTTATTTTGCTGTGTGGGATATTAGTTGTAATTTTGCACAGATTACTAAGAGTTATATATAATAAGGTGTATGGAATTTATCAAGACCGAGATTGAGGGGGTGTGGATCATCCAGCCCAAGCGCTATGGCGATGCTCGTGGTTACTTCACCGAGACATTCAGGCAGGACTTGTTTGATGCTCACATTGGCCATGTCCACTTTGTGCAGGACAACGAGTCGTTCTCGACTCGTGGAGTGCTGCGCGGACTCCACTTCCAGCGGGGCGAGTGGAGCCAGGCCAAGCTCGTGCGCGTGTCGCAGGGCAGGGTGGTCGATGTGGCGGTAGACCTGCGTGCCGCCAGTCCCACGTTTGGCCGCCATGTGATGGTGGAGCTTGATGCTGAGTCGGGCCGCCAGCTGTTCATTCCCCGAGGATTTGCCCACGGCTTTGTGGTGCTGAGCGATGTGGCGCAGTTCCAGTACAAGGTCGACAATGTGTATGCCCCGCAGGCCGAGGCCACCCTGGCCTGGAATGACCCTGCGCTGGATATACAATGGCCTGTCCAGGGCCTCCAACTGCTGCTGAGCGATAAAGACCAGCAAGGTGTCGGGTTAAATGATGTTTATCGGTTTTAAATAATGTTAAATCTACACAAAGTCAGAACTATCTGAACCTGTAGCAGTTAGCCGGGCCGACCGCCCGATTTGTGGCGGTTGAGCACCTTTTATATAAAGATTTTGCTGCCTAGAGATTTGTCAGTTAGACAATTAGTGTGTACCTTTGCATCGCTTTTTGAGGGCCTAAACAGTGTTGTCGTTCGCTAATCGGTTGATTCAGCGAGTGATAACTTTGTGCGGCGGCCTCGAGAGCACCAATTTATTCACAATTAAAAACTAAAGTAACAAACAACTAAGATGCCTACAATTCAGCAATTAGTAAGAAAAGGCCGTACGTCGCTGGAGTCGTCCAGCAAATCGCCCGCTCTGGACTCTTGCCCGCAGCGTCGCGGTGTGTGTGTCCGTGTCTACACGACCACCCCTAAAAAGCCTAACTCGGCTATGCGTAAGGTGGCGCGCGTGCGCCTGACCAACGGCAAGGAAGTCAACTCGTATATCCCCGGTGAGGGACACAACCTGCAGGAGCACAGCATCGTGATGGTGCGCGGCGGACGTGTCAAGGACCTCCCCGGTGTGCGCTACCACATCGTGCGCGGTACCCTCGACACAGCAGGTGTCGCTGGCCGCACACAGCGCCGCTCCAAGTATGGAGCCAAGCGTCCCAAGGCTTCGAAGAAGTAATCTAACCGTCGGCGACGGTACCTAATCTTACTAAAAGAGACAAAACAAACCAACAACAACTTAGTTTTTGATTTATTGGTGACATTTTGGGTTGAGTAAATGGCTGCAGAGGTGGCCGTTGAAGAACAAAGACGAAGACAACCAAGCGGACAAAAACTACAATTATTGTAAACAACAATGAGAAAGGCTAAGCCCAAAAAAAGGATCATTCTGCCCGATCCTAAGTTCGGTGATGTGCGAGTTTCTAAGTTCGTCAATCACCTGATGTATGACGGTAAGAAGAACACGTCATACCGTATCTTCTACAGCGCCCTCGAGATTGTGGGCAAGAAGATGGCAAGCGAGGAGAAGACCCCGCTCGAGATCTGGAAGCAAGCTCTCGAGAAGGTGACACCACAAGTCGAGGTCAAGAGCCGCCGTATCGGTGGCGCGACTTTCCAAGTGCCTACCGAAATCCGTCCCGACCGAAAAGAGTCGGTGTCCATGAAGAATCTTATCATCTTTGCACGCAAGCGCGGAGGCAAGACCATGGCCGACAAGCTGGCTGCTGAAATCATCGACGCATACAACGAGCAAGGTGGCGCGTTCAAGCGCAAGGAGGACATGCACCGCATGGCCGAGGCTAACCGTGCGTTCGCACATTTCAGATTCTAAAAGGACTAGTACAGCACCACAGACATAATGACTGACCAACAGCTGAAATATACGCGCAACATCGGCATCATGGCACACATCGACGCCGGTAAGACTACCACCTCCGAGCGCATTCTCTACTACACCGGACTGACACACAAGATCGGTGAGGTGCACGACGGGGCGGCTACCATGGACTGGATGGAGCAGGAGCAGGAGAGAGGCATCACCATCACTTCGGCCGCAACAACAGCCATGTGGAACTACCGGGGAGAAAAGTACAAGATCAACCTGATCGACACGCCGGGACACGTCGACTTCACCGTAGAGGTCGAACGCTCGCTGCGTGTGCTCGACGGGGCTATCGCTACGTTCTGCGCCGTGGGTGGCGTGGAGCCGCAGAGCGAGACCGTCTGGCGACAGGCCGACAAGTACAACGTGCCGCGCATTGCCTATGTCAACAAGATGGACCGCTCGGGTGCCAACTTCTTGGAGGTGGCACGACAGATGCAGACCATCCTGGGCGCAAACCCATGCCCGGTGAACCTGCCCATCGGTGCCGAGGAGAACTTCAAGGGAGTGGTCGACCTGATCGCGATGAAGGCTCTCTACTGGCACGATGAGACCATGGGCGCGGAGTACTCGGTCGAGGACATTCCCGCTGAGATGCTCGACGAGGCACAGGAATACCGCGACAAGATGCTGGAGATGGTTGCCGAGCACGACGACGAGCTCATGGCCAAGTACTTCGACAACCCCGACACCATCACCGAGGACGAGGTGAAACGCGCACTGCGCAATGCCACGCTCAAGATGGACATCGTGCCCATGCTGTGCGGCAGCTCATTCAAGAACAAGGGCGTGCAACCGCTGCTCGACGCAGTGTGCGCCTATCTACCCAGTCCCACCGACGCCGCCGAGGTGTCGGGACACGCACTCGATGACGCCGACAAGGTCGAAAGGCGCAAGCCGCTGGTCGAGGAACCGATGTGCGCGCTGGTGTTCAAAATCGCCACCGACCCCTATGTGGGGCGCCTGGTGTTCTTCCGCGTCTACTCGGGTAAAATCGAGGCAGGCAGCTATGTGTTCAACAGCCGCTCGGGAAAGAAGGAGCGCATCTCACGACTGTTCCAGATGCACAGCAACCACCAGAACCCCATGGAGGTGATCGGGTGCGGCGACATCGGAGCTGGAGTAGGATTCAAGGATGTGCGCACTGGCGACACACTCTGCGACGAGAAGCACCCCATCGTGCTCGAGGCAATGGACTTCCCCGACCCGGTGCTCGGCATTGCCGTTGAGCCCAAGACGCAGAAGGACCTCGACCGCCTGGGCGTGGGCCTGCAGAAGCTGGCCGAGGAAGATCCCACTTTCCAGGTCGAGAGCAACGAGGAGACCGGACAGACCATCATCCGAGGCATGGGTGAGTTGCACCTGGACATCATCATCGACCGACTCCGCCGTGAGTTTAAGGTCGAGTGCAACCAGGGGCGCCCGCAGGTGTCTTACAAGGAGAGCATCAGCCAGCCCGTGGAGCTGCGCGAGGTCTTCAAGAAGCAGACCGGCGGACGAGGCAAGTTTGCCGATATCATCTGCCGCGTCGAGCCGGTGGACCCCGACTTCGAGGGCTCCCTGCAGTTTGTCGATGAGGTAAAGGGCGGCGACATCCCCAAGGAGTATATCCCCGCCATCCAGAAGGGCTTCCAGAATGCGATGCGCAGCGGCGTGCTGGCCGGCTATCCGGTCGAGCAGCTCAAGGTCACCGTACTCGACGGCTCGTTCCACCCGGTCGACAGCGACCAGCTCTCGTTTGAGCTGTGCGCCATGCAGGCTTTCCGCAACGCGTGCGTTAAGGCTAAGCCGGTGCTGCTCGAGCCCATCATGAAAGTCGAGGTGGTGACACCCGAAGAGAACATGGGCGATGTCATCGGCGACCTGAACAAGCGCCGCGGACAGGTCGAGGGCATGGAGAGCAGCCGAAGCGGTGCGCGCATCGTCAAGGCTAAGGCTCCGCTGGCCGAGATGTTCGGCTATGTGACCGCACTGCGCACCATCACCTCGGGACGCGCCACCAGCACGATGTCGTTCTCGCACTATGCCGAGGTCTCGAGGCCCATCGCCGAGAAGGTCCTGGCCGAGAACATGGGACGAGTTGACTTATTGAAATAATGTTTTACAATTTAAAATATGAGCCAAAAAATTAGAATTAAACTGAAGTCCTACGATCACAACCTGGTCGACAAGTCGGCCGAGAAGATCGTCAGGACTGTGAAGGCCACTGGTGCCGTGGTGAGCGGTCCTATCCCCCTGCCCACGCACAAGCGCATCTTCACCGTGAACCGTTCGACTTTTGTGAACAAGAAGTCTCGTGAGCAATTCCAGCTGTCGGCCTACAAGCGCCTGATCGACATCTACAGCAGCACCGCCAAGACTGTGGATGCCCTGATGAAGCTTGAGTTGCCTAGCGGCGTTGAGGTCGAGATCAAGGTTTAGTACCGCACTCACAAAGCAGCTAACAACGATTCACAACTGAGAGAATCCACCAAACTAACAAGTGTATCCAACAATTCAAAGTAAAGAGAAATGCCAGGATTAATTGGAAAGAAAATCGGAATGACATCCGTGTTCAGTGCCGACGGCAAGAACGTGCCGTGCACTGTTATCGAAGTAGGTCCTTGTGTCGTTACTCAGGTCAAGACCGTTGAGACTGATGGTTATGAGGCTCTTCAGATCGGCTTCGTCGAGAAGAAGGACAAGCACACCACCAAGCCCGAGGCAGGTCATTTCAAGAAGGCCGGAGTCAAGCCACAAAGATACTTGGCCGAGTTCAAAGGTTTTGAAGGTGAGCACAAGGCTGGTGACACCCTGACGGTTGACTTCTTCAGCGATGTCGAGTTTGTCGACGTGGCAGGAGTGAGCAAGGGTAAGGGCTTCCAGGGCGTGGTCAAGCGCCACGGCTTCGGAGGAGTGGGACAGCGTACCCACGGCCAGCACAACCGCTTCCGCGCACCCGGTTCAATCGGTGCCTGCTCTTATCCCGCTAAGGTCTTCAAGGGCATGCGCATGGCTGGCCAGATGGGCAACAAGCGTTGCACTGTGCAAAATCTTCAAGTGATCAAAGTATTGCCCGAGAATAACCTGCTCATGGTTAAAGGCTCAATTCCGGGCAGCAAAGGTTCAATCGTTTTAATTGAGAAGTAATGGAACTTGCAGTATACAACATCCAGGGCCAGGACACCGGCCGCAAGGTGACGCTCAATGACGAAATCTTCGCCATCGAGAATCCCAGCGAGCACGCTGTGTACCTCGCCGTCAAGCAGTATCTGGCCAACCAGCGCCAGGGCACGCACAAGGCTAAAGAAAGAAGCGAGGTCTCGGGCTCGACCAAGAAGCTCGGACGTCAGAAGGGTGGTGGCGGAGCTCGCCACGGCGACATCAACTCGCCCCTGCTGGTGGGTGTTGGACGCGTGTTTGGTCCCCGTCCCCGCAACTACAGCTTCAAGCTGAACAAGAAGGTCAAGAACCTGGCTCGTCGCTCGGCTCTCACTTTCAAGGCTCAGAACAACCAGATCATGGTTGTCGAAGACTTCAATTTCGAAGCCCCCAAGACCAAAGAATTCGTAAAGATTGTTAAAAATCTGAAATTGGAGGGCAAGAAAATCCTGCTGGTTTTACCAGGTCAAAATATTAATGTATTTTTGTCGGCTCGAAATTTGCCCGAGGCAAATATCATGACTGCTTGCGATATCAACACTTATCGAGTTTTGGATAACAAGATGATGGTTGTTACCGAGAGCAGCGTTGATGTGCTCAATCAATTAAACTAAAAAAGGAGGAACTATAACTATGGCAATTAAGATTATTCCCGTTGTGACCGAAAAGGCCAACGCCATCAGCGAGAAGGGGAACCGATTCACCTTCAAGGTCTCTCCTGATGCCAACAAGTACCAGATCATCTCGGCCATCGAACAGCTTTATGATGTCAAGGTTACTGGCATAAGCACTATGAACTACGACGGCAAGAAGAAGCAGCGCTACACCAAGAGCGGACTGCTCCGTGGCAAGGTGGCTGCCTTCAAGAAGGCGGTTGTGACCATCGCCGAGGGCCAAACTATTGATTTCTATAGCAATCTTTAATAAACAAAAATGGCAGTAAGAAAATTGAAGCCCACAACACCGGGGCAAAGACACAAGATTATTGGTACATTTGAGGAAATCACTGCCCGTGTACCAGAGAAGTCTCTTACCGTCGGAATGCGTCGCTCGGGCGGCCGCAACAACGAGGGTCACATGACCATGCGTTACATTGGCGGCGGTCACAAGCGCAAGTATCGCTTCATCGACTTTAAGAGAAACAAAGACGGTGTGCCAGCTCGTGTCAAGAGCATCGAGTACGATCCTAACCGTTCGGCCCGTATCGCTCTGCTGTACTACGCAGATGGCTATAAAGCTTACATCATTGCACCCAACGGCTTGCAGGTTGGCTCTACAGTTGAAAGCGGTGAGAACGTGGCCCCCGAGGTGGGAAACGCGCTTCCACTCAGTAACATCCCTGTCGGTACTTTAATTCACAACATCGAGTTGCGCCCGGGACAGGGTGCAGCCATGGCTCGTAGTGCCGGTACCTTTGCACAGCTCACCTCGCGCGAGGGAAGCTACTGCATCGTCAAATTACCTTCGGGTGAGACCCGCAAGATCCTCTCGGCTTGCCGTGCTACTATCGGTGTGGTGGGCAACAGCGACCACGCTCTTGAGCAGTCGGGCAAGGCCGGACGCTCGCGCTGGCTCGGACGCCGCCCGCACAACCGTGGTGTGGTGATGAACCCGCACGACCATCCCATGGGTGGTGGTGAAGGACGCCAGAGCGGTGGACATCCCCGTTCGCGCACAGGCCTCTACGCTAAGGGCTTGAAGACACGTGCACCGAAGAAGCAGTCTTCGAAGTACATCATCGAGAGAAGAAAGAAGTAATTTGAGTAAAGGTTTTTCAGAACTATGAGTCGTTCATTAAAAAAAGGCCCGTACATCAGCGTGAAGCTCGAGAAGAAGGTCGACGCCATGAATGAGAGCGGTAAGAAGTCGGTGATCAAGACTTGGTCGCGCGCTTCGATGATCTCGCCCGACTTCGTCGGTCACACCTTCGCCGTTCACAATGGTAACAAGTTCATCCCCGTTTACGTCACCGAGAACATGGTCGGTCACAAGCTGGGCGAGTTCGCCCCGACACGCACCTTCCGTGGTCACAGCGGCAACAACAAGTAATTGGGCCCGGGGACATTAGCTCACTGACTAAAAGAATTAAAGAATACAATGGGAAAAAGAAAACATGAAGCAGCACAGGCGCATAAGCAGGCACGCAAGGACGTGTGCAGCGCCAAGCTGCGCAACATCCCCAGCTCGCCTCGGAAGATGCGCCTAGTGGCCGACATGGTCCGCGGAGTGGAGGTCTTCAAGGCACTGGGTTTGCTGCACTTCTCGAACAAGGCAGCTGCAGCCGACATCGAGAAGCTGCTCAAGTCGGCCATCAGCAACTGGGAGCAGAAGAATGAGACTAAGGCCGAGAGCGGACAGCTCTACATCAAGACCATCACTGTCGACTGCGCGCCGATGCTCAAGCGCCTGCGTCCGGCACCACAAGGCCGTGGCTATAGAATTCGCAAGCGTTCGAACCACGTGACGTTGTTCCTCGACACTATTAACAATGAAAACGATTAAGATATGGGACAGAAAGTAAATCCGATTAGCAACCGCCTGGGCATCATCCGCGGTTGGGACTCCAACTGGTACGGAGGCAGCAACTATGGTGACACGCTGCTCGAGGACTCCAAGATCCGCAAGTATCTTAACGTTCGTCTGGCCAAGGCTAGTGTGTCGCGCATCGTTATCGAGCGTACACTCAAGCTGGTCACTATCACTATCTGCACCGCACGCCCGGGACTCATCATCGGCAAGGGTGGCGAGGAGGTCGACAAGCTCAAAGAGGAGCTCAAGAAACTCACCGACAAGGATGTGCAAATCAACATCTACGAGGTCAAGCGCCCCGAGCTCGACGCTCAGATTGTGGCTACCAACATCGCTCGTCAGATTGAGGGCAAGATTGCCTATCGTCGCGCCGTCAAGATGGCAGTGGCATCGACCATGCGAATGGGAGCCGAGGGCATCAAGGTGCTGGTTTCGGGCCGACTCAACGGAGCCGAGATGGCACGCAACGAGATGTTCAAGGAAGGACGTACGCCGCTGCACACACTGCGCGCCGACATCGACTACGCGCTTGTGCCCGCACTGACCAAGGTCGGACTCATCGGAGTCAAGGTCTGGATCTGCCGCGGTGAGGTCTACGGAAAGCGCGACCTGGCACCCAACTTCACCAACAGTGGCGAGCGTCGTCAGGGTGGTGGTGAGCGCCGCGAGCGTCGTGGAGGTTTCCGCAACAAGAAGAACAACCGTTAAAACATCACGAACTACACTAACAACGAACAACAATGTTACAACCCAAGAGATTAAGATACAGAAGACCTTCTGACGGGCATCCCCGTCAGTACAGCAAGCGCGGCAACCAGCTCGCCTTCGGTTCCTTCGGAATCAAGACGCTCGAGAGCAAGTGGATCACCGCTCGCCAAATCGAGGCTGCACGTGTGGCTGTGACGCGCTACATGAACCGTGAAGGTCAGGTGTGGCTGCGCATCTTCCCCGACAAACCTTACACCCGCAAGCCGGCCGACGTGCGTATGGGTAAAGGTAAGGGTGATGTGGCCGGTTATGTGGCACCGGTGCATCCCGGACGCATCCTCATCGAAGTTGACGGCGTGAGCTTCGACATCGCAAAGGAGGCTCTCCGTCTGGCCGCACAGAAGCTGCCCGTGACCACCAAGTTTGTCGTCCGTCGTGACTATGACCCGACCCAGAATGTGTAACCTTTACAATTCTAGAGCATTATGAAGAAAGAAAATATCAAGGAACTGAGCGACAAGGAGTTGCTCGACCGTCTCGATGCCGCCGAGAAGGAGTATGTGCAGGAGCGTATCCAGCACCAGATCACACCGCTCGACAACCCTGCAAAGATTACACTCGACCGTAAGCTCATCGCACGCATCAAGACTGAGATCCGTGCACGTGAACTCAAAAAACAATAATCCTGCCCGACATGGAAAAGAGAAATTTAAGAAAAGAGAGAATCGGGGTTGTCTCGAGCAACAAGGGTGACAAGACCATCACCGTCACCGTCAAGTGGAAGGAGAAACACCCGATCTACGGTAAATTCGTCAACAAGACGAAGAAGTACCACGCCCATGACGAGAAGAACGAATGCAACGTTGGCGACACTGTGCGCCTGATGGAGACTCGTCCGCTGAGCAAGACCAAGAGATGGAGATTAGTTGAAATCATCGAAAAAGCTAAGTAATTATCAGTTATGATACAGACCGAAAGTAGGCTCGCAGTAGCCGACAACAGTGGCGCTAAAGAGGTGCTGTGCATCCGTGTCCTGGGTGGGACGCGCCGCCGCTACGCATCGGTGGGCGACATCATCGTCGTCACCGTCAAGAACGCCATTCCCGCTTCGGAAGTGAAGAAGGGTACCGTCTCGAAGGCTGTCGTGGTACGCACAAAGAAGGAAATTCGCCGTGCCGATGGTTCGTACATCCGCTTCGACGACAACGCTTGTGTGCTGCTCAACAACGCTGGAGAAATCCGCGGTACGCGCATCTTCGGCCCGGTTGCCCGTGAGCTCCGTGCCACCAACATGAAGATTGTCTCCCTTGCACCCGAGGTTCTTTAATCATTTATTCCAGTTTCACGAAAATTCTTAATAAAGAATATGTTACACATTAAGAAAGACGACACCGTGTTTGTCCTTTCGGGCAATGACAAGGGACGCAAGGGGCGCGTGCTCAGCATCGACCCCAAGAAGGGCCGTGCCATCGTCGAGGGCATCAACATGGTCAAGAAGAGCACCAAACCCACCGCCCAGCACCCGCAGGGAGGCATCATCGAGAAGGAGGCCCCCATACGCCTGTGCAAGCTCGCCGTGGTCGACCCGAAGACCGGCAAGCCCACCCGTGTTGGCTTCAAGGTCAAGGATGATGGAAAGAAAGTACGTATTTCTAAAAAGTCAGGAGAGGAGATTAAGTAATGACAACGCTGAAAAAACAATATGACGAGGTGATTGCTCCCGCTTTGATGAAGCAATTCAACTACAGCTCGCCCATGCAGATTCCCCGTCTGGTCAAAATCGTCCTCAACGAGGGTCTGGGCGACGCCACACAGGACAAGAAAATCATCGACACTGCCATCAACGAGCTCACCGCTATTACAGGTCAGAAGGCCGTGATGACTCTGTCGAAGAAGGACATCTCGAACTTCAAGGTGCGTAAGAAGATGCCCATCGGGGCACGCGTGACTCTGCGCCGCGACCGCATGTACGAGTTCATGGAGCGATTCATCCGCATCGCACTGCCCCGTATTCGCGACTTCAAGGGCATCGAGGGCAAGCTCGACGGACGTGGCAACTACACCGTGGGTGTGACCGAGCAGATCATCTTCCCGGAGATCAACATCGACACCGTGCAGAAGATGACGGGTATGAACATCACGTTTGTAACCACAGCACGCACCGACGAGGAGGGCTACGCTCTGCTCAAGGAGTTCGGACTGCCGTTCAAGAACAAGTAAACATTTTTTCTCAACAACTAGCACAAGCATATGGCAAAAGAATCAATGAAGGCCCGTCAGGCCAAGCGTGAGAAGTTAGTGGCAAAGTTTGCCGCTAAGCGCGCTGCGCTCAAGAAGGCTGGTGACTACGAGGCACTCCAGGCACTGCCCCACAACGCTTCGCCCGTGCGTCTGCACAACCGCTGCAAGCTCTCGGGACGTCCCAAAGGCTACATGCGTCAGTTCGGTATCTCACGTATCGACTTCCGCGAGCTGGCTTCGGCCGGTCTCATCCCTGGCGTGAAGAAGGCCAGCTGGTGAGCAACGAACGCAATGTCACAACACTGACACTCAATTTTTTTAAGTATTAAATATTGTTCGGAACCCATCCGTGTCGGGTTTCCGGATCAATTTAAAACAAAAAAACAATGACTGATCCAATTGCAGATTATTTGACCAGACTGAGGAATGCGATCAAGGCACAGCACCGTGTCGTTGAAATCCCTTCCTCGAAGATGAAGAAGGAGATTACCAAGATCCTCTTCGACCAGGGCTACATCCTGAACTACAAGTTTATTGAGGATGGTACGCCCGCAGGCGCTATCAAGATTGCGCTCAAGTACGACCCCGTCGACAAGGTGAACGCCATCAAGTGCCTCACGCGCGTGTCGCGTCCAGGATTGCGCCAGTACACTGGCTACAAGGACATGCCCCGCGTGCTCAATGGTTTAGGTATCGCCATCATCAGCACCAGCAAGGGTGTGATGACCAACAAGCAGGCCAAGGCCGAGAAGATTGGTGGCGAGGTTTTGTGTTACGTTTATTAATTTAAGGAGGGTAAGATTATGTCAAGAATAGGTAAATTGCCAATCGAAGTGCCCGCCGGCGTAACTGTTGATATCAAGGACAATATCATCACCGTCAAGGGTCCAAAGGGTGAGCTCAAGCAGACGCTCAACCCCAATATCAAGGTGGAGGTCGAAGGAAACGAGATCAAGGTCTCGCGTCCCGACGACGAGCGTGAGAACCGTGCGCAGCACGGACTGTACCGCGCACTGATCCACAACATGGTGGTCGGTGTGAGCACCGGCTTCAAGAAGGAAATGGAAATCGTGGGTGTCGGTTACCGCGCCACCAGCCAGGGACAGGTCCTGGAGTTGGCACTGGGTTACTCGCACGCCATCTATCTGAAAATGCCGCCCGAGGTCAAGGTTGAGGCCAAGACCGAGCGCAACAAGAACCCCCTCATCACGCTCGAGTCGTGCGACAAGCAGCTACTGGGACAGATTTGCGCCAAGATTCGCTCGTTCCGCAAGCCCGAACCCTACAAGGGCAAAGGTGTTAAGTTTGTTGGCGAGGTTATTCGCCGTAAGAGTGGTAAAACGGCTGCAGCCAAATAATTAACGACTACACATCATGATATCCAAGAAAGAACGTAGAAATAAAATCAAGGCACGCATCCGTGGACGCATCAGTGGCACTGCACAGCGCCCGCGTCTGAGTGTGTTCCGTAGCAATAAGCAGATCTATGCCCAGGTCATCGACGACCTCGAGGGCAAGACACTTGTCTCAGCATCATCCAAGGGAATCACCGAGGGTACCAAGAGCGAGGTGGCCGAGAAGGTGGGCGAGGCTATCGCCAAGAAGGCCATCGAGGCAGGCATCACTACGGTGGTGTTCGACCGCAACGGTTTCCTGTTCCATGGTAGAGTTAAATCATTGGCCGACGGTGCCCGTAAAGGTGGACTTAAATTTTAAAACATCATGGTTAAGAAGAATAACAGAGTTAAGACTAGCGATATCGAACTGAAGGATCGTCTCGTCGCCATCAACCGCACCACCAAGGTCACCAAGGGAGGACGCACGTTCACCTTTGCTGCTATCGTTGTGGTCGGTGACGGCAACGGTGTCATCGGTTACGGTCTGGGCAAGGCCAACGAGGTCACGGCGGCTATCGCCAAGGGCACTGAGATGGCCAAGAAGAACCTTATCAAGGTGCCCGTGCACAACGGAACCATCCCTCACGAGCAAGTGGCTAAGTACGGCGGCTCGCGCATCATCATGAAGCCCGCTACTCCGGGTACCGGTGTCAAGGCTGGTGGCGCTATGCGTGCCGTGTTCGAGAGCATCGGCGTGACCGACGTCATCTGCAAGTCCAAGGGGTCGTCTAACCCCCACAACCTGGTCAAGGCCACCATCAAGGCCCTGGACGAGATGCGCAGCCCGCAGACCGTGGCCCACTATCGTGGTGTCACCCTCGACAAAGTGTTTAACGGTTAAATCAGTTCCTAGACTATGGCTAAGATTCAAATCAAGCAAGTGAAAAGTCGCATTGGCCGTCCCGAGCGCCAGAAACGTACGCTCGACGCACTGGGCTTGCGCAAGCTCAATCATCACGTCGTGCTCGAGGACACTCCCGATGTGATGGGTATGGTGAATGCTGTGCGTCACCTGGTGGTCGTGACCCCGGTGAACGAGTGATAATCATTAAATCTTAAGAAAGAAATGGAATTACATAATTTACAACCCGCTGTTGGTTCCAACAAGAAGAAACGTCGCATTGGCCGCGGACCCGGTTCGGGCAAGGGTGGCACATCCACACGTGGTCACAAGGGCGCAAAGTCGCGCTCGGGCTACAAGCAGAAGGTAGGTTTCGAGGGTGGTCAGATGCCACTCCAGCGCCGTTTGCCCAAGTTTGGCTTTAAGAACATCAATCGCGTCGACTACAAGGCC
>JAFUVK010000040.1 GCA_017477555.1 Muribaculaceae bacterium
CACCGACTACAGGTGGGGACTGCGGCTCCCGTCTGTAATCGAATAGTCCTTTCTGAGCACCTAGGGGGCAACTGGTATAAGTTCCATCAAAACAATATTTGAGGAGTCTTGAGGAGTTTTGACGGATTTGGTGTTAAACAGCGACGGGGATGCCCCCTCACCTGGCCGCTCTTCCAGCGTCAATGGGCTGCGCCTCAACAATGCTCAAGCTAGCTCGGCATTGTATTCTGCCTGCACCATTGGTCTCCTGCCAGGGGAGAGGGACTGCTGCCACCTACTGCTAACTATCAACTCACTATCGTTCCTTGCCGAGCATGGCGTTGATCACGGCGTTGACATCGGCGATGTCGATGTTGAGGCTATTGTCCAAATCGGCAGCTACGTCATCCCAAGCGGGTTGCATATCTTTGCCGAGCATCATGCTGATGGCAGCATTGATGTCAGAAATGTCTGTATCACCATCGTTTGTGATATCTCCATTTGGCCGCATGATATAATTAAACATATTGTCCCTTGAATAGAGCAGTACATCGCCCTCATAGCATGATTGCAAAATAGGACCAGACGCACTCATGGGGTCTGAGAAAACGGACTCAGGATTGCCTATTCCTTCGACATAGGACAATGTTGCTGAGGGTTGTATAGGACTATCTATAAAATAGGGATAACAATAATAACTGCGCAACATAATATCCCCTGGTCGATACAAAACCAGGAGTTCTGCAATAAGCATCCAATGATCTGTCAGCATGACGTCATTTCGTGTAACTCCTAACTCAAAGTCGTACAGCAGTCTCTCTGTGGTGCTGTCTTGGTCAAGTCGATATATAACATGTTTGTCCTCACGAACTGCAAAGTCATAATGCTTAGTTGAATGTTCAGCACCTACCGAGTCGGTGCGATACACCTTTTGGTAAATAACGTTGTTGACAACAGTGTCACCTTCTATGGTGAAGTCCATATTGATTTTATCCGTGCCATTTGTTCCCGATTGGCAGTGCCAAACCTTTCCCTGCTTGACAAAATGATGATAACCATATGGAAAAGCAGAAATACAGCTAAAAATAGCCACAGAAAACAGTAATGCGCATCTCATCTTGAATTGATTTTTAGAGTTGAACCTTTTTTGACCTCAAAGTTGTTTTTGATTGTTACATTCTTCGTTCCAGAAAGAATAATCTCCTCACCATTGACTATCACACTGCCATTTGGCCTTGTCGAAGTGACATCGAACCCAACATCAATTTGCTCACCCACAATGTGTCGACGGCCAGCGAGTGTCTCATCTTGAATGTAAACATGGGGTGAAACTTCAACTATATATGGTATATAACCAATGTGAGTAATACAGACTGAAACACTTGTATTCACTGAATTTAACGTAAAGGAATTCACGTTTTTGCTTACGCTATAGATACTTTCACCATTATCATTGGAGCTCATTACGCATACATTGCAACTATCAATTCCTGTGGTTATGTCCAACACACCATTGTTAATGCTTATTTTTACACAATTCATAACTTTTGGTTTTGACAAATAAATAGGCATTTCTGGATCTGTTATTGCATTTGTCGCAAACAAAACCCAGCGTTTGGCATCGTTAAGTCCAATGCGACGACAAAATGGCGCATACATGAATTTCATGAAAGTAAAAGCTTTCCCAAGATATCCCTCGTATTCGAATAATTGCCTAAATAGCGATCGAGAGACTGCTTCAGATGTTGGACTCCACCCATAACGGGATGGCCCCACAAATGCTATGATACCACTATTTGGATTAGTCATAAATGAATGGCTTAATCCAGGAAGTTCATCAAAATGGTTGACATTACAAGCAGAGGTATTGATGAAGGAATAATTGGCATTATATAATTCTGCAGCGGAGGGAGCATAGTAGAAATCTTCCTCTGTTTCCCAAAGGTAGTTACCACCATGAGTGTCAACATTAACGATAGTGTATCCTTTTGAGAGTTCTTCATGTAAGTGCTCTGCATTAAATTGATATGATGCTTCACCAGGAAAGTCCGTATAGGTATCAAATAGTTTCACTGAGCGTCCGCTCCATAGCGGTGCTAGGGTATTTGTGACTAAATCTCCATAGTATTCTGAATCGCTACGAATACGTCCATCACTATCATATATCGTATCCCATTTCAATTTTGCTCCGGCTAATAGAATATTGTCTTCCCAATTCTCAAGTGTTGGGTTCTTTTCATAGTCTATAATTCGCCTGACAAAAGTTTGTGCTTCAGTGTCTGAATTTATCAATGCTCTTGTGACAACTATTTCAGGCGAGATATCAACTTGATCCTCCACCTCACCATTAATGCCATTCCCATTGGTGTCCCAGTCCATTGTGTCAAAACATGCGTAAAACAAGTCTGCAGGAGTCGAATCATGGTATATAATGTTTTCTTTTACAACTTTAATGTCGCAAATCTGTGCTGGGACAAATGTAGTGGTGCCTGCCAAAAGAGCATATTTTAGCCCTTGGTGTTGTCCATTGTAATAATCCATCAACGCACACTTAATCCTATATTGATTTGAACCGGATGTATATGAATTATAGATTTCACTCGTTGTTAGAACTTTTGTTTTTATCCCTTTTATGGACTTCCATTCAGCCAATTCCTGCATTGTTGTAGCAAAAGAATCTGCAGTTACTATTAGATACTCATAGTCATCTTCGTCCAGTACGCTTTGTGTCGATTGCTGATATAACGTGTTCATTTCACTTGGGTTGACAACTTGTTCCTTCACAATGTTCCTCATATTGTTGCCAATATAGGCAGGAATCGCCGGTGTTAACGGTTGACAATGACTGCTCTCTGGAGCCTCAATTGATAGATGTATTGTGATCTCTCTGAAAAAGCTCAGGCATCTGCTAGCTGTATTGTATTCAAAAGGGACGAGAATAAGACTGGCATATTTATAGCCATCTGATAAGTTGGTGCCTATGTATTCGGCTCTCTTTTGAAAAACCGTATCCGGCCATACGCCCTGAATCGATTTATTTGAATTGTACTTCACATTTGTGGGGTATAGCTCTGAACATGTTGCCATATTAATCTGACATAGGACTGTATCTGAATCAAATACAACAGACGCATCGCGTACTGATTCTTCAGGGCCGAGCAAGATGTTAATGGGTAAGTAAGGCAATGCAGGTTTAGTTGAATCAGTTTCGAACATAATCAGTTGCTTGTTTGAGTGTATAGTTGAAATACCTCTCTGGTTTTGAGTAATGACGAAATCTGAGAGAGTATAAGATACAACATACTCACGTTGCACTTCCAAACCACAGCAATATAATTGTGCAATATTACAAACAACTAGCAAACAAAGAAGACGCTTTATCATGGCAACATACTCTTTACTTAGTTAATATCATTCTCTTACTGTCGATTTCCCGGCCGTCGGCAATCAGGGCGTAGATGTACATGCCGGCCTGCAGCTCGCTGCCGTGGATGGTGACTGCCGATTCGCCTCGGTCACTGACGGTTATTCTCTTGACCTGCTTGCCCTGCATGTCGTAGATGTAGAGGTCGGCCTGCTGCACGCTCTCAGGCAGGCAGTAGCGGATGTGGGTGTCGGCGGTGAACGGGTTGGGCGTGTTCTGGTAGAGTGCGGGTGCCGTCAGCCCGTCGGCCACGCCATCCAGGCCTGCCGCCTGCGGCGCGTGGGTGGGCGACTTCAGCGGCTCGCCACCCTTGACCTCGGCCAGCTCGGCACGCAGCTCCTGCACGGCATTGACCAGCAGTGGAATCACCGCGATATAGTCCACCGACTTCGTCCCGTCCTTGCCGGTATGCACCAGCTCGGGCAGCACTTGCTCGACCTCCTGGGCCAGAAAGCCGTAATGGGTGGTGCGGTCGTTGCGGTTGGCATAGAACTTCTCGAGGTCGGCCTTGTAGCGGGCCGCACTGCCTGTGGTGTCGATGGCGGCGAGCGCATCAAGCCCGGCGGCAAACCGCGCGTCGCGCTCGGCCGGCTTGTACTGATAGCTCACGCCCTTCAGTGCCGACACGACCGACAGCGCGTCATCGATGGGCTCGACGTTCTGCTTGAGCCGCTCGTCGCTGGTGAGGAACAGCGCAACGGCGCGGATGTTGGTGTTGATGCCCAGCATGTCGTCGTCATTGGGGGAGTAGGACATCAGCGTGTCGTTGTACGCGTTGTTGAATGTGACACAGAGTCCGGAGCGGCCATGCAGCCACAGCTTGTCGGTGTTGGTGGTGTCGGCCTCGCCAAGCACCACGTTGCTCACGAAGTTCCAGAATTGGTCGCCAAACGACATCCTGGCCTTCTCGCCCCATGGGCCCTGGCCATAGATCTTCAGCTGAGTGGTGGTGTCGCGGCTCTCGGGGAACACATTGTTCACCTCAAAGTCGTTGTGGCCCAGCATGGTGCAGCCCGATGGCCGCACAGTGAGCTGGGCACTCATCGTCGCCGCCATGAGCATGCCGGCGACACATAATAAGATTTGTTTTGCTTTCATTGTTGATTAATTTTAAGATTGTTACTTATAAGTTAGAATATCCTAAAATCCGCAGCGTTTTAGTTTAGCATTCTTTATAACAACCTGGTCAACAAAAAGTTGCACAGGATTTTGCCTTGTCAGATTTTTTCACTTACGTTAATGGTGCAAATCAAAAGGCAAAAATTATCAATTACATGGCAAATGTACAAATAAAATCTGACAAAATCACGCCTTTCGGTGGATTTTTCCGATTATGGACATATTTGAGGTAATGCTCTCACCGACAATCGACTCCACCCTAGGCTTAAAAGTGCCGACAATTCGGCTTTCAGTACAGCGAGATAATACGTTCGCTGATGTGCGTCTATTTCTGTGGCGGCTCCTGCGTGGAGGATATCAGCTCCCACTTGACACGCCACCTGTCGCTTCACCCCACGCTGCGCACATGCAGCGCCGACACGATACTCAGGGTCATCAAGGAACTGACAAGACAGAACGTGACTTACACATCCCAATCGGACAAGAGCTACGACTTCAACTCGACCGCGAGAGCGCCATCCGCCCCTACGTTGCCGCCGCGCAGACCGCTCTAGACCTGGGACTGGACATCAATGCCGGACACGACCTGAGCCTGGACAACCTGCCCTACTTCAAGCAGCGCATCCCTCAGCTGGCCGAGGTCTCCATTGGCCACCAGCTGATCAGTGACGCCCTCTACCTGGGGCTCGAGGCCACCATCCAGGCCTACCAGAACTGCCTGCGGTAGCGCCCCCTACCCTCCAGAGGAGGGACTGTGGCTAATCACGCGGCACGCCGCGTCCCTACTTTGTCGCTACTCAACCCCTCACCTAGCTTCTCCCCAATGGGGAGAAGGAGTGTTCTCTATATTCCAAACGGCGGGGGGAGGATATCACCTTTAGTTCCGCCTCTGGCTGGGGGATAACGCCCCCAGCCACTTTTGTCTTAATTCCTCAGAACGACTGCATGTCTACCAGATGGCGGTAGGGACCATCGTGGGCCATGAGTTGGTCGTGTGTGCCCTGCTCGACGATGCGCCCCTCGTGCATCACGCAGATAAGGTCGGCATTGCGGATGGTGCTCAGTCGGTGGGCAATGACCAGGGTGGTGCGCCCATGCATCAAGTGGTCGAGAGCCTCCTGCACCAGATGCTCGCTCTCGGTGTCGAGGGCACTGGTGGCCTCGTCGAGAATGAGTATGGGCGGATTCTTGAGGATGGCGCGGGCAATGCTCACTCGCTGCCGCTGTCCGCCCGAGAGCTTGCAGCCGCGGTCGCCGATGTTGGTGTCAAATCCCTGCTCGCTGGCCATGATGAAGTCGTAGGCATTGGCGATGCGGGCGGCCTGCTCCACTTGCTGTGGTGTGGCATCGGTCACACCAAATGTGATATTGTTGTAGAACGTGTCGTTGAACAGTATAGCCTCCTGGTTGACATTTCCCATGAGCGCCCGCAGGTCGGCCACACGGCAGTGGCGGATGTCGATGCCATCGATGGTGATGCGTCCCTGCTCCACGTCGTAGAAGCGCGGCAACAGGTCGGCCAGTGTGGTTTTTCCCGACCCGCTCTGACCCACCAGCGCCACGGTCTGTCCGCACTTGATGTGCAGCGTCACATCGTCGATTACCCACTGCTCGCCATAGCGGAATCGCACGCCCTCGAAGCTTATGCCCTGCCGCATGGCTGTGAGCTGGACGGGTTGCTCAGGGTCGCGGATGGTGTTCTCGGCTCGCAGGATGCGGTCGATGCGTTGCATCGATGCCATACCTCGCTGAATGGCGTAGCTTGCCTTTGAGAGGTCCTTGGCGGGGTTGATGATGCTATAGAAGATGACCATGTAGTAGATGAACTTGGGCGCGGTGATGGAGCTGTGCCCGCCCAGGATGAGTGTGCCGCCAAACCAGAGGACGATGGCTATGGTGGCCGTGCCCAGGAACTCGCTCATGGGGTGCGCCAGCTCGTAACGCCGTTGCAGTCGGGTGACGATGGCGCGGTAATGCTCGTTCTCGCCCTCAAAGCGGCGGCGCACCTTGGCCTCGGCATTGAAGGCCTTGACGATGCGCAGTCCACCTATGGTTTCCTCGATGTTGCTCAGCATCACGCCCCACTGGTTCTGTCCCTCGAGCGACACGCGCTTGAGCCGCTTGCCCACTCCGCCCATCACCAGGCCGGCCAGCGGCAACAAGATGAGCACAAACAGTGTCAACTGCCAACTCAGCGCAATCATCATTGTCAGGCAGGCGATAATCATGATGGGGTTCTTGAACATCATGTCGAGCGACATCATGATGGAGTTCTCCACCTCGGTGACATCGCCGCTCATGCGGGCCATCACGTCGCCCTTGCGCTCGCTGGTGAAGAAGCCGATGGGCAGCGACACAATCTTTGCATAGATTTGGTTGCGGATGTCACGCACCACTCCTGTGCGTATAGGAATCATGAAGTAGGCTGCCAGATAAGCACATCCGGTCTTGAACCCCGTCATCACCACCAGGGCCAGTGCGATGGCAGCCAGTGCGGTCGACTGCCCATAGCGCTGGATGATGCACTGCACGCCGTAGTAGAAGTTGTTGACCACCGTCTCGTTGAGCTTCTCGCTGTCCCACTCCACAAAGGTGTAGGTCTGGGTGTTCAACCCGAATAGCATCTCCAGTATGGGTATGATCAGTGCAAACGAGAACAGAGTGAGAAATGCCGTCAAGATGTTGAACAACACATTGAGCAGCAATTGTTTCTTGTAGGGCGGCACGAAGCGCACCAGCAGTTTAAAGAATCCTTTCACGTTGGTTGGTTAAGTTAACAGTAATCGAATATCAAGAAGTTAGTTTCTCAAGAAGTAGAGTAGTAGGGCCGATACATCACAAAGCATTCGTCTTCACTCCTTTACTCCTTTAACTCCTGATAAGTAGCTACTTTAGGAATTATTCTGATACAGCGCAAGGGCTTTGCGCAACTCATCGCGGATGATGACCTTAAGCTCTGGCGGCTCGAGTACCTCGATGGCACTGCCGTGGCTGAGCAACTCCTCGCGCAGGTCGTAGGTCAGTCGCATGCGGTAGGTGAACACGCTATAGTTGTCGTGCACCACCTCTTGCTGCGATGGGTGTAGCGGCAGGGCGCGGAAGTACTTGGCCTGTGTGGGCTCCACCCGCAGCACGATGCGCTTGGGCGCGTTCTGGTTGGTGGTGATGCCAAAGCAGTCTTTGAAGAACTCCTGAGGTGTGAAGCCTTCGGGATAGTCGAACACGTGGTCGGGGTCTATGACCAGGTCGGCCATGCGGTCGAGGGCATAGGTTTTGATTTTGTGGTCGACTACATTGTGGCCAATGACGTACCACAGCTGCTTGAAAATCTTTACAAAATACGGCTCCAGCTCCACTGTTGTGCGCTGGCTGCGCGTGTAGCTGCGATAGGCAAAGCGGATTCGGCGGTTCTGTCGCATGGCATCGATGATGGTCGACAGATGCTCTCGTGCCGATGGCACATTTTCCAGCACCACGCGTCCGGCAATGTCGCTGGTGTCGCGCAGCGTGTCGGCCAGGGCGGTCGAGTCGACGAGCCACTGCTGCAGGGTCGACTGTGCCGTGTCCTCCAGGTAGTACTCATAGGTCGAGCGGTCGCACTGGATGTTGACCCCGAACATCTGTTCGGCACCATTGCGATAGTGGTGAAATGTGCGCCGCGGCAGCGGCCGTCCATCGTTCAAGGGCGAACGCAGCCACTGGCGGTTCAGCTCATCGAGCGTGATGCGCCCATAGCGCCTGATGGTGTCGATGAGCCAGATATAACGGTTAATCAAATCGCGAGCCACTTTGAATTAGGGATTACGGGTTGTAAGTTACGATCCCCCTCCCCCGGCCAGGGGAGGGGTTGAATAGCAATGGTTTCGAGCGAGTTATCGAGCTATCGAATAGAGTAACGGCTCCACTACTCCACTACCCCACTCTTTTTGGCTCTAAAAATTAGCAGTCCCAGCATGGTGAGCGCGGCGTTGAGCAACAACAACTCAAAGCCGAGAGTGTAGTCGAAGCTCCGTGCCAGCCACAGCTGGATAAAATAGCTCAACACGGGTGCGGCCACGCACACTGCCGGCACCACACGGTCGCGCACTCCTGTGCCCGTCATCATGCCGTAGGCAAACAGCCCCAGTATAGGCCCATAGGTGTAGCTTGCCAAGGTGTAAACAGCACTAATGGCATCGCTGTTGCTGATGGCATAGAACACCAGTATCACCAGCCCCATGACCACAGCCATGGCCACATGTACCCACTTGCGTGTTCTCGCCAGCGCAGCATCGTCCTGCTGCTTGTCGCTCTTCAGGATGTCGACGGTAAATGATGTGGTGAGCGCCGTCAGGGCTGACCCAGCCGCGCTGTAGGCCGCCGAAACCAGTCCCAAGATGAACAACACTCCTACCACCACCGGGATGGCTCCACCACTGAAGGCCACTTGTCCAAACAGCTCGTCGGTCTTCTCGGGTATGTCCATGCCCGCCTGACGCGAATAGAGCACAAGCAGCGTTCCCAGCACCAAGAAGAGCCCGACAACAAAAATCTGAGTGATACCACTCACTATCAGTCCCTTGCGGGACTCGGCCACATTCTTGCTGGCCAGGGTGCGCTGCATCAGGTCCTGGTCGAGGCCGGTGGTGGCAACAACCATGAAGATGCCGGCAACAAACTGCTTCCAGAAGTAGGTGCCCTCTTTGGGATTGTCGAAGAAGAAGACGCGCGACGAGTCGTCGGCCGCCACCGCCTGGCACAGCTCACCAAAGTTATAGCCAAGCCCCATGGTGATAAACACGATGCACAGCACCACGCTCATGATCAGGCAAAACGACTTGAGCGTATCGGTCCATATCACCGTCTTCACCCCTCCCTGCAGCGTGTAGAGGAAAATCAGGGCGATGGTCACCACCACATTGACCACAAAGGGGATGTGCAACGGGCCGAACACCAGCAGCTGCAGCGTCACGCACACCACATAGAAGCGCACGGCGGCACCCAGCATCTTGCTGATGAAAAAGAACCACGCCCCGGTCTTGTGCGTAGCACTGCCGAAACGCTGCTCCAGATAGCCGTAAATCGACACCAGGTTGCGCTTAAAGAACAGAGGCATCAGCACGTAGGCAATCACAAAGTAGCCCACAGCGAAGCCCAGAACCATCTGCATGTAGCTGAAGTCCTTGACAGCCACCTGCCCCGGAACCGATACAAACGTCACACCCGATATGGGCGCTCCAATCATGGCGATGGCCACAATGAACCACGGGGCCTGACGGCCACCGGTGAGCGCGGTGTTGGTGTCGCTGCCGCGCGAGGCGAGCCACGAGATGAAAAACAGTAACACAAAGTAGCCAACTATCGTGGCCAATACAATCCAAGGAGTCATATTTTTAATTTATAATTTATAATTCATAAAGGTTGCGAGTTCCCCCCTCACCCGGCGGGGGAGAGGGTAGCATAGAGTTTCGAGCGAGCGAACATTCGAGTAATCGAGCATTCGAGCGAGCGAATGGAGTAACTCCTTTAACCACCCAAAAACCACCCCTACTACTGCTAGCAAGCGGCAAAGGTAGCGCAATTGTGCCACATGTGCAACACCTTGGCACATTTATTTTTAATTGCCTACAAAAAACGACCCGCCACCAGGGTGGCAGGCCGAAAATTGCCTCCGTCGCACCAGAGCGCCCGAAACACTACTTCTTGATGATGCGCATATGACTGTTGGGGTAACGCAGCACCAGACACGAAGCCTCGGTAAGGACTACGGCATCGGTGTTTCGGATGCCGCTGCTCTTGAGGTCAAGCTCCTTGGCGTTGAACGGAATGTGCACATACTTCTGGATATACATCGGGTCGATGATGATGCCCTCCTCACTCATGCCGCACTCGTCGAAGACCTCGCTCAGGAGCAGGTAGAGCGTTCCGAACTTGCTTCGGATTTCGGTAAAGTCGATGCCCCACTTGCTCACTGTCTCACGCGACATGATGATGCGCTCGTAGTCGAGGTTGCTCAGGTATCCCATGAGCTTGCTGCCGCCAATCAGGATTTTTCGCTTGCTGCCGTTGTTGCCCGTGAAGGCCATGCGCAGCATCTCCACCACCTTGTCGCGGCTGAACTGGTTCTCGGTGTAGTAGAAGTCCTTGGAGCACTGCCCCCAGATGCCGCCAGTGAAAGTGATGTACTCCTTCTTGTCGGCATCCCAGATACGCTTTTTGCTGCCGAAGAGGAACGACTTCTCCATGCCCAGACGCATGTCGTAGATGGCGGCTTCCTCTTGGTCGGTGAGTGACCAATCCACCTCCTTGTTGCTCATGCGCTGCAGTGTGCTTTGCTCCACCTGCATTTTGAAGATTTGGCAGTAATTGTCTTTCTTGGTGGGCAGTGCCTCGTATTGCGGTGACATCACGTCAAGCTCGCTGGCCGCTCGACCCATGCGGATTAGCTTCTGGCCTGCATCGAGCGACGGCACACAGTTTGGCACACCGTTCACTCTTTTGCCGTTCACGGCCATGACCATGAGTCCCTCGCTGCCCGAGCGAGCGCACACATAGAGCACAAGGTCTTCGGCGATGGTGGTTACACCATCCTGGGCATAGCCGGGCACACCCTTGACCAGGATGGTGTCGCTCTTGTCGAAAATCTCGTCATTGTCGGTGTAGAGTCGCACCTTGGGGTAGGCCGTGCCGGGCTGTATGGTAGTCTCGTCGAAATCGTCATCGAGCACACAGGTCGTGGGCTTGGTGTCGACGGTGTAGTAGTCCACAAACATCGAGCCGGCATTCAGCGCGCCACCGTAGCGCGAGATCTGGTCGAGCGGTGTGGCCATAGGTCTGATTTTCACAATATGCTGGTCAATCTCATTGAGCAGCAGGTCGGGCGATCCGTCTCGCGTCAGGTCGGTGGTCAGAGGGCCGTCAACAATGTGCTTGCCATCGTCCACTCCATCGATAATAGTTCCGGGAATTGCCATAGCCAGTGCGGCAGTTGTGCCGGCATCGCAGCCAAACGCCAGAATGGCCACCAGGATAAAGGTCAGTACAGTGAGTACGACTCGGTAGTTGCGGTGCATCCACTTCACCGCATTGCGCACACGGCGCATCGTTGCAAATGTGTTCATAGTATTAAAAATGATTTGAAGAAATGTGTTGGAAATTGTGCATCGATTAAATGTCCCAAACCGAGGGGCGGCGATAGCGAGGCATCACGGCCCGACTGATTACACAGTCAGCATCGGGGTTGTCAAAGTGTTGCTGGGCTTGAATCTGCTCATTGCGTCCACGCAGGTAACCGTTGGCCTCGGCTTGGGCTATGATGTCCTGAATGTGAGCCGCCAGTGCCTCGGGCAATTGCTTCATTGCCAAGTCCGGATCGTCGGCCAGCGTGACAGGCTGCTCGGTGCGGCAATCGGCAGGAGAGGCACCATTGGTGGCAGGGGGTGGTTGCGGTTGTGGGCAAATCACATCTTTCAGCGATGCAGCATCGACTTCGGGGACAAAGTCGTAGTCGGCAGTAAAGTCATTCATGATCGTGTAGATTTAATGGTGAAACAAAGTGCTTGTCGCCCCATCGGCAGCGCCACCGGTGGGATTGACGCTGCAAAATTACTTTCCTGTGGCCTGTTTCCCCTACCCCATGCACCAGCATCGCTAATCGCCCGTCACAATTCGCTCGTCTATAAAAAGGGGGTGAATGTCTAACTTTTTTGGGCGTATTGGAAAGAGGCAGTAATTTTGCACCGTGGCCGACAGCACTATGCTCGGCCGGCCACTCCCCTGATGGGGAAAGGAACCGTAAACATCATCGTTCATGAAAAAGATATTACTGGCTGTGATTGCCACAGCACTCACCTGCATCGTGCCCCTGCGTGCGGCAGTGATCAACGGCATCCTGGTCGATGCCACCGATACCACCGAGCTGATGGAGGCCACAGTTCGCCTGGTCAAGGCACAATCCGACAGTGCCTTTGTCAAGGGCACAACGACCGACCTCAATGGTGTGTTTAACCTCAAAGGCATCAAGCCCGGCAAATATGTGGCCAAGTTCAGCTACATGGGCTACACCGAGACCGCGCTGCGTGTGACGGTAGACAATGACGGCCGTGACGTGAATCTGGGGGTGGTCAAGCTCGTGCCCAATACGGTGGTGCTGAACGAGGCCACGGTGATAGGTGTCAAGACCCCCATCACCGTCAAGGAAGACACCATCGAGTATAATGCCGACACCTACAAGACACAGGCCAACGCCGTGGTCGAGGACCTGCTCAAGCGCCTGCCGGGCGTGGAAGTGGGCAGCGACGGCAAAATCACGGCCAACGGCAAGGAGGTGAAGAAGATTCTGATTGACGGCAAGGAATTTTTTGCCGACGACCCCACGGTGGCCAGCAAGAACATACCTGCCGACATGGTGAACAAGCTGCAGGTCATCGACCGCAAGAGCGACCTTGCGCGTCTGACAGGTGTGGACGACGGCGAGGACGAGACGGTAATCAACCTCACCGTCAAGCCCGGTATGGCCAACGGCTGGTTTGGCACGGTCAATGCGGGCTATGGCACCGACAACCGCTATGCCGGCAATGTGATGGCCAACTACTTCCACGACGGCAACCAGTTCACCCTGCTGGCCGGAGGCAACAACACCAACAGTCTGGGCTTCACCGATGGCGGACAGCAACGGTTTCAGCGCTTTGGCGGCGACCGCGGCATCACCACCAGCCAGAATGTGGGCTTCAACTTCAACGTCGGCTCGAAGGAGGATGTCGACAAGTTCCGTGTGGGCGGCGACGTGATGTACTCGCACAGCGACCGCGACACGCGCACCACGCGCGACCGCCAGTATCTGTTCGCCGACAGCACCAGCTACTATCAGGCGGCCACCAATGCCCGTGACAAGGGTCACAACCTACGGGGCGACTTCCGCCTGAAGTGGGAGATTGACTCATGCAACACGCTGGAGTTCCGGCCCAACTTCTCGCTGAACTTTAGCAAGAGCTCTAACGTCGAGGCCAGCGGCACCTGGGCCGGCGACGCGGCGCGCACGGCAGTGAACAGCAGCCAGAACCGCTATCGCAACGATGGAAAGAGCTATGAGTTCGGAGGCCAGCTGGTGTTCAACCACAAGTTCGCCTCGCACCCGGGCCGCTCTGCCAGCATCATGGTGCGATACAACTACAGCAAGGTGCGCGAAGACGGTAACACCTATACCCTGAACCGCTACTACCTCACCGACTCGACACAGACCATCGACCAAATCTATGATAACGACCGAAAGACCAATAGTGTTAATGGCCGGTTGTCATGGACCGAGCCTCTGGGCAATGTCAAGAATGCTCGCTTCATTGAGGCGGCCTATCGTGCCAACTATCGCTATGCTCATGCCGACAAACTGGTCTATGACATCACACGTGGCACCGTTCAGGCAGCCCCGCTCAATCTGCAGGAGGTCATCTACAGCCCCGCCCTGCGCAGCAAGATTGAGGCCGACTATGGTGACTATGTACTCAACGATGGCCAACTCCTGTCACAGATTCTGGACCTTGAGCTGGGTCCTGAGCTGCGGCGCGACTTCAACGATCGGCTGAGCAACTCGTTCCGCAACAAGTTCTTCGACCAGTCGTTTCAGCTTGGCTTCCGACAGGTGCGCAAACAGTATAACCTGAACTTGGGACTCACCGTCAACTCGGCCATGTCGAGCAGCCGCGACCTCATCAACAGTGCCCGTGACATTCCCAGCCGATGGGTGTGGAGTGTGGCCCCATACGCCCGCTTCCGCTACAAGTTCAGTAAGACGCGCTCGTTCAACGCCAACTACCGCATGCGCGCCAACCAGCCCAGCATCACTCAGCTGCAGCCCGTGGCCGACGAGAGCAACCCGCTCAACATCGTGGTCGGTAATCCTGAGCTCAAGCCCACCTTTGTGCACAACCTGAACCTGCGCTTCCAAGACTTTGCCACCATGGCACAGCGCAGCATCATGGCCATGGCCAACATCAACTTTGAGCAGAACAGCATCATCTCGACCACAACCTACGATGCCACCACCGGCGGTCGCACCACCAGCTACACCAATGTGGGCGGCGTGTGGAGCGTCATGGCCATGAACATGATGAGCTTCCCCTTTGGAGCCAGCAAGACGTGGTACTTCTCGTCGCACCTATTCACCCGCTACAATGCCACCAAGGGATACAACAATGGTGAAATCAACCGCAGCGGCTCGTTCAACATCAACTACTCGCCCGGACTGGCATTCCGCAACGGCGTGCTGGACCTGGAGCTGCGCCCGCGCTACAACTTCCAGACCACGCACAACACTGTGCAGACCGGTAACAACCGCAACGTACACACCTATGGCGGACAGTTCAACGGCACCTACACGGCCCCCTTCGGGCTGGTCATCTCAACCGACCTCAGCTACAGTGCCACCAGCGGCTATTCGGCCGGCTTCGACACCAAGCAGTGGCTGTGGAACGGCTCAATCGCCTACCAGTTCCTGCGCGACAAGTCGGCCGCCGTCACCCTGTCGGTCTACGACATCCTGGGCCAGCGCAAGAGCATCTACCGCAATGTCACAGCCAACTACATCGAGGACGTGGCCTATAACTCGCTCACCCGCTATGGCATGATCACGTTCACCTATCGGTTCACTACCTTCAAGAAAGGCGAGCAGCCCAAGGCCAAGGACAACGATGACTGGGGCCCCAGACGTGGTGGCCCTGGCGGCGGCCCTGGCGGCGGCCCCGGCGGCTGGGGCGGTCGACGACCGTTCTGAAACAGCGAATAGGAATATAGCTCAAGCGGGCCATCAAAAATCATTTTGATGGCCCGCTTGATGTTTGTTGGCGTTGCCGGGTAGCAGCTCAGCGATTCGTTTCAGTGAATCTAAATGGTGGCAAGTTTCCCTCCAATGGCGGGTGACAAGTTGAGTAGCAACGAGTTACACACATTCAAATACTCGAGAAATCAAGAATTAGAATAGAGAAACTACCCTACCCCACTACTGAAAATCAGGCCAGCCCCAGCTGGAAGTCTTTGATAAATGGCACAAAGTCGGGGCGCCGCTGCTTGATGTCCTCAACCACTTCGCGTGGGGTGAGTATGCGATGGTCGTCGGTGGTGGGCCGCACCATGAGATTAAGGGCCAGCATGTCGTTGCTCACGGCATCGCGCAAGTGTGTCATAATCTTTAGCTTGTTGCTCTCGATGCTTTCAATCTGTGCCTGCCCCTCGAGATAAACATTGTAGACCGCATCGCCGGCTGGCTGAAGGTGAGCCGTGCGCATCGATGAGATGATGACTTTCTCGTGAGGATTCTGGTCGATATAGCTCTGCCATGCCTGCTGCAGCTGCTGCAGGTCGAATGGTTGCCTCCGTACCTGCGTGGGCGCGGCTTGCGTTGCTGGCTGCTGGTCGGCAACCTGCGGTGCGGCATTGACCAGGATGCGCCCTGTGGAGGCCTTGCTCACCACGGGACGTTGCGCACCCGGACGGCGGTAAGGCACCGACTCATTATCGGTGACTAGTCCAGAGGGTATCGGAGCCGGTGGAGTGGACTGCTGCTTCGGCTGCGGAGTCGGTTGCTGGGGGGCTACCTGCTGTGGAGCCGGTTGCTGGGGGGCGGCCTGCTGCGGAGCTACCTGCTGTTGTGGAGTTGGCTGTTTTGGGGCTGGTTGATGCGGAGCTTGTTGCTGCGGGGCGGCAGGCTGAATGCTACGCAATGGTTGTCCGGAACCGGGTTGCGGCTCGGCGGGCGCCACTATCTGGCACAATTTGATGAGTGTAAGCTCCACCAGTAGCTGCTTGCTGCTGGCATTGCGGTAGTTGAGGTCGCACGTGGCAGTCAAGTCCAGTGCACGATAGTAGAAGCGTGGGCCCAGCTTTGCGGCCTGCATGACATAGCGCTGAGCCACATCGGCGTTCATCTCGAGCAGCGAAGCCGTCTGCGGCGTGCTTGCCACCATCAAGTCGCGAATGTGCTGCGCCAGCCCATTGACAAAGAACAGCGAGTCAAACCCCTTGTCGCGCACCTCCTTGTAGATGAGCAACGCCCCCGGCACATCGGCAGCCAGAAAGGCGTCAACAAGCCTGAAGTAGTAGTCATAGTCGAGCACATTGAGGTTGTCGATGGCACTCTGGTAGGTGATATTGCCCTGTGTGGACGCGGTGACCTGGTCAAAAATCGACAGTGCGTCACGCATGGCCCCGTCGGCCTTCTGCGCAATGACATTGAGTGCCGCCGGCTCGGCCGTGATGCCCTCTAGCTGGCAGATGCGCTGCAGCTGCTCCACGATGTCGGGCACAGTGATGCGTGCGAAGTCGTAGATTTGGCATCGCGAGAGTATGGTGGGGATTACCTTCTGCTTCTCGGTGGTGGCCAGGATAAAGATGGCATATTCGGGCGGCTCCTCCAGGGTCTTGAGAAAGGCGTTGAACGCCGCAGCCGAGAGCATGTGCACCTCATCGATGATATACACCTTGTAGCGCCCCGACTGCGGGGGTATGCGCACCTGCTCTGTGAGGTCGCGTATGGCATCGACGCCATTGTTGCTTGCAGCGTCAAGCTCGATGATGTTGAACGACGACTGCTCGTTGAATGCCCTGCATGAGGGGCACTCGTTGCAAGCCTCTCCGTCGGCGGTGGGGTGCTCGCAGTTGATGGTCTTGGCAAAGATGCGCGCACAAGTGGTCTTGCCCACCCCTCGTGGTCCACAGAAGAGGTAAGCGTGCGCCAGTCGCTGGCTGGCGATGGCTGTTTTCAGCGTGTGGGTGAGTGCCTGCTGCCCCACCACGGTCTGGAAGCTGGCTGGCCTGTACTTTCGTGCCGATACGATATAGTTGCTCATGTTACTGGTCGATGCACAATGCACAGTGCACAATGCACAAAGTGTGCTTGTGTCGCTGGCACTGCGACTGGTGTAAGTCTGGCAAAGTTACAAAGAAATCTTGACTCATCGGCACAAAGTGTCAGAAAAAAGTCGTATTTTTGCAGCCAAAATTTTAACAAGCAAATTAAACCTAACCTTTTCATTGCGCATCCGCGCCTCAAACAAGAGAAATGATTACATTCATCATCAGCATGATTGCCCTGGTGCTGGGCTATGTGATTTACGGTGCCATCATCGAGCGCATTGTCGCGCCCGACGACCGCGCAACTCCGGCCATCCGTCTGGCCGACGGTGTGGACTATGTGGCTATGCCCACTTGGAAGGTATTTATGATACAGTTCCTGAACATCGCCGGCACCGGCCCCATCTTCGGAGCCATTATGGGCATGTGGTTCGGCCCTGCGGCGTTCCTGTGGATTGTGCTGGGCTGCATCTTTGCCGGCGCGGTGCACGACTACCTGAGCGGTATGCTCTCGATGCGCCGGGACGGCTCCAATCTGCCCGCGCTCATCGGCGACTACCTTGGTCCTGTGGCCAAGCGCGTGATGCTAGCCTTCACAGTGATGCTGATGCTAATGGTGGGCGCGGTATTTGTCTATAGCCCGGCCATCCTCATGGCTGACCTCACTGGCAGCCAAGAGATGTGGATTGCCATCATCTTCTTCTATTATCTGGTGGCAGCCATACTGCCCATCGACAAGATTATCGGCAAGATTTACCCGTTGTTCGCCGTGTCGCTGCTGTTCATGGCCCTGGCACTGTTGGTGTTTCTGTTTATCAAGATGCCCCACCTGCCCGAGCTGTGGGACATCACCAACATGGAGCCTTGGCATCATTCGTTCATGCTGGGCGACAAGGACGGTTTGGGCACAGCGGAGTTTTTGAAGAAGAATCCGCTGTTCCCTTGCTTGTTTATCACCATCGCCTGTGGTGCCATCAGCGGCTTCCATGCCACGCAGAGCCCACTGATGGCACGCTGCCTCAAGAGCGAGCGGCTGGGCCGCAAAATCTTCTACGGCTCCATGATTACCGAAGGTATGGTTGCGCTCATCTGGGCCAGCGTGTCGAGCTACTTTTTCTATGCCGGTGGCTGGCGCGAAGTGGTTCCCGCTGAGGACATCAACGTATTCCTGGCCCAGGCGACGACACCTGATGGCAAGACGCTGATCCAGTACTGCAAAGCTCCATTTGTAGTCACGTCAGTGTGCACGGGGTGGCTGGGCGTGTTCGGAGGCATCCTGGCAATGCTCGGAGTGGTGGCAGCACCCATCACCAGCGGCGACACCGCCCTGCGCAGTGCCCGTCTCATCATAGCAGAAGCACTCAACTTTAACCAAAAGACCATTCGCAACCGCCTGATGATATGCCTTCCCGTGTTTTCCGCGACATTAGCGTTGCTCATTTGGCAAATCAATAACCCCAACGGCTTCAATGTGCTGTGGCAATATTTCGGGTGGAGCAATCAGGCACTGAGCGTGTTCACCTTGTGGACGCTGACGGTATATCTGTCACTCGAGAAGAAGCCCTACATCATCACCCTCATTCCTGCCGTGTTCATGACCGCGGTGTGCACGACATTCCTGCTCGTCTCGCCCCAAGCCCTGGCACTGCCGCACTGGGTAGCAGCTCCTGCCTCCGCTGTGGTTGCAATCATAACGCTCTGGTGGTTCTATGCCTGGCGCGGCAAGGCCCTCAAGCAATAAGTCCCTAACCCACTCCATCAGCGCTCCTGCACTGGCGAAATAGGCAGAGCAAGCCACCGGCATGCCGGTGGCTTGCTCTGCATCATTACTCGCGCAACCGTGAGTCGATGATGATGGTCACCGGGCCGTCGTTGATGAGCGACACTTGCATGTCGGCTCCAAAAACACCTCGCATCACTTCGCGTCCCATCAACTGCTGTACCTGGCTGCAATAGGCCTCATAGAGCGGAACGGCCACGTCGTGCCCAGCCGCATGGATGTAGCTAGGCCGGTTGCCCTTCTTGGTGCTAGCATTGAGCGTAAATTGACTGACGGCCAGCACCTGTCCACCCACATCGATAACACTGCGGTTCATCACTCCCTGCTCGTCGTCAAAGATGCGCAGCGCCACTGTCTTGGCAGCCAACCATTGCACATCGTCGAGGGTGTCACCCTCTCGCACACCCACGAGCACCATCAAACCACCGCCAATGTGGCTGTGCAAGTCACCAGCGATCGACACCGAAGCCTCCCGAACACGTTGAATCACTATTCTCATAACCCTATCTATTTATCTTTTAATTGATTATACACTACCTGTGCTTTTTTTGGTCCGATGACCGCAGCCAAGTCATCGACCGTGGCCTCACGGATGCGTTTCAAGCTCTTGAAGTGCTTGAGCAACAGTTCTTTAGTCTTGGGCCCTACCCCTGCGATTTCATCCAGCACACTGTGTATCTGCGACTTACCTCGCTGCTTGCGATGAAACGTGATGGCAAAGCGGTGCGCTTCGTCGCGCAGACGCTGGATTACTCTCAGCGACTCGCTGTTCTTATCGATATAAAACGGAATCTGGTCGCCAGGAAAATAAACCTCATTGAGTTGTTTGGCCATGCCAATGGCTGCAATGGTGCCATGCAGCCCGAGCTCGTCGAGTGCTTCGATGGCCGCCGACAGCTGCCCCTTGCCTCCATCCACCACCAGCAGCTGCGGCAAGGGTTGTTCCTCATCGAGCAGTCGACGGTACCGCCTGCCTATCACCTCGCGCATGGCGGCGTAGTCATCGCCGGCCGGAGCTTCCTTGATGTTGAAATGACGATAGTCGGCCTTAGCCGGCTTAGCATCACGGAACACAACACACGAAGCCACCGCATTGGTCCCTGAAATGTGCGAATTGTCGAAGCACTCGATGTGACGAGGTAGCGCCTGCAGATGAAAGTCGCGCATGAGTGTGGTGAGCGTGCGTGTGGTGCGCTGCTCAGGATTGAGCTTTTCCATGCGCTTGAGTCGCTCGGTGCGGTATTGCTCGGCATTCTTGATGGCAATCTGAAGTAATTTTCGTTTGTCGCCACGCTGCGGAATCACGCACTGAAAGTCGGCAAACTCGACATCTGGCAGTACATTGACCACAACCTCCTTGACGCGGTCAGCCTGATAGGTTGCGGCAAACCGATGTCTCACTTCTTGTATTGCCATCGAAAGCAACTCATCTTGTCCTGTGTCATCACCCTCATGCACCTTGTACTCTAGCGTCATGCTCTGCACCACGCTTCCGCCGCGTATATGCATGTAGTTGACAAAGGCGGCATCAGTATCTTTCAGTATGGCAAAGACGTCGATATTGTGTACCGCCGGGCTCACAATCACAGAGCGTGCCCGATATTTCTCAAGCAAGATATATTTTCGCTTCACCACATCGGCCTCCTCAAACTTCAGTTCAGCTGCCAGCTGCTGCATCTGCTGCATCAGATAATCGCTCACTTGCTTGGTGTCGCCATTGAGTATCTGCCGCACAGCGGCAATATATTCATTATATCGGTCTACGGTCACCAACCCCTGGCAACACCCTTCGCAGTTATGGATATGATACTGCAGGCAGAGTCTATGCTTTTTCGCCTCGATTGTTTCACGTGAAACATTATGATTGCAAGTCCTTAAGGGGTAGAGTTTTCGCAGGGTGTCGATCAGTGCATGGGCAACCTCTGTCTTAGGATAAGGTCCGTAGTACTTGACTCCGCGTTTCACAGGATCGCGACTCATGAAAACACGAGGATAAGGTTCCTTAGTGACACAGATCCATGGATAAGACTTGTCGTCCTTGAGCAGGACGTTATAGTGCGGCTGAAATTCCTTGATGAGCGAGTTCTCCAGGTCGAGCGCTTCCTCCTCAGTATTGACCACGGTATACTGCATGTCCCAGATATTCCGCACCAGCATGTTGGTACGTTGCACAGTGTGCACGCGGTTGAAGTAGGAGCTGACTCTACGCTTCAGGTTCTTGGCTTTGCCCACATAGATGACCACGCCATCTCGGTTGAGATAGCGATAGACACCTGGCGAGTCAGGAAGCAGACTCACCTTGAGGCGCAGCTCATCGCGCATGGGTTGTAGCACGGTACTCTTGGCTTTAATAAAACTTCTATCATCTAGAAATCCTAGATGCTCTAGAGCAACTAGAGAATCTAGAGAAACTAGAAGCTCTAGAATATCTAGAGAATCTAGAGCATCTAGAGCATCTAGAAATCAAACAGGGATGTTACCTCTACATCTTTAGGCAAGACTTTGCGCCCCTCCAGGAAACTCAGCTCACACACAAAGTTGATGTAGATGGCACGAGGGTTCATCGACTTCACCAGCTCGTAAGCCGCCAACATAGTGCCTCCTGTAGCGAGCAGGTCGTCATGAATCACCACCACATCCTCGGTTGTGATAGCATCCTTGTGGATTTCGATTGTATCGGTGCCATACTCTTTGCTATAGCTCTTGCTCACAGTCTCGGCAGGCAACTTACCGGGTTTGCGGATGGGCACAAAGCCCGCTCCCAGTCGCGCAGCCAACAAGCTGCCGCCAATGAAGCCTCGGCTCTCGATACCCAGCACCTTAGTCACCCCCTTGTCGCGGAATAGCTCCACTAGCCCCTGCTCCATCAGTTGCAAGCATTCTGCATCCTTAAACAGCGTGGTCAGGTCTTTAAATTGAACACCTGCTACAGGAAAATCAGGAATGTTACGAACCACTCCTTTCAGTTTCGTGATTTCTTGTTGTGTCATATATTTTCTGTTTAATAAAATGTTTCACGTGAAACAAATTGGTCTCATCTGCCTAGCAACAAGAGCAATATGTTGATGTCGCTGGGCGAAATACCTGGTATGCGAGACGCCTGTCCTATAGTTTCAGGGTTGATGGCGGCTAATTTCTGCCTTCCTTCAGTAGATATCTGCTTAATGGTTAGGTAGTCAAACTTACCACGGATGCGCAACTGGTCAAGGCGTTGCAATTTGTCGGCTACAAGGCGCTCTCGCTCGATATATCCACTGTATTTGACAGCGATCTCAGTGGCTTCGACTATCTCATCGCGACGGTTCACGGGCAACTCCCCTACCCTGTCGGCCAAGTCAGGCAGCCATTCTGCCAGCACCGCCAATGCCAACTGAGGTCGAAGCAGCAGGTCATAAAGTTTTATTCCCTGTCGCAAGGGCTGCAAATCGATGGCTTCCAGGTAAGCATTCACCTCTTGGCCACGCACCGTACGGTGTCGCATGAAGTCAATCAGTTCGTGGATTCGCTCGCGCTTTTGTACCATCAGTTGATAACGCTCGTCAGAGGCCAGTCCCAATCGGTAAGCCCGCTCGGTGAGACGCAGGTCGGCATCGTCCTGACGGAGCAGAATGCGATGCTCGGCGCGAGAAGTAAACATGCGATAAGGCTCATCCACGCCTTTGGTCACCAAGTCATCGATGAGCACACCGATATATGCCTCATCGCGGTTCAGCACCATCTGCTCGCCTCCAGTCGCATACAGGTGTGCGTTGGCACCGGCAATCAAGCCCTGCCCAGCAGCCTCTTCGTAGCCCGTAGTGCCATTGACCTGACCAGCAAAGAACAGGCCACGCACAAGCTTGGTTTGCAAGGTGTGCTCGAGCTGCGTGGGATCGAAATAGTCATACTCAATGGCATAGCCCGGACGATAAATGTGCGCATTCCGTAGCGCAGGAATGTGGCTCAGTGCCTGTATCTGCACGTCCCACGGCAGCGACGAGGAGAAACCATTGAGATAACACTCATTGGTGTCTTCTCCCTCTGGCTCGATAAAGAGTTGGTGACTGTCCTTGTCGGCAAATGTCACAATCTTCGTCTCGATACTAGGACAATAGCGCGGTCCGACACTGGTGATCTGACCATTATAGAGCGGCGATTCGGCTAGTGAGTCGTGCAACACTTGATGTACCTGCGGGTTGGTGTACACAATCCAGCAACTGCGTTGACTCAAGCTCGATCGTACTTCGGGCAGGTAGGAAAAGTGGTGAAAATCGCTCTCGCCGGGCTGCTCAGTGGCCTGCGTATAATCAATAGTCCGTCCGTCGATACGAACAGGTGTTCCAGTCTTCATGCGCCCCACCCTAAACCCCTGTGCTGCAAGTTGTTCGGTTATTCCGTGTGCAGCTGGTTCGCCTATGCGTCCTCCCTCGTGCTGCACTCGGCCTACATGCATCAGTCCATTGAGAAAAGTGCCTGCAGTGAGCACCACAGCCCGACACACAAAGTGAACCCCCAGGGCAGTGAAAACCCCACATACCGTACCTTCGCGCAAGTCGAGTGACGTGACACTGTCCTGCCACACATACAGGTTGGGCTGGTTCTCTATCACACGGCGCCACTCGTACATGAAACGCCGTCGGTCGCACTGTGCACGTGGACTCCACATAGCGGGTCCCTTGCTACGATTGAGCAGACGGAACTGTATGGAAGCACGGTCGGTGACTATGCCCATATGTCCGCCCAGCGCGTCAATCTCGCGCACAATTTGGCCCTTGGCGATGCCCCCCACAGCAGGGTTACAGCTCATCTGTGCAATGGTGTTCATGTCGATGGTCACGAGCAGCGTTCGCGATCCCAACCTGGCTGCCGCACAGGCAGCCTCGCAACCGGCATGTCCGGCGCCGATCACTATGACGTCGTAGTCTAGTCGCATGACACAGCTTGTTCGGTGAATAAACAACCCGGGCGCATGGCCAGCGCCGCATTCTCATGGCGCTCCATAACCTCACGCTCTCCAGGCCCCTTGTCGTTGATGCCGCACAAGTGCAGTACTCCATGAATCACCACGCGGCACAATTCATCGTACTCCCCTACCCCACCCTGTCGAGCATTGCTCTTGACGGTGTCAAGCGATATGACCATGTCGCCTGCAATGCGTCTGGCGTTGGAGTAGTCGAAGGTGATAATGTCGGTGTAGTAGTCATGCTGCAGAAACTGACGGTTGGTCTGCAGGATGTAATCATCGTCGCAGAACACATAGGTCAATCGTCCCACACTGCGGCTATGCGCAGCGGCAACCGCCTCGACCCAACCCGTCAACAGCGACAAGTCGAACGGAGGTGCGTCAACACCTTGTGTCAGTATGTTAATCTCGGCCATAATCTCAATGAAACTGACAAAGTTACTAAAAAAACGAGAAACAACCTGCCGAAACAGCAAGAAAAATATTTTTTACAGATTTTAAGTTATCGAAACACTTTTCTGACACAAAAAACGGTATGCGTGAAAAACGAGGTTTCCCATTCTGGTTCAACGGTTTCAGTCAATTTTAACCGCTTGAGAATTGATTATTTGCAGCCCACTCGTCCACTCGGTGGCAAAAAAGCCATCAGCCAACGGGTTGATCGCAACTGGACTTGGTTCTTCTGATGCGCCACCCCAAGGCTGCGATAAGGAGGGTCATCACCGGACACAGCAAGTTGAAGAAGCTATAAGGCAAATAGGTCAGCGTGGGCACACCCAGCACAGTGGCCTGCGTCATGCCACAAGTGTTCCATGGCACCAGCACCGAGGTCACCGTGACCGAGTCTTCGGTCGTACGGCTCAGCAGACGCCGCTCATAGCCTTCCTGATCATATACCCCTCGAAACATGTCGGCACCCAGTACGATACTGATATACTGATCGCCGGTGGTGAGGTTAAGAAGCAATCCCGTAGCTACTGTGGACCCTACAAGTGTGAATCGTGTGCGCACCCATCGCACAATCTGGCGCGTGATGCTCTCAATCATGCCACTGGCCACCATCACTGCCCCGAAGCACATCGCGCAAATGATGAGCCATATGGTGTTGAGCATACCGGCCATACCACCAGTCGACACCAGCTCATTGAGTGCTGCAAATCCCGTATCGACTGAGGTCGAGCCAAAGTAAGTGATGGCCAGTCCGCGGGTCAATGCCGCTACTGTGCCCTGCTCAGCACCGCCAGCAACCTGTGTGAGGATGTGCGGTTGCAGAATGAGTGCCCCCACCCCAGCCATCAGCGACGACACAAACAGCACAATCAACGACGGCACCTTGCGGGCAATGAGCAAACCCGTGGCTAGTGGCACCAACAGTGTCCACAACGAGATGTTGAATGTCGCTTCCAGGCCGTGAGTGTACTGCTCAACGTTCAGCGCACCCTGTGTATCGAAAGTCAATCCCACAATCATATAGACCACAAGCGCAATCAGCATAGCCGGCACGGTGGTGTGTATCATATAGCGGATGTGGTCGAAAATGTCGACTCCCGCAGCCGACGAGGCCAGGATGGTGGTATCGCTCAACGGCGACATCTTGTCGCCAAAGTAGGCTCCTGAAATAATGGCGCCAGCAGTCCACGCCGTGCTGATGCCCAGTGCCTGCCCAATGGCCAGCAACGCCACTCCAATGGTGGCGACAGTGGTCCATGAGCTGCCCGAAAGCAGCGACACCAGCGAGCAGATAACGCATGCACTGAGCAAGAAGAATCGTGGCGACAAGATCTGCACACCGTAGTAAATGAGCGTAGGCACCACACCGCTAATCATCCACGATCCCGACAACATGCCCACAGCCAGCAAAATCATCAGTGTGACAAAGATGCCGCCCATCGTCTGAGCCATCTGTTGCTCAAAGGCACTCCAGGGCACGTGATAAAACACCATCGAGATGGCGACACACACAGCCACACCCAGCAGTAGGGCGGTCTGGCTGCAGCCTGAGAGCGCGTCGCTGCCAAACAGAGTGACAGCGACAACCAGCAGGCCAATAAGCACCACAATGGGTATAATAGCCACCAGCGGATGGGGGAGTCGGCGAAAATTATCGGTCATGGGTCAAATCGGTTGATTGTTAATGGTTTATAGTTTATAGTTATTCAAGTTTGTTACAACTCAAAGTTAAGCAGCTCCCACTCTAAAATAGATGAGGTCGGGGGGGAGGAGTGTGTCAGCTATTAAGCATCCCGATTGCGGTTGTCATACCACCCCCAACCCCTCCTATCTTAGGAGGGGAGCTGGTTACAATTGCCCAACACAGGCATATACTGCAATCTTTAATTCCTAACTTCAATTAACAGTTTATAGTTAACAGTTATGCCAAACTACACCGTTGAGCTATAGACAAATAACTATTAACTATAAACTGTTAACGCGGGTTCTAAAAATTGCAACTATTTTAGCAGCATCAGCGCAACTGGGCACCGAGTTGGGTCTCAAGGGCCTTGATGACCCGCTGCATCACGGCATCAATCTGCTTGTCTTGCAGGGTCTTCTGGTCATCCTGCAGCAACATGCTGATGGCATAAGACTTCTTGCCAGCTGCCAGCTTGTTGCTCTCGTAGACGTCAAACAGGTTGACCTCGCGCAAGAGCTTTCGGTCGCAGCTCACGACCACACGGCGAATGTCATCGTAGCTCACCTCGCGGTCGACCAGCAGGGCCAAGTCGCGCCGCACGGGCAACGTCTTGGGCAGGTCGCGGTACTTGATATCCTTCTTGGCGGCCATCTTGCATGCCAGCTTCCAGTCGACCTGGGCATAGAACACCTCCTGGTCCACATCGGTGACCTTGAGCACCTTGCCAGTGACCACGCCCAGCGTAGCCACCACCTTTCCGCCACGGTTCTTGTAGGTCAGCGCAGGTTCAACGGTATCGTCGGCGGTCTGCTCCAGGACCATGTCGTTCACGTCGATGCCCATATTGACCAGCACATTCTCCAGGTCGCTCTTCAAGTCATAGACGGTGACGCGACGTGCCTTGTCGGCCCACGAGTCGCCATGGTTGTTTCCGGTCATCCACAGTCCCAGCATGGTGCTCTCACTGTAGGGCGCCAACGCTTTCTCTTCCTGGCTCACTGTGCCGTCGTAGCGGTAGACATTACCAAACTCATACAGACGCAGGTTCTGGTTCTTGTGGTTGATGTTTCGTGCCACACTCTCCATGCCACCGAAGAGCAGCGTCTGGCGCATGACGTTGAGGTCGCTGCTCAGCGGGTTCATGATGTGCACACAGTATGCCTCGGGATAAGTCTCGCACGCGGCATAATATGCAGCCGGTGTGAGTGAGTTATTCATCATCTCGTGGTAGCCCAGCGAAGTGAGCTGGTTGCTGATGTGCTCCTGCATGTTGTCGGCAAAGTCGACCTGATCTTGCTGGCTCAGGCTCACATGCATACTGTGGCTGAACTCGATGTTGTTGTAACCATAGACACGCAAGATGTCCTCGACCACATCGCACGGACGCTGCACGTCAACACGATAAGTGGGCACTTCGAGTTTCAGTCCCTGTGCATCCTCGGCCACAATCTTCATCTCCAGGCTGGTGACGATGCTCTTGATGGTGTCGTGATGCAACTCCTTGCCGATGAGTCCGGTCACATAGTCATAATGCAGGTCGACCGGGAATCCGGGGAAGTCATGCGCCTTGACATCGACAATGTCGCCGCAAATCTCCCCACCGGCCAGTTGCTTGACCAGCATGGCGGCCAACTTGAGGTTATAGACCGTCTCGTTGGGGTCGATGCCGCGCTCAAAGCGGAACGATGCGTCGGTGTTCAGCCCGAAGCGGCGTGCCGTCTTGCGTATCCACGTGGGGTGGAAATAGGCACTCTCGAGGAAGACGTCGGTCGTGTGCTCGGTCACACCCGAGTCCAGGCCGCCAAACACGCCACCGATACACATCTCGTCGACATCGTTGCAAATCATCAGGTCGCGGTCGGTGAGTGTGCGCTCCACGCCGTCGAGTGTGACAAACTTCGTGCCCACCGGTGCCGTGCGCACCACCACCCGGTCGCCCTTAACCTTGGCCAGGTCAAAGCAGTGCATGGGCTGTCCCATGCCCAGTAGCATATAGTTGGTGATGTCGACGATGACGTTGATGGGCCGCTGTCCCACGGCCAGGAGCCAGTCGCGCAGCCACTTGGGGCTCTCGCCCACATTCACGCCACGGACAGTGATGCCGCTGTAGCGCGGACAGGCCTCGGCGTTGAGCACTTCCACAGGAATGCCACCGTCGGCTCGGTCAATCTTGAAGTCATCCACGCTGGGTTTTGTCAGCACGCCCTTGCGTCCATTCTGCTTGCACCATGCTGCCAGGTCGCGCGCCACACCATAGTGCGACGCACCGTCGATGCGGTTGGGTGTGAGGTCGACCTCGATGAGCCAGTCGTCTTCGATGCCATAGTACTGTGCCGCCGGCATTCCCACCGGGGTGTCGTCGGGCAACACAATGATGCCGTCGTGGCTGGTGCCAACGCCTATCTCATCCTCAGCGCAAATCATGCCCAGCGACTCCTCGCCTCGCATCTTCGAGCGCTTGATGGTAAACTCCTGGTCGCCATCGTAGAGTTTTGTTCCCAGCGTGGCGACAATCACCTTCTGGCCAGCGGCAACATTGGGAGCGCCGCACACAATCTGCACAGCAGGTTCACCATTGCCCAGGTCCACTGTGGTGATGTGCAGGTGGTCGCTGTTAGGGTGGTCAATGCAGGTGAGCACGTGGCCCACAACGAGCCCGCGGAGTCCTCCACGGATGGTCTCGACACGCTCCAGTGCTCCCACTTCCAGTCCCAGACTGGTCAGTGCCACACTCACCTCATCGGGTGTAAGGTCGGTGTCGATGTAGTGTTTCAGCCATTTATACGAAATGTTCATATCTTTGTTTGTTTCGAGTTTCGTGTTTTGAGTTGAACCGTCCGCCAGTTAAAGGGGGATTCTTGCGTTTCAACCTGCAAAGATACGACAATAAATTGAAAGTTGGCCAGTTGAGCCGGTTGTTTTTCACTTTTTTGTGCAACAACGGCATCATAGAAAGATTTTTTGCGCCGCCCGGTTGCAGTATGACAAATTATTCGTACTTTTGCCACTATAATCGAAGCAGTCCCTGCTGTCTCGACTAGAGTCTAAACCTAGCGTCTGACTGAAGTATTATTTCAATTAAAAAAGAATGAGCTTACGAAGGCTGGTGATACTACTGCGTGATGCCGTGTTATGCATGGCACTGCTGCTGTTGTGCCAGTGCTCGCCCGGCAGCCAGAGCCACAAGTCGCCCGACTCCACCACACTCCACTACTACCAGAAGGCCCAAGAAGCCGCCAAGGCGAACAACCTCAACCAGATGCTGCACGACTACTACCTCTTCTTGCGTCTGGCACAGGACCAGCCCGAGACGTATGCCAGTCAGTTGATTACGTCCTATATCGACATCGGCAACCTGTTTGTCACGCACAGCGACTTTACTTCGGCCAAGGCCTACTATGACAAGGGCTTCACCTTGTCGCAGACTCATGGCAATGCCGACGAACAACTGCAGCTGATGCTGGGCCTGTGCCAGACCAGCCTCTATACCGGCGACACAGCTGCGGCACGGCAGTGGAACAATCAGATACTGAACCTCACCGCAGCCCCCAAGGCAAAGCGACAACATCTCTACTACCTGAACCACGCCTCCGACCTGATGTTGCAACAACGCCTCGACAGTGCCGAGTGGTACTACTTGACTGACCTGCAACTGATTGAGGCTCACGACATCGGCATCGAGGAGAAGTTCAACTCGTTGCTATCGCTGAGCAAGTGCTACTCGGCACAAAATGAAATAGACTCGGCACTGCACTACGCCCACCAGGCCCTGAACAATGCCGACTACAGCAACATCCCGGCCATGCGCAAACTCATCGCCATGCGCACCATGGCGCGCCTGTATGCCCGCAAGGGCGACGTCGAGCAGACCGCTCACTACCAGACGCTGTGCTACGACCTGCGCGACTCGGTGGAAAACCTGCGCGACTTCCTGGCCATCAAGAGCGAGCAGGAGCAGTTTGAGGAAGCACAATCGCAGGCATCCATCATGCGTCTGGCCACATCCAACTCGCGCCTACAGAACATGTTGTTGCTGGGCACCGGCCTCGTGTTGTTGCTCCTGGCGTTCGCCTACTACGTCCTGCGCCAGAAGCGCAAGACCGACATGAACAACCGGGCACTGTTTGAGCGCAACAAGGAGCTGCTACACATTGAGCAGGACTACAAGCAACTACTTCAGTTGTCCGGGCATCACGACGGCGACCACGATGCCGCTAATCCCCTTGAGTCAGCGCAGCCCAGTGTGACACATGAGCTTGACCAAGCGCTGTGGCAGCGCATACTGGCCGTTATGGACACGCTCGACGAGCTGTGCAAACCCGACTTCGGTCTGTTGCGCCTGACGGCGCTAGTCGAGTCGAACACGACCTACGTCAGCCAGACCATCAAGACCGCAACCGGCAAGAATGTGCCCACATTCATCAATGAGTACCGTGTGCGTGAGGCATGCCGCCGCCTGCTCGACACAGCCCACTACGGTAACCTTACTCTTCAAGCTCTGGCTCAAGGAGTGGGGTTCACCTCGCAGTCGACATTCAACCGCGCATTCAAGCAATCCACAGGGCTCACCCCTGTCGTGTATCGGCGGCTGTCCAAGCAGCAGTCGGACAGTGGCAAAGTCGCCCCTCCCACCCAATAACAACACCCACAGTGCCTGCATTTTAGACCAAAGTTTGTGCATTTTTTGAAAATGACTGATATTTCATGCGCCCAGCTGTAGCCTTTTGGGCGCATGATTGTATCTTTGCATAACAAAATGCGAACAAATCATTACTAACCTAAAATGCATCGATTATGAAAAAAATCCTGTACTTATTGCTGGGTGCGGCCATGGCCCTGCCCATGAGTGCCGGCCAATCGGGCTCGCCACAGCTGGCAGACGCCAGTCAGATCGTGGCAGTCGACGCACAGGCTGTGCGGCAGGCACCATCCATCACCACGGCTCCCCCGGCGCGCATCAGTGCTACATTCGAGCCTTTCGTGGCCACCTACAAGTCGCTAGTGCGCACCTTGGGCGACGGCGGCAGCCAGGTGCGCGTGGCTACCGATGGCGACTCGCTGGTCATCGCCGACCTGGTGCTGTCTAACGCCGTCATCAAGGCAGGTGTCGACGGCAACCAACTGTCCATCCCCAACTGGTACTCGGTGGGAAGCATCGAGGGTGTGGGCAACATAGCCTTTGTTGCGCTCAAGATGGTCGACAACACGGTGTACATCGACAGCACAGCCACCGCCATCACCGGCACACTGGGTGAGGATGAGACCATCGTGCTCGACGGCATGTTCGGCCTGTTCACCACCGAGGCCGAGACAGCATCCTATTACTACGTCGGCAAGGAGTGTGTCATCCAGCGCGGCAACGCCACCATGACAATGAACTACTATGGCACCGACGTGTCGTTTGCCATCATCGCCAAGCAGAACGGCAATGTGATGACCATTACCAACTTTGGCAACACCGGTCTGACATTCGACGCGCCACTCACCACCGACCGTGAGATAGCCATCGGTGGAGGCAAGTTTGCGCGACTCAAGCCAGCCGCCTCGGTGATTGACTTCATGGTTGCGGGCGTGAGCCGCTACACCACCAACGAGGACGGCACCATCAAGCCCATTATTTATAACCTGTCGCTCAAGGCAGTGGCCGATGGCAACCGGGCCATCACATGGGGGATGTGGTGCGGCACCAACTCGTCGGGAGCCTACGTGGTGGGGCCTTACATGAATGGCCGCATCGACTTCACCGAGGATGTCGTGTATCCCACCGCTCCCGCCCTAACAGCTCTGTCCGGCACGGGAACAGAAACTGACCCATTTATCATCGCCACCACCGACGATTGGCTGGCCGTGGCAACCAACGTGGCTGCAGGCAACTCCCATGTTGGTCACTTCTTCAAGGTCACTAACGACCTGGACTTCAGCAATCTGGACTTCATGCCCATCGGTGAGGAAACAGAAATGCGCGGCACCATCGACGGACAGATGCACACCATCACCGTGAATGACGCAGCAGGCACTTCACCTCGAGGTCTGATAGGCCGTCTGGGTGATGACGGTGTGGTGCGCAACCTCAACAGTGCCGGAACATTCGACTTCGGCACAGCCATCAATGTGGGCGGCATTGTGGGGCTTACAGGCACAAACGCGCTGATTGAGAACTGCACCAACCAGGCCTCCATCACCACTGGCGGACAGGGTGTAGGAGGCGTGCTGGGCCACGGCAACAGCAACACTGTGGTCAAGAACTGCAAGAATAAAGGCACCATCCACTACACGGGCGACAACAACAGCACCTGGCTGGCCGGTGTCGTAGGCTTTGCCACCGGTATGTCGCTCTACGACTGCGGCAACGAGGGCGAGTTTGTCATCGACCAGCCCGACAAGGCCGGCTGCATAGGCGGCGTGATGTCCTATACCATATTTATGGATGAAATTGTCAACTGCTACAACACGGCCGACATCACAGCCGGACAGTATGTGAGCGGTGTGCAGGCCTACTGTGCCCAAAATGGGGTGGGGTGGACGCTGTACAAGGGTTGCTACAACACGGGCAACATCACGTCGACCGTCACAGCCACCAATATTCCGCTGGGCGGCGTGATGGCGCAAGTGATTGCCGGCTCGCAAGTGATTGACTGCTGGAACTCGGGCGACGTCACCACGGTGGCGTGCAATTCGGCCGGAGGCGTGGCAGGCCGCTATCTGGGCAATGCGGCCAATACCGTGGAGCGAGCCATCGTATTCAAGGGTTGCTACAACACGGGTAACATCACCGCCACCGCGGCATCCAACATGACGTTGGGCGGCGTGATGGGCTTTGGCAACGTTGTGGCTATGGACTCGTGCTGGAACTCTGGCACCATCTCCAACTCACAGTACATCGCCGGTGGCATCATCGGACAAATCCAGAACAAGAGCGCACTGTCGAGCATCACCAACAGCTACAACGTGGGCGACATCTACGGTGGCAACTGGGTGGGCGGCATCGCTGGCAATGCAGCCTTCGACCAATCCATCGACAATTGCTGGAATGCCGGCACCGTCACTGCCAAGAACCGCGCCGGTGGCATAGCAGGATACTCGGCCGAAGGTGTTAAAATCAGTCGCTGCTTCAATGTGGGCGACATCGTGTCGACACTCACTGACGGGGGTACGGGCAACACGGCTGCTCACTCCATCGGCGGCATTGGCGGCCACTTTGCCGGATACGTCACCGACAGCTACAACGCCGGCACTGTGACGGCAGCGTCGCGTGTGGGTGGTATCATTGGCGCTCCCTACCGCAATGCCAACCAGGACAAGCCCAACTATGTGCATTACCTGAACGGCTGCTACAACGTGGGACAACTCAACGCCCTGCCCGACTCGTGTGGGCACATTGTGGGTGTACACATGCAGAACAACGGCACCGTGTGGCGCGAGTACGGCTTCATGCTCAACGGGCAGCTGGCACAGTATGTGGACACGCTTGAGAACTGCCACTACCTGAACACCATCAATCTCGATGCCATTGCCGAGGCAGAAGCCGACCAAACGGGACATAGCGCAGCCGAGTTGTGCCAGGCCGACATCAGCGACAACTATACCGCCCCGGCCGAATACTGCTATCCCATCTTGACCACACAGCTCGACAATCCCTACGCACTGCTCTATGCCGTGACCCTCCAGCCCAGTGAAGTCGATGCCGAGAGCGAGGTCATCACCACCAACTTCCATGTCGGTGCCCCACAGGGCGTGACATGGACATCCAGCTACGACGGCCTGATGTTCAACGGCAACGAAGCCGTGTTCACCAGCGCAGCCTATGAGGGCGAGATTACACTCACGGCGAGCATCGCTGCACAGCCCGCCACAGCAATGCGCGCTCCCGCCGCAGGCGAGCCGCTCACGCGCCAGTTTGTCATCCAGGTCAACAAGGCCATCAACACTGCTGTCGACCAGGTCAAAACTGCCGGACAAGTCAAGGCCGAGAGCTACTACAACCTGCAAGGCGTGGAAGTGACGCATCCCGACAGCTACAAGGGCATGCTCATACGTGTCACCGACTACACCGACGGCACTCGCACTAGCCGGAACATAGTCAAGTAACATCGCCAGAGCGCACAACAACACGCAACAGAGCCGGTGGTTCGACCCACCGGCTCTGCTGTTGCCATAGTAGCCGATAATCGAAAAAACAAATTTCTCGTCCCCGTAAAGCCGCCAATTCCCGATTTTTAGCTATATTTGCAGTCCAGAAAACAAAATCCAGTAACCGATATGAAAACCATCATCATGAGTGCCGCATTGATTGCCGCAACAGGAGTGGCCACACAGGCCCGCACCATCCAGTATCCCGAGGCCCGCCGAGTCGACACGGTCGACACCTACTTCGGCACCCAAGTGCCCGATCCCTACCGCTGGCTCGAGGACGACAACAGCCAGGAGACCGCAGCATGGGTCAGGGCTGAGAACCAACTCACACAGGACTACCTGAAGAAAATCCCATTCCGCAACAAGGTGAAAAAACGCATCACCCAGCTCGCCAACTACGAAAAGGTGGGCGCACCATTCAAGGTCAACGATAAGTTCTACTTCTTCAAGAACGACGGCCTGCAGAACCAGAGTGTGCTCTATGTGCGAGACAACCTGAATGCCGAGCCGCGCATGGTGCTGGACCCGAACACCCTGTCGGCCGACGGGACGGTGGCCCTGGCGAGCATCGATTTCTCGCACGACGGACACTACATGGCCTACGTCATCTCGCGCAACGGCAGCGACTGGAATGAGATCTACGTAATGGACATGCACACGGGCAAGCTGCTTGACGACCACATCGTCTGGGCAAAGTTTACCGACGCGCAGTGGCTGGGCGACGGATTCTTCTACAGCTGCTACGACGCGCCCGAAGATGCCAAGTCGTCAAAGAACGAGTACCACAAGGTCAAGTACCACAAACTGGGCACACCGCAAAGCGAAGACTACATCGAGTTGCAAAACCAGAGCGAGCCGCTCCTCTTCCATCAGGTCACTGTCATGGACAACGAGCGCTATATCTTCGCCTGGGTCAGTGAGGGCGATGGCAACGAGCTGTGGGTCAAAGACCTGAAAGACCGCAACCCACACTATTTGCGCCTGGCCAGCAACCGACGTTATACCTACAGCCCCATCGGTGTGCAAGACGGCAAGATCTACGTCTACACCAACGACGACGCGCCATGCTACAAGATTCGCGCCTACGATGCCAACCACCTGGGCGAGAAGAACTACACCGACTTTGTTCCCGAACGCGAATGGGTGCTGAGCGGTGCTCAGATGGCCGACCATCAGTTTATCCTCACCTACGACCGCGATGCCTCGAGCCACCCCTACGTGTACGACCGACAGGGCCGCGAGGTTCGCGAAATCAAGCTGCCCACATTCGGGTCGGTGGGCTTCAGCAGCAAGCGCGACCAGCAGGAGGTCTTCTACAGCTTTGCCAGCTACACCTTCCCCACATCGGTCTACAGCTACAACATGTCCACAGGCGAGTCGAAGCTATACTTCAGGCCTAAAGTGGCGCTCACCCCCGAGGACTATGTCACCGAGCAGGTGTTCTATCCCAGCAAGGACGGCACACGCATCCCGATGTTCCTCATCTACAAGAAGGGGATGAAGCGCGACGGCAAGCGGCCGGTGTTCCTCTACGGCTACGGCGGATTCAACGCCAGCATGAACCCTGGCTTCAACTACTACCGCACACCATTTGCTCTGATTGAGGCTGGCGGCATAGGAGCGTTCACCAACCTTCGCGGCGGCGGGGAGTATGGCGAGAAGTGGCATGAGGCCGGCACCAAGATGCAGAAGCAGAACGTGTTCGACGACTTTATCGCCGCGGCCGAGTGGCTCATCAAAGAACGATACACCACGCCGAAGAAAATTGCCTGCAACGGTGCCAGCAACGGCGGACTGCTCGTGGGAGCTGTGGTCAACCAGCGCCCCGACCTGTTCGGAGCAGCCGTTCCCCAGGTTGGCGTGATGGACATGCTTCGCTACCACCGATTCACCATCGGCTGGAACTGGGCTCCCGACTATGGACGCAGCGACGACTCCAAGGAGATGTTTAAGTACCTCAAGGCCTACTCGCCGCTGCACACCATACGCAACGATGGCACCAAGTATCCGCCCATACTGGTGACCAGTGGCGACCACGACGACCGCGTGGTGCCGGCTCACTCGTTTAAGTATGCCGCTACGCTGCAGGCCAGCAACACTGGCGATGCGGTCAAGCTCATCCGTGTCGACATCAACGCCGGCCATGGCGGCGGCAAGCCCATCAGCAAGGTCATCGACGAGTATACCGACATCCACTCGTTTATCCTCTACAACCTGGGAGTCAAGTATTGAGATTTGAAGGAGTAGGGTAGTGGGGTAGTGGGGTAGTAAGGCCGTTACCTTTTCGAATGCTCGATGGCTACTCGCCCGGCCCTGCGACCCGAACTCGCGCCCTTTATGAATTATAAATTATTAATCATGCATTAACATGAAACATTTCATCTCCACACTATGCGTGGTGCTGGTGGCCATGATCACTGGCACTGTCGTGGCGCAGACACAACGCGTCTACGCAACCGCGACCGACGGTTACCTCAATGTGCGCGAAGAGCCCCGTGGCGACGCCTTTGTCGTCGATGTGCTATTCACCGGTGACTCGGGGGCAAAGTACCTGGGCAAGCAAGGCAACTGGTACAAGATTGAGCACGACGGCCAGGTGGGATATGTGGTGGCACGTTATGCCACACTCAGTGCCACCAAGCCCAATGTAAAGCCGTTCAAAGGCAAACTGTACTACGTCGTTGTACAGAGCTTCGAAAGCCTGGAGCATGCCAAGGCAGCCGCCGAGAACATGCCCGACGCTCTATTGAGCCCAGTTTATCGCGCCGTCGACAAGGATGGCAAAGTCAAGTACCGCATATGCACCAACTGCTGCAGCAGCCTGGCTACCGCCAAGGAGTGCCAGCGGCAAATCAAAGAACTGGCGGGATGGGAGTCATGGATATGGACCACTGAGGGGTTTCCACAGTGTGCCTACCGCCCCGAAAGCCTCTACGATGGATCCATCGCCGTGGCACCACTGACACCCATGAATTGAAAAAAACACATCACAACATGTTGAAAAAGATTGTTTTCGCCACCAACAATGCCCATAAGTTGGACGAACTGCGACAAATCATGGGCCACAGCTACCAGGTGCTCAGCCTGGCCGACATCAACTGCCACGACGACATTCCCGAAACAGAGAGCACCATCGAGGGCAATGCACGCATCAAGGCCGAGTATGTCAAGCAGCACTATGGATACGACTGCTTCAGCGACGACACCGGTCTGGAGATTGACGCCCTTGGGGGTGAGCCAGGCGTGATGAGCGCGCGCTATGGCGGCGTGGCACACGACAGCGAACGCAACATCGACAAGGTGCTGCGACTGATGGACGGCATCCCCATGGAGCGGCGCACCGCCCACTTCCGCACTGTCATCTGCCTGATTCAAGATGGACAGGAGCACACGTTTGAGGGTAGGGTAGAGGGACACATACTCACCGAGCGACACGGCACGGGAGGATTCGGCTACGACAGCATCTTCAGGCCACTGGAGGCCGATGGCAGCACGTTTGCGCAGATGACGCCCGAGCAAAAGAACGCCATCAGCCACCGCGGACGTGCCGTGGCAGCCCTGGTAGCCTACCTGCAGGACAAATAGAACGAGCGCGCCGCGACTTCACAGCCAGGCGCGCTCTGCATCGAATTCAACTTACTGATTTGTTTGTGCGCCGGCAGCCCTGCCGGCGCTCACTCTGCCCGAATCCTTTGTAACAAGTGTGTCTTTCATGGCACGTTTTCCTCGTCGACAGCGATTATCCTCGCAACGACATCGCAAAGGTAGGCCTGCGATGCGCCACAATCAGGCACAACCGGTTTAAAAAATATTTTTTTACCATTATCGGTGAAATTGTCAAGAAAAAGCACTACCTTTGCATTCCTTGACTGATTGCCCTATGACTACACCCACCCAACTCACACCAGCACAAGAATCAGCGATGATCGATAGCGCTTATCGGCGACTGCTCGACGGATACCTGCGAAGCAACCACCGAAAGAAGGTCGACATCATCGACAAAGCATACCGCTTTGCGCGCGACGCGCATCAGGGAATCCGCCGCCGCTCGGGCGAGCCATACATCATGCACCCCATCGCCGTGGCCACCATCGTGAGCCAGGAGATTGGGCTGGGGTCGACCTCGATTTGCGCAGCCCTGCTGCACGACGTGGTCGAGGACACCGACTACACCGTGGAGGACATCGAGGCGCAGTTTGGCAAAAAGATTGCGCAGATTGTGGACGGGCTGACCAAAATCTCTGGCGGAATCTTCGGCGACTTGGCATCGGTTCAGGCCGAGAACTTTCGAAAACTGCTACTGACGATGAGCGACGACATCCGCGTGGTGCTCATCAAGATGGCCGACCGCCTGCACAACATGCGCACCCTGCAGTCGATGCCTCCCCAAAAGCAGTACAAGATAGCCGGCGAGACACTGTACATCTACGCACCGCTAGCCCACAGGCTTGGGCTGTTTGCCATCAAGACCGAGCTCGAGGACCTCAGCTTCAAATACGAGCATCCCGATGCCTACGCGCGCATCGAGCAGCAATTGGCACTTAGCGAGGCCAAGCGCAACGAGTTGTTTGCGCGATTCTCTGCCCCCATCCGACAGCGGCTCGACAGCATGGGACTCAACTACGAGTTCAGGGCGCGCATCAAGTCGTGCTACAGCATCTGGAAGAAGATGGAGACAAAGCACATCCCCTTCGAGGAGGTCTATGACCTATATGCCGCACGCATAGTCTTCGAGTGCGAGCACGAGTCCGACGAGAAGCGCATCTGCTGGAACATCTACAGCGAAATCACCGACCTATACCGCCTGCACCCCGACCGCGTTCGCGACTGGATCAGCACCCCCAAGGCCAACGGATACCGGGCACTGCACATCACCGTCATGGGCCCCGACGGGAACTGGGTGGAGGTGCAGATACGCAGCCGCCACATGGACGACATCGCCGAGCGAGGTTTTGCTGCACACTGGAAGTACAAGATTGGCGAGGGCGAAGAGGAGAGCGAGCTGGCCGCGTGGCTGCAGACCATCGAGGACATTCTCAAGAATCCCGAGCCCAACGCACTCGACTTTCTCGACACCATCAAGCTCAATCTCTTTGCCAGCGAGATTGTCGTGTTCACGCCCAAGGGCGAGACGATCACTCTGCCCAAGGACGCATCGGTGCTCGACATGGCATTCATGCTACACACCGAGCTGGGTACGCACTGCATCGCCGGAAAGGTCAACCACAAGCTCGTGCCCATGTCGCACCGGCTGGCCAGCGGCGACCAGGTGGAGGTGCTCACATCGCACTCGCAGCAACCCAAGGCCGAGTGGGACAAGTTTCTGGTTACCGCAAAAGGAAAAACTCGACTGCGAAGCGCCCTGAAGCACAACCGTCGCATCGTCATCGACCGTGGCGAACGCCGACTGCAGACACTGCTTGCCGAGCACAACATCGAGCCCACCAGCGACGTCATGTCGCGAATCATCAGCGCCGAGCATGCCCAAAACAAAGAAGACCTCTACTACATGATCGGCAACGACGAGATTGCGCTGAGCGACCAGCTACTCAAGGGAATCGTGCCCCAGCAGGGCAACGTCTTCTCGCGGCTGCTGCGCAATCCCTTCGGCGGCAAGACACGTAAACCCACCGCACCGGCCACACCGGCCACCCCCCAGAACACCAAAGGCAAAATCGACACCAAGCAGGTGTATGTCCTGCGAAGCGACGACGGAGTGAGCAACTACACCATTGCCTCGTGCTGCCACCCCATACCCGGCGACGACGTTGTGGGATATGTCAACGAGCGCTCCGAGGTCATTGTACACAAGCTGGACTGCCCAACGGCCATGCGGCTAAAGAGCGTGGACGGCGGCCGACTGGTGCAGACCCGCTGGGACACCAGCAGCGCTCGCTTCCCAGCCACTATCCACGTCGAGGGCATCGACCGACTGGGTATCCTGCAAGAAATCATCTACATCATCTCTACCAACATGGCCATCAACATGCGCGCACTCAACATCCGAGCCGACCAGGGCGTGTTTAAGTGCGACCTGAATGTGCTCATTGCCGACACCAATGTGGTGACCAATCTGTGCAAGCGACTCAAGCGCGTCAAGGGGGTCAACTCCGCCACACGCGTCAACAACTAATAAGCATCAAAATAATTCAACCCTCTAACTACGTTAGTTATTAATGACTCACGATAGAAAACACAACCTGCTCGTGGCACTGATGATGCTGGTAGGCGTGGCTATGATTGCCCTGTCGCTGCCGCACCACACCGGGCAGATGGACCTCATGCTCTCGCACCAGGTGGGCAAGCCATGGCGCAACCCCACGCTGATTGCGCCATTCGACATCCCCATCGAGTACGACGAGGCTACCAAGCAGCGACTCACCGACAGTGTGGACGCGCACTTTGTTCACTTCTACAAGCACGACGCGCAGCTGGGCAGCCAGAAAGCCATGCTGCTGGACCGCGCCCTCAAGAACCAGCCGACGCTGCCCGCCACAGTGCGACACCAGGTGGTGAGCTTGCTGGCACAAGTTTACCAGGATGGCATCATCGACAACGAGGCTTACGACAAGATTGCCGCTGGAAAGATGTCGCAGGTGAGCATCCGCAACGGCTCGGAGATGACCGCCATGTCGACCCACACCATGCGTTCGGCAGGACGAGCTTTCGAGACCATCGACTCGGCACTTGCCAGCTCGCCCTACCGGCAAGTGGTGCAGCAGGTGGGGCTGGGCAGCTATCTCGAGCCCAACTACGTCATCGACGAGCAGGAAGACGCCAAGTGGTATAACGATGCCCTGAGCACAGCACTCACTCCTCCCAGCAACCACATCGTACAGATGGGCGAGGCCATCATCTTCACCGGCAATGTGGTCACCCCCGAGAAGGATGCCATCATCAAGACCTACAAGCAGATGGTCGAGAGCAATGCGCAGAAGCATGCCGATACCCACAACTACACACTGCTCGGACAGGTGTTGATAGTGACCATACTGATGCTGGTGTTCTACGTGTTTGCACGGCTCATGCGCCCACGCGTGTTCTCCAACCTGCGCCGCATGACGTTTCTCATCACGTTCATGACACTGATGGTGGTGGCTGTGCTGTGGATTGTGCGGTTCAGGGCCAACTATATGTACCTCATCCCGTTTGCGATGACTCCCATCATTGTGAGCACATTCTTTGACGCGCGCACGTCATTCTTCGTCCACCTGATTGTGGTGCTCATCTGCTCGCTGGTGGCCCGCGAGCAGGCCGCGTTCATCATCATGCAGTTTCTGGCAGGAGCTGTGGCCATCGCCTCGATGCAGGAGCTCACCAAGCGCTCACAGCTGGTGCGCTGCGCCATGCTCATCTTTGTCACCTACTGCACCTCGTTTGTTGCCCTGGAACTGGTTCGGGGCATCGACCTGGCCAATATCGACTGGCATCACATCATCTACTTCGGAGTCAACACGGTGGTGCTCTCGTTTGCTTACGTGGGCATCTTCGTGGTCGAGAAGATATTTGGCTTTACCTCCACCGTCACACTGGTCGAACTCAGCGACATCAACACCCCCGTGCTGCGACAGCTGTCGGAGAAGTGCCCAGGCACCTTCCAGCACGCCCTGCAGGTAGCCAACATAGCCTCGGAAGCCGCCGTCAAGATTGGTGCCAATGTGCAGCTGGTGCGTGCCGGAGCATTATACCACGACATCGGCAAGGTCGAGAATCCGGCATTCTTCACCGAGAACCAGACGGGTGTCAACCCACACGATGCCCTGGCGCCCGAACAGAGCGCCCGCATCGTCATCCAGCACGTCACCGACGGCATGCGCATGGCCGGCGCGGCGCGACTGCCTGGAGTCATCAAGGACATGATATGCCAGCATCACGGTCGCGGCATCACCAAGTACTTCTACACACAGGCATGCAAGGCACAGCCCGACGAACAAGTCGACCCGGCACCTTACACCTACCCCGGCCCCAACCCCCAGTCGCGAGAGGCAGCCATCGTCATGATGGCCGATGGCTGTGAGGCCGCCGTCAAGAGCCTGCACGACCACAGCGAGCAATCCATACGCACCATGGTCGACCGCGTCGTTGACGGGCAGATTGCCGACGGTCTGCTGCGAGAGGCACCCATCAGTTTCCGAGATGTCGAAACTGCAAAGCGCATCTTCACCGAGCGTCTCAAAGCGTTCTACTACACCCGCATCAGCTATCCCGACGACATCCGCCCCCACACCGAAGGCGACACTCCCGCCGAAGTTAATAATGCTGAATAATGCGGGCTTCCATGCAATAAAGCCCCTCAACAGTAGTTATATAGACAGTTTGATTACACAATACATACTCTTGACACTGGGCATTGCCATGCTGGTGGCAGCCGCGGTGTTGCTGTTCCGCCCCAGCAAGGTCGTGGCCGCCTTGCCTGCGTTCATCGGTATGCTGCTGCTCCACCTCAGCTACTTTATCGCCGTCAAGACGGGAACCTTCCTGTTCTGGGGCACCGCTACGGCACTGGTGGCTGGCCTGGCCTACATGTCGCCCCAGGGCGAGCCCGACGGGCAGAAAGCCAGCAACCTATATATCGGAACGTCGGCCATCGCGGGCTGTCTGCTGGGCATGATAGTGGGCGCGCGCATCATGGTGCTGGGCGTTGTGCTCGGTGCCTTTGTGGGGCAGCTAGCCTATAGCCGCACACCTGCCGGGCGCTGGATGCGACAGCCGGCCACAACATTCTTGCAGTACTTCGCAGCCAAGTGCCTGCCCGCCATCGTGGCCGTTGCCCAGATGGGCATCGCCATCGAGGGATTCCTGATGTAATTTATAATTGAGAATTAAGAATTAAACCAGAGCATCTAGAATTACTAGAACATCTAGAACAAGACAACAAAAATGACCAAACGACTGATACTGATTGCCCTCATGGCAGTGACTTTGGGCCTGGCTGTCCAAGCACAAAACAAAATCAAGCCCCGCAAGGTTGATTTCAACCACATCAAGGAGGTGATTGAGAACCCTAACAACATCTACTATTACCCCAAACTGATGCGGCAGTTCCAGAGCGACGACACCACCATGACACTCGAGGCGTACCGCAACCTCTACTACGGCTATACCTTCCAGGAAGACTATAACCCTTTCCGCGAGAGTGTCTACAGCAACGTGGTCGAGCAACTCTACTACAAGCAGCCTCACTCACGTGCCGAGTGCGACTCCATCGAGAAGTACGCGCGCATGTCGCTCGACGACAACATCTTCGACATGAACCAGATGAAGTACTTCATCTTCTCGCTCAAGGAGAAGAAGAAGTACAACCGCGCTGCACTACGACAGTTCCGCCTCGACCGCCTCATCGCCACCATCATGTCGAGCGGCAAGGGCACCAAAGAAGAGCCATGGGTGGTCATCACACCCGAGCATGAGTACAACATCGTCAACTTTCTGGGATTCCGTGCCATCGACCACGAGGAGATGGGCGAAGGCATCGAGTATATCACCGTGGAGCCTGTCGAGGGAAAGAACACCAAGGGCTTCTACTTCGACGTCAGTCGCATGATGCAGGTGGCAGCCCTCAAGTTCCCCGACATGTAGAATGCAATGAAACAGACACTATCCACCGTCCTGTGCCTGCTGTGCGCCCTCCTGGCCCACAGTGGGCACATTATGATTGACGGAGCTTACACCAGCCCCGACGGCACCATCTTTCCGGGTACCACACGCACCTATCAGGTCTACGTGCCCGACCAGTATGACGGGCGCACGCCAGCATGCCTGTATGTGGGTCTCGACGGTGTGCTGTGCAACGCGCCACAGGTGATGGACAGCCTGATCACCGCCGGCAAGATGCCCGTGACCATCGGCATCTTCCTCCAGCCGGGAGTCATCAGCGACACTAGTGGCGAGGTCATCCGCTACAACCGCAGCAACGAGTTCGACACCCCCGATGCCACATTCGCTCGCTTCCTGGAGCAGCAGCTGTTGCCTCACGCCCTGGCCATGACGGTGCCCGATGGCCGCCGGCTGAAGATCTCGCCCCTGGGCAACGACCACATGATTGCCGGCCTGAGCAGCGGCGGCATCGCAGCTTTCACAGCCGCATGGCACCGCCCCGACCTGTTCAGCCGTGTGTTCAGCGGAGTGGGCACCTTTGTGGCCATGCGCGGCGGTAACGACCTGCAAGCCATCGTGCGCAAGCACGAGCCACAACCGTTGCGAATCTTTCTGCAGGACGGGTCGAACGACGCATGGAACCCCCTGTTCGGACACTGGTATGAGGGCAACCGCATGCTCGCCACAGCCTTGGAATTTGCCGGATACGACTGTCGCTTCGACTGGAGCGACGGCGGCCACAATGTACACCGCGCCACACAGATATTTGCTCAAGCGATGGAGTGGATGTGGCACGACTGGCCACAACCCATCAGCGCTGGCATCACCCACAACGATTTCCTCGCACCACTGCTCGTGACCGGGGCACAGTGGGTCAAAGGGCCGCCAGTCACGCCCGGCGTGCATCCCACCTTTCCGCATTATCCCGACAGCTCATTCTGCGTACTTCCTGGCCGCGACAGCAACAAGTTGGACCAAGCCATCTGTGACACCGCCACCGGCCAGATGCGCAATCGCCAGCCCTTCTACTGGCTGCACAGCTACACAGGCAGCAACGTCAACGCCGCAGCTGCCGCATTCGACCACAATGGAAACCTATGGGTCGTGACACATGACGGGCTGCAGATATGCGACCAGAACGGTCGCGTGCGCGCCATCATCGCCCTGCCCGAGACAGTCACCGAACATGCTCAGGTCATCATCCACGACGGCTCCGTAAGCCTCTGCACACCTCTTGCTACCTACACCCGACGTTTCCACGTCAAGCCCGCCACACCAGGTGTCCGCCCCAGCAGCCAAGGCCAGGGCTGACAGTCCCTCACCCCTGCGCAGGGGACAAGCCAGGGGAGGGGGATATGTAGGGCTGCGCCGTAGGCACAGCCGCAGCCACATGGGCAACTGCCTCGCTTCCGGCTGTGCCTGCGGCGCAGCCCTACTAGAGTGAGCCACGCTGGCGCGTGGGAAATCCGACATAATCTATAACAAAATCGCACAGTCGCAGAAACTTATTATTTCTTCCTGCCGCTGTGAGATTTGAATAAGATTCTGTTAGATTTCCGCCCAAAGGGCGTAAATTTTGGATAATCTCGGCTGCACTCGGCATAGCTCGAGCTAGCTCGGCTCTGCGCTCATTGGCACGAGATTTGGTTAATCTCGGCTGCAAACGACATTACCTTTTGTCTAGGCG
>JAFUVK010000065.1 GCA_017477555.1 Muribaculaceae bacterium
CACATCGGCGATGACCCCACCCCTCACCCCTCCCCTATCCGGGGAGGGGAAATGGTTGCGGCAGTCCCTCTCCCCTGCAGGGGAGAGGTGAGGTGAGGGGCATCAACACCCTAGTTTCACAACCAAACCCATACAAAAATCACGCCCACTCACCAAGGGAGGGGCGTGACAGATGTTCACCTGTTACAGTCAGGCACAGAAACCCACGCGAACGCACTGGTTGTCGATGAGTTCGCTGTCGCAGTAGTCGCGGATGGCATTGATGTCGACATCTTCGGTGCCGTTGATAATGTCGTCGACGGCCTTCTTGCGCGCGATGTTCTCGATTTGCCCACCGCTGAACGCATATTCCTGTGCCAGCTCGTCGGCTTGTGCCTCGCTCAACTCGGGAATCATTGACCGCCAGATCGAGCGCTTAGCCTCCACCGAGGGCTTGTCAAATTTGATCTTGTACAGGAACCGGCGCTCAAAGGCCTTGTCCAGGCTTCCGGTAAGGTTGGTCGTGGCTATCATGATGCCTTGCAAGTTCTCCATCTCTTGCAGGATGATGTTCTGGATGGCGTTTTCCATCTTCTCCACCGCCTGGTCAGCTCCTTCTTTCCTCACCCCCAGCACGGCATCGGCCTCGTTGAACAGTAGGATGGGGGCCACATCGCAGTCCTTGACGGCACGGCGGTAGCGGTCGAACACCGCCTTGATGTTCTTCTCGCTGTCGCCCACCCACTTGCTCTTGATTTCGGTGATGTTGACTTGCATGATGTCGCGGCCTGTGTGACGCGCCAGCTGCAGCACTGTCTCGGTCTTGCCCGTGCCAGGGCTGCCATAAAACAGGCAGGTGAACCCGGTGCGCATGCCCTTGTCCTTGAGGCGCTGGGCGATGTCGGCATAGCGCCGCTCATCGAGCAGTGCCTGCAGCCTGTCCACTTGCTTCTGCTCGTTGGGGTTGTAGTACATCGGTTTGGCCACAATATCGGTATGTGATGTGAGGCCCCTGTCCTTGGCCGAAGTGTCGACTTCAATGTCCAGCTCGGCAAGCAGCGTGCGCTTGGTGTGACTGGTCAGGTGGAACGACATGCCATCGAACATACCCTGCTCGTTGTTGGGCTCCACCAGCTCGCTGGTGAGCAGCACATGCCTGCCTGTGCGGAACAAGTTGCGGTGGCTGCGGAACATGCCCGTATGCTCGAAGACATCGCTGAACTGCGACAGAATGATGGCATCGTCGTTGTCATTGACCAGCTTGTGCGCGAAGTACACGAGCAGTGTCAAGTCGTCGTCCTCAAGCTTATAGCTCTTGAGCATGCGGCAGAACTGCAGTTGCTGATTGTTGTCAATCAGGTTGTTCAGCTCGCTGCCCAACAGACCGAGCGAGATCTCGTTGTCGTCGCGCTTGTTGTACAGCTCATCGAGCTGTACAAACAGCCGATCGATGTTCAGGTCACTCATGCTGGGCCGCTCATACTTTTGGTTGGCCTTGAACGCATCAATCACCGCCATGGGTACACGGTAGCCATGGTCATCGCGGCGGCGATAGCACAGCAGCAGCTGTTTGCGCTCCAACTCATCGAGTTCCTCCAGGTGATTGAGCAGGTGCAGGTTGCTGCATGCCAGCGTGCGGCTGATTTCGGTCATGGTGACAAACTCGTCGCGGTCGCCGTTCAGGACCACCGACAGGAACACGGCCTGAATGGGCGTGATGTCGAGTTTGGGGCACAAATAGTCGGTCAGCTGCTTGCTGCGGTTCAGCAGTGACGGTGTCAGCCCCGAGTCCTTGGATTTCTCTAGCAGGAGTTCAAACGCTTTGAGCAGTGTCAGTTTGTTGCCCTTGTTTTGGTCAGCTTGGATGACTTCGGCCTCAATGCCGAGTTCGGCGAGCTTTTTTTCGATTTCCCTTTGTGTGTCGTGTCCTTTTCTTGCCATGTTACATCATTTTTAAGTTCAACTATAAAATATCAACTCGCGAGCAAAAATTCAAGGCTAAAGGTTTTTATCACCCCCGTGAGGGGCGACAACTCAATCACCGTACACGGTTGCACGGTTGGCCAGTTTGTCTCACAGAGGCGGGGGAGTGTTGTGTGTCTTTCCCGGCATGTGTGCCTTCGGCTCTGCGGTTTAGATAGTGCAAAGGTATATGGTCGTTTTCATTCCACCAAATTTTTATGAAGAAAAATTCAGTTTTTAACATTTGGCTCATTCAGTGTATCAACGATGATGGCCACTGGGTCGTGAGACCCGGTGGCCATTTGTCTGTCGTTCAGGCGGCGCAATCAGTTGCAGTACTCCTTGTAGAGGTTGATGTACTCCATGACGATGTCGATGGCGCTCTGACGCATGTCGAGCTTGAGCGAACCGTCGTGGGCCACATCGGCCACCACTTTGTAGACCATGCACCAGTCGCTGTCCATGTACACTTGCGCATCAATCAGCGCGGCGATAAACGCTACAGTGAAGCTGTGGCCCTTGTCTTTCTTCACCGCCTCGTGAGCCAGCCGTGCCGCCTCATCTACCTCAAAGTAGTTGCTCATGGCCTTGGCGTAGGCGTAGACGCACAGCGTCTTGGCATCCAGCTTCTTGACCAGCTGGTCGATGGTCTTGACTTTGTGGCGCTTCATCAGATATTGGCTCAGTTGACTGGCGCAGTCATGGCCGTTGAAGTCCCATCCGATGCCATTGATGACGGCCACACGCACATCCACCGGCGCGTCCTTGTCGGCCAGGAAGTCGAGCATCGAAGTGGGCAGGAAGTCGCCAGGCTTAAGGTCGGCGGTCATCTCCACCATGGGCAGTTCGGCATAGGCATTGTTGAACGCGGTTGAGGTCAGGGGCGAGTCGGCCCACAGTGCAGCACACCACATGGTCATGAGTGTGACTGCGGTAATCATTCGTTTCATGTTGGTTTTCTTTTTGTTAGTAATACTAGTAGTTATCTCACATTATCAAAGATACAAAAACTGTGCCAAATCACAGCAAGAAGAAGAGCGACACACCCATCACCGAGATGATGGCACCCATCACGCTCTTGGCGGTGATGGGCTGCCCGAAGAGCCAGCGTGCGGGCAGGATGATGATGATGGGGGTCAGTGCCATGAGCGTGCTGGCGATGCCGGCGGCGGTGTACTGCACGGCCATCAGCGAACAGCCCACGCCCACAAAGGGGCCGAAGATGGTGGTGGCCACGGCGGCGGTCATCCCCTTGCGGTCGTGTACGCTGCGACGCAGCGGAGCGAACGTCTCCTTGAAGTGCATCAGCACGGCAAAGCCCACGATGCCGGCGATGCAGCGATAGAAGTTGGCAAAGAACGGGAGCAGCCAGGGAGCAGAAGGGGTGGCCATCGTGGCCTGGTAGTGGTCCATACCAATCTTGCTCAACACAAGCCCAACACCCTGGCAGATGGCGGCACCCACGGCAAACAGCACGCCACTGAGCGGCAACTTCAGCGACAATCGGTGTCCCTGCTCGCCGCGCCCCAAGATGGTGATGCCTATGCCTAGCAAGGTCACCGACATGGCCACGATGGCGCTGGGTTGCAGCGCCTGCCCCAGGGTGAACCATGCCATGATGGCTGCGGTGATGGGCGCCAGGGTCATGAACAGCTGTCCGAATTTCGAGCCGATGATGATGTAGCACTGAAACAGGCAGTAGTCGCCTATCACATAGCCCACCAGTCCTGAGAGCAACATCCAGCCGTAGGCTTCGCCACTGGCGGGGGCCGGCAGCGGGCTGCCGGTGGCCAGCCAGAACATGGCCAGCGACATGAGCAAGGCCAGTGCCATGCGCAGCACGTTGAGTGTGAGGTTGCCCATGCGCTTGCTGCCATATTCGCTCAACAGTGCGGTCGCTGTCCACGAGAAAGCCACAGCTATCGATATCAGTTCGCCTTTCATTGTGAGTCTTCAGTGAGAGTTGACGGGCTGGTGTGACTTGTCGCATCGGTCCGTATCGTGATTTTCGGCTACAAAGATACGACAATAAATTGACAATTGAAAATTGCCACCGGGCAACTCAATGGCGGCAAGTCCCTCTCTCCTGCCAGGGGAGAGGTTAGGTGAGGGGGCATCTTAACACCCCAACCTCACCTGTGTCGCATCGAATAAACTCAAAAATGTTGCGGCCGTTAAAATATCGAGGTCAAACTGTAGTTAATCATAGAAACATGAGTAAAAACCTATCGTTTCATGGCACAATTTATCGAACTGTCTCAGGTCGAGTCGACCAATACCTATCTGCTGCAGGCGGCAGGCGAGCTGCCCGGCGGAACAGTCATCTACACACCCTGCCAGACGGCCGGGCGCGGACAGAAGGGCAACCGCTGGCTGGCGCAGCCCGGCATGAACGCCACATTCAGCTATCTCTACAAGCCCCGCGCCATTGAGGCGCGCCGCCAGTTCTGCATCAGCGAGGCTGCCGCCCTGGCGGTGGCTGGTGTGCTCGGTGAACTGAGTGGTGAGCGCATCACGGTCAAGTGGCCCAACGACATCTACCACGGCGACCGCAAGCTGTGCGGCATGCTCATCGAGAACTCGCTGCACGGCCGGCTCGTAGAGCACTCGGTCATCGGCATAGGCATCAACATCAACCAGCGCGAGTTTGACCCTTATGCGCCCAATCCCACTTCGCTGGCGCTCATCACCGGTGGCGACCACGATGTGGATATGGTGATGCGCCGCGTGACCCAACGCCTTGAGCAACTGCTTGGGCGCCTGGACAGCGAGGACTCGGCGGTGCTGCACGCTGACTATCTGTCAGTGCTCTATCGTGGTGATGATCAGCCACATGGCTTTGTCCTGCCCGATGGCACAAAATTTGCTGCAACCATCGTCGATGTCGCACCCGACGGTATGCTGGCCCTGCGCCATCAGGCCGACGGCACTGTGCGTCACTACGCTTTCAAGCAGGTGGCCTTCTGCTTGGACAGAATGAATTATTAGCAATGGCGACTCGAATGTTCGATTGCTCGAATGTTCGACTGCTCGACAACAAGGAAATATGAAAATAGCAGTCTATTGCAGCTCCCGACGGGGGCTGCCACAAGAGTACTTCGACCTGGCTCAAGCGCTAGGGCAGTGGATGGGTAGCCATGGCCACACACTGGTCTATGGCGGCGTGAACGCTGGGCTGATGCACACGGTGGCGCAAGCCTGCCACGATGCCGGCGGGCACATAGTGGGGGTCAACGTCGAGACATTCCGTCACCGTACCGACCCGCTGGTCGACGAAGTACACTACACGCCCCACCTGGGCGAGCGCAAGGCAATGATGTATCAGATGGCCGACACCTTTGTCGTGCTGCCGGGAGGGCTGGGCACGGTCGACGAGTGGTTTGCCACTTTGTCGCAAATGGTGGTCAGCGCCGACGAGAACCGCGTCATTGTGGTGGTCAATGCTCATGGCATGTACGATGCGCTGCTGCGCTACCTCGACGAGTTGGCCGTCTCGCCCTTTGCCCGCGACGCGCACTTGCGGCGCTATGTCGTGGTCAACAATCAACAAGAACTCATCAACACACTCAACCAATATGAAAAGTAAAGTATATACCCTGACGGGCGACAAGGGCACCACCTCGCTCGTTACAGGCACGCGTGTGAGCAAGGACGACGTGCGCGTCGAGGCTTATGGCACAGTCGACGAACTCAATGCCCACATTGGCCGGATGGCCTGCGAGGCGCAGTTGGCCGACCTCGACGGCGTGCCGCAGCTGGTGCGCAAGGTGCAGAACAAGCTCTTCAACATCGGGGCCTATCTGGCCACCGAGAATACCGCCGACGACTCGCCCGTGTATGGCCTGGCCGAGGCCGATGTCACCGAGGTCGAGCAGATGATCGACCAGATGGATGCCCAGTTGCCGCCTTTCCGCGGCTTCATCCTGCCGGGCGGCAGCACGCTGAGCGCGCTGTGCGACATCTGCCGCACCGTGGCGCGGCGTGCCGAGCGCCGAGTGGTCACGCTCAGCCATCAGGCACCAGTCAGCCCACTGGTGCTGAGTTACCTCAACCGGCTCAGCGACTTCTTCTTCGTGTTAGCAAGATTTAACAATGTCAGTCATCATTTCGAAGAAATTTATTGGGATAAAAACGCATGATGTGTAAAATACTTTGTATCTTTGCGCACTTTTTGACCACCCTGTAACAGAAGGATGGGAATATGTGTTGAAATAATCTGAATTTCAAATTCTTAATACTGAATAAGACAATGTATTGGACACTAGAATTGGCTACTAAACTTGAGGACGCTCCCTGGCCAGCTACCAAGGAGGAGCTAATTGACTATGCCGTGCGCAGTGGCGCGCCGCTCGAGGTCATCGAGAATCTGCAAGAGATAGAGGATGAGGGCGATACCTACGAGAGCATCGAGGAGATTTGGCCCGACTATCCCAGCACCGACGACGACTTCTTCTTCGACGCCGACGAGTACTGACACATCGGCCTCACGACTACAACCGGTAGTCGGCGAAGCGGCGGACCGTCCACCTTATATTCTTATGGTGGGCGGTCCGCCGTGCTGTTCTTGGCGCGCGGTGTTGATTTTGTCGAGTGGCAAAATTTCACTACCTTTGCATTCACAAAACTATCGATAAGCACATGGCTAAAGACAATACCATCACGCCGATGATGCGGCAGTTTCTTGACATGAAGGCCAAGCATCCCGATGCGGTGCTGCTGTTTCGCTGCGGCGACTTCTATGAGACCTACATGCAAGATGCCGTGGTGGCATCCGAGATACTGGGCATCACGCTCACGCGGCGCAGCAATGGCGCCAGCGGAAACACCGAAATGGCCGGCTTTCCGCACCACGCGCTCGACACCTACCTGCCCAAGCTGGTGCGCGCCGGCAAGCGGGTGGCCATCTGCGACCAACTTGAGGACCCCAAGACCACCAAGAAGCTGGTCGAGCGCGGCATCACCGAGCTAGTGACGCCCGGCGTGGTGCTGGGTGGAAACATACTTGACCGTAAGGAGAACAACTTCCTGGCTGCTGTCCACTTTGGACGGGGCGCTCTGGGCGTGGCGTTTCTGGACATCAGCACCGGCGAGTACATGGCCGCGCAGGGCGACATCGAGTATGTCGACAAGTTGCTGGGCAATTTCCAGCCCAAGGAGGTGCTCATCGAGCACAGCCACCGCAAGGACTTTCAGGACGCAGCCACAGCACGCTACCTCACGCAGGAGATGGACGACTGGGTGTTCAACTTCGAGTCGGCCCGCGACCGCCTGCTCAAGCACTTCGAGACCCACTCGCTCAAGGGCTTCGGCATCGACGGCATGGACTGTGCCATCGTCGCGGCCGGTGCCATACTGCACTACCTCGACATCACCCAGCACACCCAGCTGGGACACATCACCACCCTGTCGCGCATCGAGGCCGAGCGATATGTGCGGCTCGACAAGTTCACCGTGCGCAACCTGGAGCTGGTGGAGTCGATCAGCGGCGAGGGCAAGAGCCTGCTCGACATCATCGACCAGACCCTCTCGCCCATGGGCGGCAGGCTCATGCACCGCTGGATGCTGTTCCCGCTCAAGGATGCCAAGGCTGTCGACCGACGGCTGGCCGTGGTCGAGCAGCTGATGCGCGATGTCGAGGGGCGAGAGATGCTGACCACACAGCTGCGGCTCATCGGCGACCTGGAGCGACTGACATCGAAGGTGGCCACCGCGCGCATCAATCCTCGCGAGCTGGTGCAGCTGATGTGTGCCCTGCGGGCCATCGAACCCATCAAGCAACTGTGCCAGGCAAGCGACAACGACCTGCTGCGCGCCTATGGCGACCAGCTCAACCCGTGCCCGCTCATTGCACAGCGCATTGCACAGGAGGTCAATCCCGATGCACCCATTCAAGTCAATCGCGGCAATGTCATCCGAGCCGGCGTAGACCCACAGCTCGATGAGCTGCGCGACATCGCCCACTCGGGCAAGGACTACCTGATGCGCCTACAGCGCGACGAGAGCGAGCGCACGGGCATTCCCAGCCTCAAGATTGGATACAACAACGTGTTCGGATACTACATCGAGGTGCGCAACACACACAAGGACAAGGTGCCACCCGAGTGGGTGCGCAAGCAGACGCTGGTCAATGCCGAGCGCTACATCACTCAGGAGCTCAAGGAGTATGAGGAGAGGATTCTGGGTGCCGAGGACAAGATTCTCATCATCGAGCAGCAACTCTATGCCGACCTGGTGCAGGCCGTGGTCGAGTATATTCCCGCCATACAGACCGACAGCAACATCATCGCCCAGCTCGACTGCCTGTGCGCGTTCACACGCGTCTCGCTGGCCAACCACTACAACCGCCCGGTGGTCGACGACTCGCTCGACATCGACATCGTTGAGGGGCGTCACCCCGTCATCGAGTAGCAGCTGCCCGTGGGTGAGCAGTATGTGCCCAACGATGTGCAGCTGAGCAACGACGGCCAGCAAATCATGGTCATCACCGGACCCAACATGGCCGGTAAGAGCGCGCTGCTGCGACAGACGGCCCTCATCGTCATCATGGCGCAGATGGGATGCTTTGTGCCGGCGCAGCGGGCGCGCATCGGTGTGGTCGACAAGGTGTTTACCCGCGTCGGAGCCAGCGACAATATCTCGCAGGGCGAGAGCACGTTTATGGTCGAGATGACCGAGGCGGCCAGCATACTCAACAACCTGAGCGAGCGCTCGCTAGTGCTCTTCGACGAGCTGGGGCGCGGCACCAGCACCTACGACGGCATCTCCATCGCATGGGCCATCGTCGAGCACATCCATGAGCACGCCGCAAAGCCCAAGACGCTCTTTGCCACACACTATCATGAACTCAACGAGATGGAGCGCACATTCAAGCGCATCGTCAACTACAACGTCACCGTGCGCGAGGTGCAGGGCAAGGTGGTGTTTCTGCGCAAGCTGGTCAAGGGAGGCTCGGAGCATAGTTTCGGCATTCATGTGGCCAAGCTCGCCGGCATGCCGCCAAGCATTGTCAATCGCGCCGCCGAGGTGCTCAAGCAGCTGGAGCAGGCCAACCGCAGCACCGACCACGAGGTGGCGCGCAACCTGGGCGACGTGGCCACCAGCCGCAGCGGCTACCAGTTGAGTATCTTCCAGCTCGATGATCCGGTGCTGGAGCAGATACGCGACGAGATTCTGCACATCGACATCAACAACCTCACGCCCATGCAGGCGCTCACCAAGCTGCACGACATCAAGTCGATACTCACCGGCAAACAGTCGAGCTGACGCGCCTCGACAAAAGGTAATATTGTAATCTCACACAGAATACACTGAATGCACAGAATAATATTATCTTTCTAAATCTGAATGGCTTGGCGGCCAGAAATTCAATGAAAATTTAATGAAAATATGGGGCACCTGCAAAAACCTGTGTTGAGAATTATATTTTGCGTCGAAGACGCAGTAGTGGGTCGAAGACCCGCTCTGCATCTTCGATGCACAGGGAGGGAAGAGGAGATTTTTCTGAATCGGTGAACAGGTTACGCAAGATCTGTGGGAGGTTGGAGGTCACTCGATCTCGAGGGCGATGGGGGCAGCGGGGAGGCCCTGCGGCAGGCGCACGGTGACGCGGCCATCGGCGATGGTGTGCTTCAGGGTCTTGCCTGTTGAGAGCAGGCGAACTCGCTTTGCGGGCAGGTTGACGCTCCACGACAAGGTGGCGGGCAGTTGTTCGCCGTCGGGCAGGGCAAGGATGGCATAGCGGCGGCTGCCGTCGCGGGCGGCGGTGAACCACAGGTTGCCCTCGTGGTAGTGCGGCGTGTTGACCGTGCCATAGATGGCGCGGCCATTGCGGTCGAGCCACTTACCGATGGCCTGCAGCCGCTCAACGGCCTCGGGCTGGATGAGCCCCTCGGGTGTGGGGCCCACGCCCAGCACCAGGTTGCCGCCCTTGGCCACAATCTCGGCCAGCGTGCAGATGATGCGGGCTGGCGACTTCCACTGTGGGCGCGGCACCCAGCCCCAGTCGTTGGTCAGTGTGATGCAGCTCTCCCAGGGCACCGACAACTGCCGCTCGGGGATGGCTTGCTCGGGGGTCTGGTAGTTCTCGTAGGGGCCGCGGATGGTGCGGTCGACGATGATGAGCCCCGGCTGGTGGCGGCGTGCCATCTGTGCTATCTGCGGCATGTGGATGTCCTGGTTGTTCTCCTTGCACACCCAGCCGGCGTCGAGCCACAGGATGTCGACCGGGCCGTAGCCCGACATGATCTCCTCAATCTGTCGGTAGGTGAACCGGCAGAACCGCTCCCACCGCCAAGGAAACTTCTGGATGTTGTAGTTCACACCGCGCCGGTGGCCGCTGTAGGTGTCCCACCAGTAGTCCTGCGAGTGCCAGTCGGCCTTGGAGAAGTAGGTGCCAATCATGAAGTCCTGCTGTCGGAATGCATCGAGTACATGACGCAGCACGTCGCGCCGCGGGTCATCCTTGAAGGCGTGGCGCGTGATGGTGTAGTCGGTCTCGTGGCTGTCGTACATGCAGAAGCCGTCGTGATGCTTGGTGGTGAAGATCATGTATTTCATACCCGCCCGACGGGCCACCGTGGCCCACTGCGTGGGGTCGAACTGCGTGGGGCGGAACTCGTCGGCCAGGCCGAAGTACCAGTCCTTATACTGCTCATAGGTGCGGGTGGTGTCGCGCGTGATCCAGTCCTCGTCGCAGATCGACCACGACTCGACGATGCCCGGCACCGAGTAGATGCCCCAGTGCAGCAGGATGCCGAACTTCAGGTCTTGCCAGTGGTGCAACTTCTCCAGCACCTGTGGCTCGGTGGGCCATTGATAGAGGTCGGCGGCCGTTTGCTGGTGCACATTGTTGTTCTGGGCTATGCCTGCTAGCCATGCGGTGCAAAGCAGTGTCAAAGTGATGATTCTGTTCATGTCATGATTGAGTTTGGTGCCCACAAATATAGCAAAAAATTGCGACAAATAGGGGATTGAAGTAGATTTTTGTCAGTTCGCAACCCAGTTGCAAGAATTTTGCCGTAATTTTGCACTCGCAATCTAGAGACTCTAGAATATCTAGATTATCTAGAATATCTAGGACATCTAGAGCATCTAGGACATCTAGTAAAAAACGACTTATGAATTATATTAACGCTTTCTTGATGATGCTGCATGAGATGTCGCCCTACTTGCTGCTGGGCTTCCTCATTGCCGGCGTGTTGCATGCGTTTGTCCCCACCTCGGTCTACGCCCGCTATTTGTCGGGCACCGGGTGGCGCTCGGTGGGTGCGGCGGCCCTGTTCGGCATACCGCTGCCGTTGTGCTCCTGCGGTGTGCTGCCCACGGCCGTGAGCCTGCGTCGAGGAGGAGCCTCGCGTGCGGCGGCCACGTCGTTTCTCATCGCCACGCCACAGACGGGTGTCGACAGCATTGCCGCCACCTACTCGATGATGGGCTTGCCCTTTGCCATCCTGCGTCCGGTGGCCGCGCTGGTCACCGCCATGCTGGGCGGCAATGTGGTGGGAGCCATTGAGCGCCGCGGCCACCTGGAGGACACTGACGGCTGCGGCGACTCGTGCGCCACTGCCGAGGCGCTCAAGCCCACGCTGGCCGGACGGGCGTGGGAGGCGTTGCGCTATGGCTTCTACGAGATGATTCAGAACATCGGTCGATGGCTGGTGCTGGGACTAGTGGTGGCCACGCTCATCACTGTGCTGGTGCCTGACGACTTCTTCCAGACCTACGCCCGCTGGCCGTTATTGAACATGGTGGTCATCGTGCTGGTGGCCGTGCCCATGTACATCTGCGCCACAGGCTCTATACCCATTGCCGCAGCACTGATGATGAAGGGCTTGTCGCCCGGCTGCGCACTGGTCATGCTCATGGCCGGGCCGGCGGCCAACATGGCGTCGATGCTGGTCATCTCCAAGTCGTTTGGCCGCAAGGCGATGTGGGCCTATCTGGCCTCAATCGTGCTGGGTGCCATCGCCTTTGGCGTGGTGGTTGATTACTGGCCGGGTTTGCGCCAGATTTTTGTCGACGCCATGCCGCACCACCATGGCGCCATGAGCCACCACATGTCGGTGACCTGGCTCAACTGGGTGTGCAGTATCTTCTTGATTGTCATGCTAGTAGTGGGCATGGCCAGTAACTACTGGAAGTCTTATAAAATCAAACAAAACAAAACCATCGCAATGAAAGAATTCAAGGTACGTGGCATGATGTGCAACCACTGCAAGGCCACTGTAGAGAAAGGGCTCGCCCAGCTTGATGGAGCAGAGAAAGTGACTGTCGACCTGGCACAGGGCATAGCCTATGTCGAGGGCAACGTCGATGAGGCCGCCGTGCGCGCCAAGGTCGTGGAGCTGGGCTTTGAGAACGGTTGAGCCGGTCTAAGTAGGGGTAAGGGGTTAAGGTAGGGACGGCATTGCTGCGCGCGTTGCGCTTGCCCTTCGGGCTCCCGTTCGGTCGCGAGCACTTCGTGGTTCCTATGCCGTCCGCCTCGATAAAAGGTAATTAAACCAATCCACCGCAGTGTATAGCTGCGGTGGATTGTTGTTACTCGGGTAGGGTGAGCGTGAGCTGCCGGGTGTTGTCGTCGTTGACGGTGATATCGACGCGCACCGTGTCGTCGGGCAGCAGCGCCTCGATGCGCTCGGGCCACTCAATCAGGCAGATGGCACCGCAGTCCAGGTAGTCCTCGGTGCCTATGTCCACGGCCTCGGCCTCGCTCTCGAGGCGGTAGCAGTCGAAGTGATAAATCAGTTCGGCTGTGCTGTCGCTGCGGTACTCGTTGATGATGGCAAACGACGGCGAGCCGGTCATGTCGGTCGCCACGCCCAGCGCGCGGCACAGGGCGTTGATAAATGTGGTCTTTCCGGCTCCCATCTGGCCGTAGAAGGCGTAGACGGTGTAGTCGCCCATGTGGGCCATGAACTGCTGTGCCGCCTGGTCAATTGCCTCGAGCGACGGGATGTTGATGTCTACTTTCATGTCATGTGTGGGTTAAGCAACGGGGCCGGGGCCACACTTGGCTCCAGCCCCCAAAAAAGAGTTCTTTAAAATTCTGCGTATTTCGTTTTCGGGCTTATTCGCCGGCCATGGCCTTGGCGCGCTCGATGTACTTGTCCATGTTCACCTGATAGATATCGGCATACTGCGGATAGTTGTCGCGGATGTTCTCGTAGATTTTCACCTCATCGGCATACTTCTTCTGCGCATGCAGCACAGTGGCCTTCTTGAGCATGAACGTGGGGGCGTACACCTCGTTGTCGCCGGCCAGCTTGATGGCCTTGTCGAATGCGGCAATAGCCTTGTCGTACTGCTTGAGGTTCACATAGCAGTCGCCCAGCAGTGACTGCGAGGCCGGGCCCACCAGGTTGCCTTCGGGGTCATACTTCTCGAGGTAGCCGGCAGCCTCCTTGTTCTTGCCCTGCTGATAGAGCAGGATAGCGGCGTTGAATGCGGCACGCTCGGCGGGCTTGTTGCTGTAGGTGTCGAACACCTTCTCGTAGTCCTTGAGTGCGTTGACGGTGTCGCCCTGCAGATACTCCAGGTCGGCCTTGCCAATCAGTTCTTTGGCTTTATTGACATTGGGGTTGTGGATGCCATAGACATAGCCGGCCACCAGCAGCACAATCACTGCTGCGGCGCCCAGCGCCCAATAGATGTACTTCTTGTTGTCCTCAAGACGTTGTGCGGCGGTCGACAGAGACTCATTGACCTCCTCGAGGGTCGTGCGCACAGGTTCGTTTTTTTTCTTTGCCATTGTTCTATCTAATATTCTGTTGTTTACGTGTCAGTTGTCGAAACGACTTGCAAAAGTAGTAAAAACTTGACAAATGACAATTAAATAATGCCAAATATTTTTGTTTTTGGCCATTTTTTAGAGTTTTTTGCATTGACAATAGAGCCTAATCCACTTTTTTGCAGTAATTTTGTGAGATTTCTAGGCTCTCTAGATTGTCTAGAAAAAATAGCAAACAACTGTGCAGACGACTTGTCCACAATGCGGTAAGGTGATGAACGTCTCGCCCGAGGAGCTTTCGGTGCGCGACGGGCTGGTGGTGTGTCCGCAGTGCCTCAATGCCTATCAGGCCATTGAGCCTGGCACATTGCCCAGGCCGCACAGCCCACATGCCGAGGCTGCCGATGAGACCGAGCACACGCAGCCGCCCATGCGCTACTGCCCGCACTGCGGACAGAGCATTGGAGAGGGCATCAACTTCTGCCCATACTGCGGCAAGGCACTGAATGCGGCAAGCGACAACACCGAGACAATAAGCAACCACGACACCGGCAAGCGTCATCAGAGCAGTCGCCGTAGCCACGAACACGGCACACATACCTCGACTTTGTCCGACACCGGTTTCGACTGGAAACCCATGATTCCGAGCTACCGACTGGCGCAGCATCGGCACCGCGAACCGGCTTCACCGGCTTTCCAGGCATTTGCCATCGCCGTGATCATGGGCTTGCTGGCCCTGCTGGCATTTATCATCTACCGCGCCATCCAGCTACCCTAACCTGAACACTGAAAAAACTTACCACACGATGAGCAAGATCACCATACTTTGGGCCGACGATGAGATTGACCTGCTACGGCCGCACATCATGTTTCTCAACAATAAGGGCTACGACGTGGTCACTGTGACCAACGGACGTGACGCGCTCGATGCCATCGAGGGCCAGCACTTCGACCTCATCATCCTCGATGAGAATATGCCGGGCATCAGCGGACTCGAGGCACTGCAGCGCATCAAGATTGCGCAGCCCACCGTGCCGGTGATCATGATTACCAAGAGCGAGGAGGAGAACATCATGAACCAGGCCATAGGCAGCGAGATTGCCGACTATCTCATCAAGCCTGTCAACCCGATGCAAATCTTGTTGTCAATCAAGAAGAACCTGCATAGCACCGAACTGGTGACAGAGAAGGTGACGGGTGACTATCGGCAGGAGTTCATCAACATCAGCAACCAGATTGGGGCAGCACAGACCATCGACGACTGGTATGAGCTGTACAGCAAGCTTGTGCGCTGGGAACTTACGCTAAGCGCTACCGACACAGGCATGGCCGACATGCTCAGGATGCAGAAGGACGAGGCCAACGCGGCGTTCTGCAAGTTTGTGCGGCGCAACTACGAGACGTGGGTCACCACCGACCAGCACCCCATGCGCAGCAACGACGTGTTCAAGAGCCGGGTGCTGCCACTGCTCGACAAGGGAGAAAAGGTGTTCTTTGTGGTCATCGACAACTTTCGTCTCGACCAGTGGAAGACCATCAGCCCGCTGCTGGCCGAGCACTACAACATTGAGCGCGAGGAGCTGTACACTACCATTCTGCCTACGGCCACACAGTATGCGCGCAACGCCATCTTCTCGGGGCTGATGCCCATCGACATCGAGCGGATGTTTCCCGACCTGTGGGTCGACGAGGACTCGGAGGAAGGAAAAAACGTCAACGAGGCGCCACTCATCCAGACACTGCTCGACCGCTATCGCCGCAAGCTTCACTTCTCTTATAATAAGGTGAACGATGTGGCCGGCGGTGAGAAGCTACTGCAGAACTTCAACACGCTCAAGAGCTTCGACCTCAACGTGGTGGTCATCAACTTTGTGGACATGATGTCGCACGCACGCACCGAGAGCAAGATGATACGCGAGCTGGCAAATACCGACAGCGCCTACCGCTCGCTCACCGAGTCGTGGTTCCGAACCAGCTATGCCATTGAGCTGTTTAAGCGCATGGCCGAGATGGGATATAAGGTGGTGGTCACCACCGACCATGGCACCATACGCGTCGACAATCCCGTCAAGGTCATCGGCGACAAGAACACCAATGCCAACCTGCGCTACAAGCTAGGCAAGAACTTGAGCTACAATGCCAAGCAGGTCTACGAGATTCTCAAGCCGCAGCGCTACGGACTGCCGTGTCCCAACGTGAGCACGGCCTATGTCTTTGCGCTGAATCGCGACTTCTTGGCCTATCCCAACAACTACAACTATTACGTGTCCTATTACACCGACACGTTCCAGCACGGCGGCATCTCGATGGAGGAGATGCTCGTGCCGCTGGTCACGCTGGCTCCCAAGTAACTTTCACACGTCCTTAGCCTCCCCTCCCCTTTCCCAAAAGGGAGGGGAAGGGGTGGGGTTTGCCCCAATGCACAATGTCAGCCTGGCTGCTTCGCGTTATTCGCGTAAAACAGCGAGGCAGTTGGCGCGACTTCGCGGTATGTCTCAGCCACAAAACTGCATGGTGCGCCCTCGACCCGGTGAATGGCTTTATAGCTCTTGTTGCTGCGTCAAGGCTGTAGGGACGGCACCCCTGTGCCGTCCGCCTCGACAAAAGGTAATGTCGTTTGGATAAAATGCTCACGCTCGGCCATCAGCGAGCCAGCTCGCATTGCACTCGCTTAATCGCATTTTTGCAGCCCTGCTGGCGGACGGCATGGTAAATCTCGTGCCAATGAGCGCAATGATGCTTGCATCGATTGTCGAGTGCAGCCGAGATTATCGAAAAATTTACGCCCTTCGGGCGGAAATCTAATAGAATCTTATTCAAAATCTCACAGCGGCAGGAGGAAATAATAAGTTTCTGCGACTGTGCGATTTTGTTTTAGATTTTATTTGATTTCCCGCCCGACAGGGCGGCTAACTCTCGTAGTGCTGCGCTGCCACATGGGTAATCCGTCTTGCTCTGTTATAACCACCAAATTCATCAAAGACTGGCAAAAGACATCAAAAACTAATTTGACGAACTTTGATGAGTTTTGATGGTTTTGGTGGAGAATGTAACCACCAAAGAACACCAAAACCCTAGCTTGTTATCATTGTTTATTTGTTAGGCGGCCCCGTTGGGGCCACTGCTACTTTACATCAAGGGACAACTGGTATATAGCCCACAAAAAGCATTATCGCGATTAGAGGCTAGAAAAGAGAGGCAGCGAACTGCGCATGGGCGAGTTCGCTGCCTCTGTGTTGAGCCTGTGGTCATGCCACGCGGGCCGACCGTGAGGATTTATTCGTCAAAATTGACCTTACCCAGGATGATGTTGACCAGATACTGGACATCGCTCACATCGACGATGCCGTCACCGTTCAGGTCGCCCACCAGGCTGAAGGTGTAGTCTACGCTCTTGCGGGCCAGCTCTGCATTGGCGGCGTCGCGGGCGATGAAGGTGAGCGTGCCGCTCTTCGACAACTTGACACCGGCATCGGTGTAGTCGTTCTCGACTGCCTCCTCGGTGGCTCCGGTCTCAACAAAGACATACTTCAGGCTGGCGCCCTCGGGCAACTCGGGAGTCACCTCGGCCTTGACGGTGATGCCGCTCTTGTACACCTTGCCTTCCTCGGGGGTGGGGGTGACAACGATGTCGTAGCTAGGCTGCGGAGTCACAGTCTCGCCCTCGATGTTGATGACCTTCAGGTAAGCGCGCTTGGTGGCGGCGAAGGTGATGGCCTCAACCTGGCTCTCGGGAACGAACTCATAGAGTGCGAAGTCCTTGGTCAGGTCAAACTCGTTGCCATTGACCGTCATCTTGGCGGCATCAGTTTTGCCGGTAGTACTACTGGTCCAAGCCTTGGCGATGAACGAAATCTTGGTGGCGTTCCACTTGTCCTTGAGGTTCAGGGTCATTGTGCCGTTAGTGCTGCTATTCGAGAACTTCAAGCCCTCTGCTCCGGCATACACCTTGTCGATGTCACTTGCGCTCTCAATGTAGTTGCCACCCTTGGTAGCCTGACCAATGATGCCATCGCTATCCAGGGGAGAACCGTCGGCCTCGTTGTCGGCAAACACAATCATGCCGTCCAGCTCAATGGGTTCGGTGATGGTGTAGGTCAAGCCCTCCTCGGGGGTGTTGTATTCGCGACCGGTGTTCGCCTCTTCGGCCATGATGGTCAGCACGCCACTCTTGGCTGCGGTGAAGGTCATGCTGGTCTCATCGCCCTCGATGGTATCGCCCTCCTCGGGAGTGTAAGCCCAAACCACAGTAAGGTCACTCACTGCATTGGTGCAAGCGATGGTCACATTCTGCTCGCCTTGGTAGGTGCCGGGCTCGGGAGTCATCGTGAATGCGAGAGCCGGCAGGTTGATGGTGTAGGTATACTCCTGGATGTCCGACTTCTCGCCACATTCAGCCATCACAGTGACAGTTGCGCTCTTGTACAGCGTGAACGGCTCGGTGTAAGTCTGCTCCTCGCCATCGCCGATGGTGTAGGTGATAGTGGCCACTTCGCCCTCTGCAAGACCGGTGGTCGAGATTTCCACAGTCACAGGCTCAGTATATTCGCCGGCCACAGGGCTCACCTGAATGCCGAACTCAACCGGAGTCTCAACCTTCTTGAAGCTCAGGGGCAGGAACTGATTACCATTGTGATAGCTTGCCACACCATAAACATCGTAGGTGGCATCGTCGGTAGGGATGGCGACACCCTCAAAGCGATTAAAGTATGCAACCTTGGCATTGCCAACAACGATACTGTCGCCATTGATGGTTGCGCCACGGATGACACCATAGCGGCCGAAATTTTCAAGAGTGACATCGGCAATGGTCATCTCAATAGCGGTAGGCTCAACATTTTCAGTGGCGGCTGCAAAACCAGTAGGATCCTTCATCTCGGGGGCACCACTGAATGTGGTCTTTGTGCCCTTAAAGCCGGCGGGAATAATGTCGCCGAAAGTGTATTCTTGGTTAGTGGTACCGTAGATGAGCATGCCATTGTTGGCATCCTGGACATAGAGGTTGCTGCCTTTCTGGCCCAGAACAGTCACTGTTCCGTTGAACTTGAAGGTTTCGTTGTCTTCCAAAGCGTTGAAATCGGCGATGTTCTGAACAACCTTGCCAAAGGTGATGGTCTTCTGGGCAATCTCGCTCACCTCGTTGTTGAGCGTAGCCTTGGCATAGACGGTGGTGGTGGCGTTCAGCGTGAACTCGCCGTTATACTCCTGATAGGTCTCACCATCGGTCGAGTATTGGATGACAGCTCCATCGGTAGCGCAGCTGATGCTGCAGGTCACCTCGTCACCCTCGTAAGCGGTCGCCGGGCTGAACGTAATCACAGGCGCAGCCACCGTGGCGGTTGATGCCTCAGTATCCCAGACAATCTCAATCTGGTCAATGTAGATAGCACCGCTTTTTGAACGCAGACCGATGTAAGGATAGATATCGCTGCTCGAGAATGTGAGGTCGGTGTTGGTGCCACAGGTAATCTCACCCACTAGGGTTCCTTTGTTATCACCATAGAGGTCAGCCGCGCTGTTGTAAGCAGCAGCTTTCCCAAATACTTGAACTACGTTGCCTGATGTTGTTGAGCTGTTAAAAGTAATGGTAACTTTCTTGACTGTGGCTCCACCACTGGCGGTAGTCACGATGCCTGAGTTGCTGTTTTTAGAACGCAGCTGGATACTGAGGTTTGTTGCACTTGCACCGCGAGCAGAATTGCCGGCATACACCGCATCCGAAGCGAATGTCATTCCACTCCAGTCTTGATAGCTGGATGAGTTGAGATCTATTCCAGTTCCGGTGACAGTCAGCGTATCGGTCACCGTCTCTGCCCACGCTGTCGTGCACAGCAGCATGAGCGTCAATAATGATAGAAATTTCTTCATAATTGTTTGAAATTTAAGTTAATATAAATGGTTTGTATCTGTGTCGTCGGCTAGATATTCTAGACTATCTAGAGTCTCTAGACTATCTAGACTATCTAGAGCCTCTAGTGAGGGATGCCGTGGGCGGCAAGCAGGTCACGCAGACGCTCATTCTCGGCAGCAAGGGTTTGCAGATGGGCTTGCAGCCGGTCGATCTCTTGTTGCTGGGTGGCACGGCGGTTGAGACGTGCTGCGGTCATGCGCTCTCGGATGCCTCCTTCGGCAAGAAACTCCTCTTCTTTGCGCTTTTGATAGCTCATGAGCATCTTGTCGACCATGTGGCACAAAGTCAGAGCAGTGTTGGCCGCTTCTTCATCGGTCCAGCGTTCAAAGTAGGGCTGATAGTCCTTGAGCCTGTTGTGCTCGCGGCAAAAGATGAGCATTGCCTCAAAGCGGGGGTGTGATTCGTCCCAGATCTCGACTTGACGCTTCACAAGGTAGTCCTCGTAGTCCTCTTGCAGCTCTTGGATGCTTGACCGCGCAACGTTGAGCAGCTTCAGCTCCAGCTCCATTGATGTCACACCATCGGCACTGCCCTCAACAATGTTCTGCTTGCCCGAACGCGCAGCTTGCACCATCTGGTCGACCGTACGGTCGCCATAGGTTGGCAAGAAGCGGCGAGTGAAGACGTAGGTCATCTGATAGAGGACAACCGTCTTCTGATAGAACCAGAGGCGCTTCCAGTTGGTCTGCTTGCGCAGCACTGTCTCGATGCGTTGTGCCGGTATGGGCAGCTGAGATAACATATCAGAGTTATAGCTTCTTAAATTGCCGCAAAGATAACAATATTTTGCTAATGCTGCAATTTTTTTCTAGATATTCTAGATTTTCTAGACCCTCTAGATTCTCTAGAGACTCTAGCCCCCTTGTTTTAGCCCCCCGGGCGCAACTTTTTTCTTAAAAAATGCGTCTAAACGGTGGCAATACCAAAAAATGGCATTACCTTTGTAGGTTAAAAGCACAAGCAATGAAGATGAAGCAACTAATAGCACTATTGATGCCGGTGATGGTGGCACTGGCACTGGCCTCGTGCGGCAGCTCGCCGCTCGACAAGGCCATCAAGCACGCACTGGTGCAGCAAGACACCACACAGGCGCAGTTCGACTCAATCTGCGCCATCATCCGGCAGAACCCCGACCGCTACAGCCAGTATGTCGACAAGCAGGGGCAGGTCGACGTGGCGCAGCTGCAGGCACTCATCGACCGCATAGGCGGCGACCTGCGGCCACCCATGCGATGGGACATCGCTCGCTATGGGCAGCAGGAACTGTCGCTCACCATCTACTTTGAGCGCAGCGGCTCGATGGTGCCATACGACAACGCCGGCGACCGCGGGCAGCTCAAGAAGGCCGTTAACGACATCATCAACCGCTTCCCGGGCCGCAAGGTGAACATCAACATCGTCAACGACGGAATCTATCCCTACCAGGGTACCGTCGACCAGTTCATCAAAGATCGGAACATCTATGCCAGCACGGCCGGAGTGGGCAACTCGGCCTTCACCGACTTCCAGCAAATCTTCGGTGCCATACTCAAGGCGCAGGACGCCACCAACGTCAGTGTGGTGGTCACCGACCTCATTTACTCGCCGGCCGATGCCGGCGATGTGAGCATCGACAAGATTCTGAACGAGGAGAATAGCCTGGCTACGAACATATTCCGGCACTACAAGGGCAAGTCGGTGCTGGTACATCAGCTCATGGGCGACTACAACGGCAAGTACTACCCCTACACCAACCGGCCGGTGGAGTACCGAGGCATGAGACCCTTCTATCTGCTGGTCATCGCCGATACGCCCGTGATGGATCGGATGGCGGCCCAGAGCGACTATGCCGAGCTGCTGCACCCCGCAGCCGTGCGCCACAGCTACCGCTTCAACCAAAGTGAGGCGGCAGTAGACTACTGCGTGTTGCCCGACTGGAAGGACAATGCCGGGCGATTCCGCGTCGACCACCACGATGCCACGCGCCTGACCAAGTGCCAGGCCGACAAGACCACAGGCATTTTGTGCCTGACCATTGCCGCGCGGCTGGATGGACTGCAAAAAGAGGCCGACTTTCTGGCCCAAGCAGGGAACTACAAGGTGCAGTCGGCCAGCGGATTTGAGCTGCGCGTCGCGCCCATCACGCCCGACATGGTCACCGGCAACAACAAGATGTATCTCGACGGCAAGACGCACCTGCTCACGCTCACCGGCAAGTTTGTCGGCCCGCGCGACCAGCTCACCATCAGCTTGCCCAACGAGCTGCCGGCATGGATTGGCCAGAGCAGCTCGCGCGACGACACCAACACCGCCGCCTCCGGTTTCTCGACCACCACGCTGGGACTGAAGGAGTTTCTCGACGGCATAGCCGCGGCATTCGGCACCGGCGGCAACTACACCACACTCACTCTCAATCTCGAGAACTAAAAAATCTGTAACCGCTCGAATGTTCGAAAACTCGAATGTTCGAATGTTCGAAAATTCGTTTACAAAAGAAATATGAAGAAGCAACACTACATCTATCTGGCACTGGGCATCGCGGCTACCCTATTGTTCTATGTGCTGCGCGTGCAGGCCTACGAGGCCATCTACTCTGTGCCGGGCTTTAGCGACCAGTTCTACAACGCCGGGCTCTACGACATGATTCCGCTCATCACCATTGCCGTGCCATGGGCTGCAGCCGCCATCTACTACTACGCCATCAACTCCGTGCGCTTCGACCGTTGGTTCCACTGGCTGCTGGTGGGCGGCATCTCCACGTTGCTCACACCCATCATCGGCTATGCCGTCAACCAGAGCGTGTTTGCCGACCTGGGGCTGAGCTATGGGGCCGAGTCGTTGTCGTTTGAGCTGGCCAACATGGTGTGGGCTGCGGTGATGTTTGTCGTCGCGTCGTTCGCAATGCGCTGGTGGAGCAGCAACTGCCGTCACACCCCCATCCCGCAGTGACCGCTCCTCCTGGGGCAAGTGCGCTTCACTGAATCGCGAATTGCGCAAAAAATCGAAAGTTCGAGAATTCGATAATTCGAGATAAATAAACGACCTTCGCGTAATGCGCGGTAAAAAAGAGATTCGCGTAATGCGCGGTTAAAATAAAAGAACGTTCGCGAGGATTTCGCGGTTAATAATAAAGGAAAGATGCGATTATTTCTATTTGCAATAGGTGGCACCGGGTCACGCGTGCTCAAGTCACTGATTATGCTCTCGGCTGCCGGTGTGCGACCCGTCGACGAGAACGGCCGGCCCGTTCCTAACATCGAAATCGTGCCCGTGATTATCGACCCGCACAAGAGCAATGAAGACCTCAAGCGCACTGAGGCGCTGCTCACGGCCTACCGCAGCCTGCGCCAGCGGCTGTATGGCAACGCCGTCAATGCCGATGGCTTCTTTGCCACACGCTTTGTCACACTGCGCGAGATCATGAGCGAGGGAACCATACAGCTCAACGACACATTCATCTTCAACCTTGGGGCCGTGGAGCGCGAGAAGTTTCGCGACTTCATCGGCTACGACACCATGAACGAGGCCAACCAAGCGTTGACATCGCTCTTGTTTGCCGACTATCAGCTCGAGAATCGCATGAACATAGGCTTTGTGGGATCGCCCAACATCGGCTCGGTGGCACTCAACGAGATCAAGGACAGCGACGAGTTCAAGGCCTTTGCCAACGTATTCAACCAGGGCGACCGCATCTTCTTCATCAGCTCAATCTTTGGCGGCACCGGTGCCGCGGGATTCCCCATCATGGTCAAGAACATCCGGCAGGCCAAGAACCTCGAAATCAACAACCGCGACGTGCTGCGCAAGGCACCCATCGGCGGACTCACTGTGTTGCCATACTTCAATATCGAGCATAACGACGACCGGCGCATCGACAAGGCCGACTTCATCGTCAAGACTCAGAGCGCACTCTACTACTACAAGGACACCATGACCGGGGCCAACGATTCTAACCTCAACGCCATCTTCTATGTGGGCGACCAGGAGGTGAGCAAGCCCTACACTTACGACCCCGGCGAGCATGGACAGCGCAACCGGGCCCACCTGGTGGAGCTGGTAGGAGCGCTGGCACCGCTCAAGTTTGCAGGCATGCCGCTCAACCGCCTGAGCGACCCCGACGGCTACCCATTGCCCACCAGCGCCTTTGAGTTTGCCCTCGACAAGGACGAGCGCGATGTCAACTTCCTGACCCTGCGCGCCGCCACGCGCCGTCTGGTTTACGAGCCGCTGGTGCGCTTCCACCTGCTCTTCCTGTATCTGCGCACAGGATTCCGCGACCAGGTGGGGCAGGGATATACCGAGGATGCCCCAAAAATCAAGAGCGACTTCCTTAACTCGCAGTTCTACCGGACACTCACCGACGACTTTATGCGCGCCTACGTCGACTGGCTCGTAGAGATGCACGACAACAACCGCTCGGTGAGCCTGTTCAGCTTGGGAGAGACCGACATGAACCGCGCCATCACCCGCGTGGCCACGCGCAAGGGGCTGCTCGGACACAAGAGTGTGGACAACAACGTGTTTAAGGCCGAGATGAACCGCCTGAGCCGCGATGCCGGCTACAGCGAGCACACCGTCGAGTACAAGCTGCTCGACCTGTTCAACCGTGCCGCCACACGCATCATCGCCGAACGCTACGAGGCCATCAACTGACGACATTAACAGCCACCTTGTAATTTTCAATTTTCAATTACAGAGACAATGAGCGAGATATTATCATACAGCAACAAGACGTCGCGCGGAGGAAACGAGGACTGGATTCCTGTTGAGCCTTACCAAGACGACGACATAGCACGCATCAAGGATCCCGATGGAGGGCTGAGCCGCAACCCGCGCACAGCCATTCCCAGCCCGTTCGCACAGCTCGACTTGGTCAAGAATGCTTTCACACAGCTGGCCAACCCCAACCTGCGCGGAGCGGCCATGAACGAGCGACTGGTGTCGAACGCCCTCGACGTGATGCAACTGCTGTTCGACTACGAGAACCACAAGGACTACTTGCGGCTGGTGCGATGGAACCGCGACGAGCAGCTGGCAGTGCTCAAGGACAATGCGACACACCGCCTGTATGGCGAAACACTGGAGCTGTTCCTGGCCAGCGACACGGTCTATAACTTCGATGACCTGCACGACTGGTACATACTCATGTACGACAACATGGTGCTCGGAGGCACCAGCCCGGCATCGCTGGTGATGGCCGCACCCGTCAGCGGGCCGGTCGATGCCATCAAGGTGGAGCAGGGCGTGACTCTGTTCTCCACCGACCGCCCCCTGTGGCAGCGCGACGAAGACTTTGTCTACTACCTCTATCTGCTGATGAACGCCTATCCCGTGCTGCGCGAGCGCGTGGGATGCGTCTATAGCTACATGATTCACAACATCGACTACCTGCGTCGGCAGCGACCTGAGCTCTACCGCCGCATCACCGACGTGGTGCCCAACCTCAACGCGCTGAGCCACGACCTGGCCAATTCGGTGCTCGAGCGGTTGGAGCAGACGTTCGACCGCTTTGGCGGCAGTGCCGATGTGAGTGTGCTGGGAGCAAGGTTCTACCACAAGCGTGTGATGGACATTCGCACCAGCGCGGCACAGAGCGACTTCGTCATCCAGCCCACTATGCCGCAGCCCGAGGCCACGACACTGCCACTGGTGCTGCGCACGGGATTCAACGGCTCGGTCGAGCACTACCGATACATCGACAAAGAGTGGGACAGTGCCACCGAGGTGCTGGCCGGAGGACTGCCCCTGGCCGAACGGAAGTTGCCCGACACCAGCATCCAGTACCCCTTCATCACCACCGACGACCTGCTGGCACCCGAGCTGGTGCGACTGAGCAACGCCATCGACAACGACCACTACTTCGACGGCAACCTGCGGTCCAATGGGCAGACAGCCACGCGGGGCTATCTGCTGCCGCTCAAGCCCGAGTTCTTCCGTTGGTTCACCGCGGCCGACCTGCGCGGGCGTGTCGCGGGACGCAACATGATGGACATCGAGGAGCTGAGCGACGGCAGCGTGCAGGTGACGTTGCGCATACCCATCAAAAAGCGCTGCATCGAGCTCTCGCGGCGCTATCTTGTCACCACCGACCCCACCTGGCAGTGGGACGAACGCCGCGGCACGGGGCGCATTGTCGACTCCATAGTCAGTGTCAGTGTCTTCCCGTTTGTGCGCACCGACCGCAACGACGACTATACCGTGCAATTGTTCTCGATGATTCCCGACGGCCAGGTGTCGCTGCGCTTTCTGCGCGATGGAGGCACCACAGCCGGCATCAACGTCACCGGAAAGGTAAGGGCACGACAGGTGTTCACCACCACCTACTACGACATCAACGGCACATGGGACTACGCCGAGGCCACGGTGCACATGCCCATGGGCAACTTTGCGGGCATCATCTTGCCCAGGTGGAAACCTTACACTCCCTCGGCGCGCGAACTGGTATTTGCTGTCGACTTCGGCACGACCAACACACACGTCGAGTGGGCCGACCGCGGACAGGTGTCGCAGCCGCTGACCTTCGACTGGAGCAGCGAACAGGTGCTCATCGCGTCGCTGCTCAAGCAGGGCGGCCTCGACATCGCCGAGCAGCTCCAGCGCATCGAGTTCCTGCCGCGAGTCATCGACACGGTCTATGGCTTTCCCATGCGGTCGTCGCTGGCACGCAACCTGGGCAGTGACGGCGGCAACAGGCTGTTTCACGATGTGAACATCCCGTTTCTCTACGAGCGCAAGTACTTCCAGGGCTACGAGGTGATGACCAACCTGAAGTGGATGGGCGACACCACGCTGGCGCGCGAGTTCCTGCGCGAGCTGATGCTGCTCATCAAGGCCAAGGCTCTGCTCGAGAGCGCCGACCTGAGCCGCACACAGGTCATCTACTTCTTCCCTGTGAGCATGGGCGGAAGCGACCGGCGCAAGTTGCGCGACACCTGGGAGGACCTCTATCGCACTTACATGAGTGCCGACCTGACACACCTCCAGGCCTATCCCGAGTCGATAGCCCCGGCGTTCTACTACAAGAGTGCCGCCGTGAGCGGAAGCAGTTATGTGAGCATCGACATTGGAGGCGGCACTAGCGATGTGGTCATCTACCAGCCCACTCCCGACCGCCTGGCTAGTCAGCCGGTGGCCATATCCTCGTTCCGCTTTGCCGGCAATGCGCTCTTTGGCGATGCCTTCGGCGAGCGTGATGCCGACACCAACCCCCTGCTGCAGCACTACAGCCAGTACTTCACACGACTGATTGAGAACGACCGCACGTCGGGCATCAGCTATCTGACAAGCATCCTGCACGACATCATGCAGCAGAAGCGAAGCGAGGACATCAACGCGTTCTTGTTCTCGATTGAGAACGTCGAGGAGCTGCGGGGACTGCGCGACATCGACCGCAGTCTGTACAGCTATAACACGCTCTTGCGCAACGACGAGCAGCGCAAGCTGGTGTTCATGTACTTCTTCGCTGCACTCATCTACTACATTGCGCGAACCATGCACGCCAGGCACTACGAGAAACCCAAGCAGGTCTACTTCAGCGGCACGGGCTCCAAAATTCTGAACATCGTGGGTAGCCATAGCCAGGTCGAGGAGCTGGCGCAGACCATCATCGAGCGTGTTTATGGCGAGACCTATACCGAACGATTTGAGGTAAAGATCGAGACCGAGTGCCCCAAGCAAATCACTTGTCGGGGCGGCATCAAACTCGAGAACCAGCGCCTCGACGGGCAGGTCAGTACAGCTGTCTATAGTCCGCGCAATGTGGTAGCGCTCAAGTATTGCTACTCGATGCTGGGCGACGAGCAACTCACTTTTGAGCAGGTCAACGACCTGGGCATTAGGGAACAAATTGTGCAGCAGGTGAGGCAGTTCAACGAATTCTTTGTGGCACTGCTCGACAAGGCCACCAAGGATGACTACGGCATCGACAACACTGTGCTCCGACTGTTTACCGACGTGGTGGGCAACGACCTGGACAACTACCTCACCGCAGGAATCAATAGTTATCTGGGTGGACGCTATGAGCCGGCCGATGTGGTCGAGGATGTGCCATTCTTCTATCCCATCATTGGCACCATACGTTATAACTTGATGCGCAACCTGTGCAACGAGGTCATCAGCCGCCTGCGCAACCAGGGCGACATCAACTAATCGTCTTCCCATACCGTGACTTCTGTCACGGCCAAAAACGACAAAGAATGAAAAAACTTATCACAATCAGCCTGGCCGCAATGATGATGATGGTGGCCATGGCGCAAGGCGACAGTACTGCACTGACGCAGCAGCAGTGGCAACATGCCCTGGCCGTGATTGCGCAGTATGAAGCACTCAATGGTGGCTATGGGCAGAAGACCGACGACTTCGAGGCGCAGGCACCACAGGGCTATACACTGGATGACCTCGATGCCGTCTACCGCCCACAAAGCCAGTGGGAACCGGTGTACAACCGGCTGAAAGCGCTGGAGAACGATGGGGGCAACATGGCTCGCGTCAAGCAGCTGGCAGGCGCCCTGGCGCAGCACGTGGAGCGCGACATGACGCGCTACCTGCAGCAGTCGGCGAGCCAGCAGGGGCAACCCCTGGCCGAGGTCGACACGGCACCACCCGTGCCCGACACCATCCCGGTTACCGACCTGCCCAATGAGCCGGCCCAGACCCAGCAGAAAGCTGGACTGAACACCCATCTGCTTTTTGACGCATTGCTGGCACTGCTGGCTCTGGCCGCACTGGCCATGGCGTGGCTCAACCATAGCAGGCTGAACAAGCTCCGCAGGGCCACACGCTCGGAGCTGGAGGCTACCAACCAGAACATGCAACAGTTGGCCGACGACGTGTCGCAGCACGTCAAGGCATTGTTGCAGCGCGTGGGAAACATCGAGGCCAACCAGCGCGTGATGAAGCCAAGGCAGGTGGAGCGCGCACAAGGCGACCATCAGCAACGCGCCGCTCAACCGCAGCCTGAGGTCACCACACGCACCTACTATTTGTCGAAACCCGACGACAACGACTGCTTCAACCGAGTGAGCGAACACTTTGAGTTGGGTAACTCGCTCTTTGAACTGGTCACTAACGACGGCATACATGGTTCTTATCAGGTGATTGACAACCGTGATGTGCACCGATTCGCACTGATGATGCCCACAGAAAACCTCACGCGGGCCTGCTCGGGCAACGCCATACAGATGTCGGCCGGCATGACGCGCATCGTCACCGACCGGCCCGGCGAGGCTGTGCTCGACAACGGACAGTGGCGCATCATCGTCAAGGCCATCATCCACTACGAGGCATAGCAAACAGCGAAATAAAAAACTAGAACCAAGAACCAAGAGCCAAGGACCGAGCCGTAGCTGTAGTCCGAGGCTCCGCCTCGGAAAATGAATTGGAACTGTCCTAATTGTGGAAAACGCGTAGAATTCTCGGCCGAGCAATTGGCCGAGACGCGCGGTGTGGTAGTGTGTCCCCAGTGCCTGTCGAGTGACAAGGTGCCGGGATATGACGCACCCCACACCTCGCGCGCCGCGGCATCCACTACCTCCACTACCTCCACTAAATCCCGTCGGTCCCAGCCGTCGGCCCCATCGCAATCAGGGCGCAACATGACCACACCACCGCCACATAACAAACCATCCACACCACCTCCGCACCGAAGACGCATCAGCTTTGTCGACAAGGAGGACACACCCAAGCCGGCCAAACCACAAAAGTCGACCGGGAAAAAGAAAAAAGCCAAGACATCCAGCAAGGGACTCTTGGCTCCTAAATCGGCACTGGGCTGCCTGTGGCGCTCGGTGGTCTACACCTTGCTCCTGCTCATCGCCTACATCGTCGTCGGCCTGCTCCTCCAGGGCATTTAGGACCCTTTCTTTCCTTACTGGCGGCTGCTCACGTTCGGTCGTGAGCGCTTCGTGGTGGTAGAGCGGCCAAAGCCCAGCAGGCGGGTCACCCCCCCCGCGTCACTGCTATCTCAATTCATAATAACCGTCGGGCATCAAGCCCGAAGGGCTGGCAGACCACAGGCCGGGGTGGAGCGATAGCGTAACCCCGGTGCAGATGGCCGCCCTAGCTCGAAGCCCTGAAAGGGCGGCAGACCACCTGCGTCACTGCCATGCAGATAATGCGGCCCATCCCGTTCGGCCTGGCTGAGTAAAACCCCACCCCAACCCCTCCCCTTTGGGAAAGGGGAGGGGAGCAAGAGGAGGGTGCCTGCGTCACTGCTATCTAACCGTCCGGCATCAAGCCCGAAGGGCTGGCAGACCACAGGCCGGGGTGGAGCGATAGCGTAACCCCGGTGCAGATGGCCGCCCTGCCTCGAAGCCCTGAAAGGGCGGCAGCCTCCCCCGCGTCACTGCCATGCAGATAATGCGGCCCATCCCGTTCGGCCTGGTGAATGAAACCCCAACCCAACCCCTCCCCTTTGGGAAAGGGGAGGGGGCAAACAGGTTCAAAAAATCCTTGCTAGCGTAACTTCGCGGTTGATTATCTCTTAGCGGTTTTCGTGAGCCTATAGCTTCTCGCCGTAGAGCAGATCGCCGGCATCGCCCAAGCCGGGAACAATGTAGCTGTGGGCGTTCAGCTCGTGGTCGAGGGCGCAGGTCCACAACGTGGTGCGCTCGGCTGGCAGAGTCTGCTTGACGTAGTCGATGGCCTGTTCCGAAGCAATCACACAGGCCACATGGATGCGGGCGGGAGTGCCACGGGTAAGCAGGGCGCGGTAGGCCAACTCCATCGACCGCCCGGTGGCCAGCATGGGGTCGGTGATGATCAGGGTCTTGCCCTCGATGCTGGGGCTGGCCAGATACTCGATGTGCACGTCAAACTCGTCGCTGCCCTCGCGATACTGTCGGTAGGCACTGACAAAGGCATTTTCGGCCGTGTCCAGGTAGCTCAAGAAGCCGTCATGCAGGGCCAAACCGGCACGTAGTATGGTGACCACCACCACCTGACTCGAGATGACGGGCGTGTGCGCTGTGGCCAGTGGGGTCGGGGTGTCGATGGTGATGTAGTCGAAACGTTTCGAGATTTCGTAGGCCATGATTTGGCCCAGGCGGTGCACATTGGCACGAAAGCGCATGCGGTCGCGCTGGATGTTGCGGTCGCGCAACTGGCGCATGTAGTGACTGACCAGAGAGTGCTGGTCGCCCAGATTGATAAACTCCATAAATCAATGTGCATTGTTTCTAAAGTAGCTTCTTGTCAGTAGTTAAGGAGTAAAGTAGTCAAATGGAGTTAAGATGTCACAATGTTGTGGCGGTAGGGATGCGGCGTGCCGCGTGAACAGCCACCAGCATGTAACGTCTTAACTACTTTAACTCCTTAACTTCCTTAACTACTTTAGAAACTTGAATGGATTAAAACTGAACTTCCTTGGCCAGGTAGATGATGGTGGGGAAGTGGTCGCTGTAGCCGTTGAGGAACACGCCACCCGAGTAGGTGCGCAACGGGTAGCCCTGACGGTCGCCTTCGCGCGTCTTGAGAAACTCGCGGTTCAGCACCTCGGCGCGCAGGAAGGTCAGTTGTGGCTTCTCCTTGCTGTCGTAGTATTTGGTAAAGAAGCCCGTCATCATGATTTGGTCAAACAGGTTCCAGCCCCCTTTGTAGGCCAGTGTGCCGATGCCGCGGTCCAGAATCTTCCACCATGGGTTGTACACATCATCGTAGTCGTCCACATCCTTGATGTCGCGGCGGCCTTCCAGCACCTTGGCGCAGCTGCGGTCTTGGGGGTCGTCGTTGAGGTCGCCCATGAAGATGATGCCCTGGTTGGGGTCGTCGCGCAGCAGCGAGTCGATGGTCTGGCGGGCCATCTCCGCAGCAGCCTCGCGCAGGTAGCTCGACTGCTCCTGTCCACCCAGTCGCGACGGCCAGTGGTTGACCAGGACCGACACCTTGTCGCCCGCCAGCATGCCGGTGACGCATAGCTGGTCGCGCGTGCGGAAGTTCTCGCTGAACTGGTCTTCATAGTCCAGCTCCTCGAAGTAGCGCTTCTCCAGCCGCTGGTTGGTGACATTGAGCACCTTGAACAGTCGCGGATTGTAGAGCAGTCCCACGTCCACGCCACGGCGGTCGGGGCTGTCGTGGTGCACAATCTGGTAGCGGCGGCTCTTGAGCTCGGGCTGGCGCACCAAGTCTTGCAGCACGGTGATGTTCTCAATCTCGCTCACCCCGATGATGGCAGGGCCGTCGGGCGTGCCGGGCGTGGTGATCTGGGCGATGGCCGAGGCCATGTTGTGTTGTTTCTGCCAGTACTTCTCGTGGTTCCACTGGCGGGCGCCGGCCGGTGAGAACTCCAGGTCATACGACCCATTGGCATTGATTGTGTCGAACAGGTTCTCCAGGTTGTAGAACATCACACCATAGAGGTTGTATTGGCGGTCTTGTGCCAGAGCCGGCAATAGCAGCAGCACGGCCAAGGCAAGCATAGCAATCTTTTTCATTGTCAGAAGGGTGTTAACTGTTATTTCGGCAAAGGTACAAAAAAAGTGCCAACTAGCAAGCGTGATAGGCATTTTTGTAAACAAGAATCTTTAATTCTTCCAATTACCGATGCCATTGCTCCGTTATCGGGCTCAATTAAATGTTCAGGATTATAGAGTAAATGTTTGGCGACTGCCTCGAAGACGCTCATGTCTCTTCCTGGCAACCACTAGCTGTAACTGTGATCACATGAATCTTTTGTTCTTATGTTCTTCTGTCTTTTTACCGCGAATCTTTTGTCCTTATGTTCTTATGTCTTTTTAACAGAAAATCACGCGAAAAAATTCGGCAATTACTGAGATAAAAAATCAGCCAGGCTGAAATCCGTGAACGGAATTCTGCCTGGCTGAAAATTCTTGAAAATGATGTGAGCAATCACTTGATGCAGCCCAGCTCGCGACCCACCTTGATGAATGCGGCGATGGCCTTGTCCAGGTGCTCACGCTCGTGACCGGCGCTCAGCTGCACGCGGATGCGCGCCTGGCCCTTGGGTACCACGGGATAGTAGAAGCCCGTGACATAGATGCCTTCCTGCTGCATGCGGGCGGCGAAGTCCTGCGAGAGCTTGGCATCATAGAGCATCACGGCGCAGATGGCGCTCTGTGTGGGCTTGATGTCGAAGCCAGCAGCCATCATCTTGTCGCGGAAGTAGTTCACGTTGTCCACCAGCTTATCATGCAGTGCGTTGCTCTCTTTGAGCATCTTGAACATCTCGATGGATGCACCCACAATGCCGGGAGCAATCGAGTTGCTGAACAGGTAGGGACGGCTGCGCTGGCGCAGCATGTCGATGATCTCCTTACGGCCGGTGGTGAA
>JAFUVK010000041.1 GCA_017477555.1 Muribaculaceae bacterium
GAGGCAGGTCGGCATTGTAGATAAAGCCGTCAAGCTTGAGCATCGCACTGCGCAGCAGCGGAGCAACGAAAGGTGCAATCACACCACCAATGTTGATGAACACATAGAAGATCTGGAACCCGCTGTCGCGACGTGATTTGGCAATGGCAAGCGCCTCGGGACCTTCCTTGGCGGCCTCGGCCTCATAGTTATCATACATCTGACCGACGATTGCCTGCAGGTTGCCCTTGAACAAGCCGTTGCCCGTGGCAATGAGCACCAGGGCAAAGCATGTGAGAACAAGCACCCACATGGGGACATTACCGGGGTTGCCGCCAAACACGGGCACCGACAGAATGATGTAGCCTGTGGCCATCACCAGAAGGCCAGCCATGATGGTGCCCTTGAAGTTCTGCAACTTGTCGGCTACCATGCCACCGGGGAGGCTGAGCACATAAATCAAGAAATAAAACACGGCATAAATCCAGCCTGCAACATCATCGCTGATGCCAAACTTTGAGCACAAGAAGAGCAGCAGCACTGCATTCATGATGTAGTAGCCAAATCGCTCGCCCATGTTTGACAGGGCAGCCGAAATCAGGCCCTTGGGGTGTTTCTTCTTTGCCTCGACCACATAGTAGACGAGGAAGGGTACAACCACAACCAAAATCGCCAGCAGCATCGCCACCATGCGATTGTTGTTCCATAAGTCTTGTAGCATAATCAGTTTAGTTATTAATGGTTAATATAAGTTACGAGTTACGAGTTCCCTGCCCCCTGGGGCCTCGTCTCTAGTTTTTAGTCGTGGCTGCAACTAACAACGACTTTAGACCTTAGACTTTAGTCGTGGCTGCCACTACAGGAAGTCCCCCTCTTCAGGGAGGATTTAGGGGGGCTCACTAAAAACTCTTATTGAGCCACCACAACAGGGCCAGCAGAGCCACAATCACCAAGTCAAGCTTGAGAAAGAACCACCAGTAGTAGCGGCGCTCGGGGTCGTCAGGAAGCATGTTCAGTCTTCAGTTTCGAGTTTCGGGTATCTGATAGTGACAAACCTAACCTTTAACCCCTAACCCGACAACCAATCACTCAGGGATGCGCTGTGTCTTGCCCGTGGCCAGGTTGTAGCTGAAGCGGCCCTCGCCGGTGCGCATGCGCATCAGGTTGTTCTTGCTGTCGGCAAATCCGATGTCACTGGGCTGCGAGTCGCTCTTGGGCGAATAAATCGAGAAGTACTTGCGCGTGTTCTTGTTGAAGCCATACACGGCGCCATTCTTTACGGCAAACACGATGTAGCCCTCGTTCTCAATCTTCTTGTTGATTTCCTTCATGTTGAAGATGGGCTTGTCGTAGCTCGGAGTCTTCATTGTCACCTCATCGCCGTTCTTCAGCGCTTCCACGTTCTCCTCGTTCTCCTGGTTCCAACGTTCGTCCACATTGTCGGGGTCAGCCAGGCGCTTGGCTTCTTCTTCCTTCTCCTTGGCCTCTTGTTCGGCCTTGAGCTCCTCCTCGGTCATGAAGTAGATGAGTTTCACGTTCTGTGCTTCCTGCTGCAAGAAGCGGGTCTCGGCCGAGTTGATGGCCTGCAACGGCTTGCCGTAGACATACTGGCGACCGTCGTCACGGCTCTTGATGGGGCCTTGATAGTCGAGGGTGGTGAGTTTCTTCTCGTCCACATTCCACAGTGCCAGCGACACACGGCCTATCGAGCCACCCTCCACAGGGTTGTTGACATAGGCAAAATAGTAATAGTCTTTGTCGCCTATCTTCACGGCGCGAGGCACATTTTGGATGTCGGCAATCAAGGCCGAGTTGTCCATGTTCACGGTGCGCCCGTTCAGGTACTGTGTGTGTTGCAGCTCGGGCATCCACACCTGTCCATTCTGCGTGAGCTTGTAAATCTTGAAGAACGAGCGGTTCTCCTGGTCGTTCTTGGTGGTTACACCCATGATTACCTCGGGACGGTCGGCACCGTTGCCCGGCACCTTCACTGCATGAGCTGCTACAGCGCCGTCGCCGGTGAAGTTGTTGCGGCTTAACTCGGCGTTGAAGATGGCCATCGGGTCGGCGCCTGCGTCGGCCACAAGCAGTGTCGAGTCGCTGCCGGTGACGCTGCGGCGGTCGTCGCTGTCGCTGCCGCCGCAGTTGCGTAGCAACAGCAGCAAGCCTATGAGCGCCACCACCACGGCAGCGCCTATGATGACGTTGCGGTTGAAGTGAGCCGGCTCGCTCGATAAGTTCTCATCATCATCGTCCTGCTCATCGTCATCGGGGTAGTAGGGCCTGCGTTCCGCCTGCTGTCGCGCAGCAGCCTGTTGCTCGCGTTCGCGCTCGCGCTCAATCTCATTGTATGTGGCTCCCGTTGCGGGGGCAGAACTCTCGATGGATGATGCCTCGTCCATGTCGTTGCGCACCATCTTGCCGCACTTGGGGCAGAACACCGAGTTCGCCGGTATGATCTGTCCGCACTTCGGGCAGTGCATGTCAGTATTCATGGCGTTGCCGCAGTGGTTGCAGAATGCCGAACCCTCGGGGACCGTCTGTCCACATTTTTCGCATCTCATATTGTAATCTTTTTACTGGTTTTACGTCTTTAACCGCAAAGATACAACTTTTTTGACTGAAGTGCAGCAAATGTTCATGAATATTTTTATTTCTTTTTCAATCGCGCACAATCTTCGTGCCTACGGATGCAGCCCTACATATCCCCCTCCCCTGGCTGGGGAGGGGTAAGGGGAGGGGTCACAACCATCAAAAACCGCCAAAGCCCATCAAAAAATATTTGATGAATTTTGGTGTGGTTTGATGAGTTTGGCGGAGAATGATTACCGCCAAAGCCATCAGGTAGGGACGGCACCCCTGTGCCGTCCGCCTCCGGGCTGCAAGCAACATTACCTTTTGTCGAGGCGGACGGCATAGGGATGCCGTCCCTACGCCTTGACGCAGGGATGACGAACGGTCTCCCTGCAACAATCTTATTATCAATACCGTGTAAGGGTGTTACATGGTAGTAGTTGAAAAAGTTCCTTTCTTATCTATTGAAGCAGTTGGAGTGACTACTTGATAATCAAGAATTGCGCTACTTTTTGTGGGTTGCGGTCATTGGCCTGCTGTGAGGCATAGACTGTGTAGAGGCCGGTGGGCATGCGCTGACCTGTGGTGTCGCAGCAGTCCCAGGTGGCTGTGCCGCCCTCGGCTTGCCACTGCTTGACGGTGGTGCCCTGGGCGTTGACGATGGTCAGGTAGGAGTCGCTCATCAGGTTGGTGATGGTCAGCAGGCCTGTAAAGTCGGGGCGCACAGGGTTGGGGTAGACATACACGTCATCGTAGTTCAAGGCAGCAGGCGAGGCATCGCTCATATACTCGACACAGCCCTGCGCGGTGAGTACGTACACCGAATTGGTGTTGGTGTTGCAGCACACGCTGTAGATGGTGTTGCTGGGCAGGTAACTGTTGTCGACATTAAACTCCTTGAGAATCTTGCTTCCGTCGGGGCTCACTTGGTACAGACCAGATGTGTTGGTGCCTATCCACTTGCAGTTGTTGGCATCGACGCCCACGCAGTTGATTTGCAGTCCTTCGAGCAGTTGGTCGTACAAGCCTGTGCCGTCGTTACGCTTGACCTTGGGATGAATAACCTTAAAGTTGTCATCGAAGGCTTCGGTCGGGTCGAATGCCACGATGCCGCTGTTCAGTCCGGCCCACACAATGCCATCCAGGTCTTTCTCCATGCAGTACACGCCCAGCCAGGTGATACTCTTGCCCTCGGTGTCTTGCAGGCTGTTGTAGTTGGCTATCTCGGGCTCGCCGTTGAGGCCATTGGGCATGCGCCAGAACACAAAGCTGTTCTGATATCCGCCGCCGTTGTAGACCTTGACGTCGCCTTTACCATTGACAAAGCTCGAACCCTTGAAGTACTTCTGCTTGGTAGCCGGCACAGGCACGGCAATCCAGTCGGCCTGCGTGCAAGTGGCCTGCTCATACTTGGCTCGCGGCAACACGGCCACGTTGTTGGCGCTGGTCGTGCTAGCATTCTCCGAGCTGTAGACCACCCACAGGTTGCCGTCGCTGTCGAATGCGCAGGCACCCTTGTAATAATTGTCCTTGGCGAAGTAGCTGTTGCTCTGGTTGTAACGGTAAACAAACTGGTCGTTGGTGATTTTAAACACGCCGTATTTGCGCGAGGGATACACATAGGTGTTCGGATCCATGGGATCCATCACCAGTTGCCAGTTGGCGCTCACGCCGTTGCCGGGCAAGCTGCCTGGGGTGACGTCGCGCCACTGCGACCCGTCGTGGGTGAAGATGCTGGTTACTGCTCCCATTTTCGACCCCCACTCGGCCATGTTGTTGTCGCTCGAGGCACTGAGGTACATCAGATTCTTCGACTTGTTGAACGTCAGATAGAATGCGCCGGCCTTGATGCCGATGCCGTCGGGCTTGTTATAATGTTGGGTGTCATCGGCACGGTGAAGGCCGTTGGCGCCCAGTGCCCACATTGTGCCATCGCCGTGGGGGTTGGCGCTGAACAGCTCGGTCGACTGGCCCAGCACCTGGGGATTGGCTCCCTGGGCATCGGTGGCGATATAGACACCCGCTGACCCAAAGCTGGCCAGAAATCCGGTGGGTGTGCGCTGAACGGTGGTGGCGCGTTTCTCATAGATCACATCGCTCGATGTGGCCATGGGTTTGCCATCGCTGTCGACATCGATGGTGTAGGTCGTCAAGCCGGCGGCACAGTTGACCATGAAGCGCGTGTCGCTCACCGGAATCAGGCGCACCGTGCTGGAGGCTGCGATACCTTTGACCTGTACGTAGGAGCCATAGGACTCGCGTAGGGTGGCTGTCTTGGCCGCGTAGACATATCCGCTGCGGGTGACCACAGTCCACTCGCCCACCTCGATGACTGAGCCGAAGGCCAGCGCAAACAGGCGCGACTCGATGGCGTGCATCGTGTTGTCGTCGTACACGAGAAATCCAAAGTCGGTGGCAACCATCATTTTGTTGTGGGCAAAGGTCACATCGTTGATGGCCTTGGTCTGGGTCAGCACCAGGTCTTTGATGTCGGGCAGGTTTACCACCTGGCCATTGTCATACACCACGTCGATGTTGCTGTTGAGATAGGTGACCACCAAGTAGTGCTTGTCGTGGTTATAGTAGATGCCATTGATAATCACATCGTTGAGCAAGCCGCGCTTATTCAATGCATCGTTGCTGCCGTTGGCCTTGTCATAGCAGTACAGGTCGTTGCCCACCAGGTAGTATACCTTGGTGTCGGTGTCGATGATGTTCTTGATGTTTTGGCTCACATAGTAGGGGTGCATGCGCCAGTCGCCCTTGCCAGGCTGGGCCGCAGAAGTGAGTGCAAGCATCGCAATGATGAGGAGTCCGATTTTCTTTAGCATGGGTCTGAATATTTCGCGAAAGGTTATCTGTCGATAAATGTGATTTGGTTGATATTATTATTTCACCACCAGGAACTTGGCTACTGTCGCATGGGCCGAGCCTCCCTCTTTTTCCGAGGCCAGCACATAGTAGACACCGCTACTTACGCGCTCACCGCCATCGCCGCGGCAGTCCCAAGTGGCCATGCCGCCTGTCGACTTGAGCTGCTTGACCACATGCCCTCCCGAGTCGGCAATCTTTACCAGCGAATTGTCCATCAGCCCAACAATGGTTACCAGCCCGTTAAAGTCGGGACGAACGGGGTTGGGGTAGACGTGTACGTTGCTGTAGGTGGCACCACCGGGGGTGGTGTCGCTGAAGTACTCCAGGAAGTCGTTGGGGGTGATGACATACACCGAGTTGTTGGTGGGATTGCAGCACACTTGGTAGATTGTGTTGGAGCTTAAGTAGCTATTGTCGGTGGTGAACTGTTTAAGCACCTGTGAGCCGTCAGCACTGACCAGAAACAACCCAGAGTTGTTGGTGCCTATCCACTTGCGGTTGGCGCCGTCGACGGCGATGCAGTTGATTTGCGAGCCGTCAAGCAGGTAGTCGGCCAGGCCGGTGCCGTCGTTGCGAGGCACCTTGATGTGGTTGACGGTGAAGTCGTTGTCGAAAGCCTGTGTGGGGTCAAGGCTGATGATACCGTTGTTCAGTCCCACCCACACGATGCCGCCCTGGTCGCCCACCATGCTGTACACGTTGTTCCAGCTGATGGTCTTGCCGTCTTGGTCGATCAGCGTGCTGTGGTTGGCGCGGCGTGGAGTGCCACTGGTGCCTCCGTCGGGCATGGCCCAGAACGATAGCGGACGCTGGTAGTCGCCGCTGTTGAACACGTGAACGCCGTTTGCGATAACCAGGGTTGAGCCTTTGAACGCGTTTTGTTTGGTGCCGGGCACGCTCACCGACACCCAGTCGCTGGGTTTGACGGTGGCCTGCTCGTATTTGGCGCGAGGCAGTACGGCAACATTGCGCGCGTCTTCGGCCGATGCAGCCGAGGAACTGTAGACGACCCATAGGTTGCCTTGGGCATCAAATTGGCATGCTCCCTTATAGAAGTTCGAGCCGGCAAACAGGCTGTTGGTCTGGTCGTAGACGTTGACAATCTTGTCGTCTGTCACTTTCACCACTCCATACTTTCGCGAGGGGTAGACGTAGGTGTTGCCTGCCAGCGGGTCGACCACCATCTGCCAGTTGCTGCTCACGCCATCGCCGGGCAGGCCGGCGGGGGTGACGTCGCTCCATTTCGAGCCGTCGTAACAATAAATTTGAGTCACTGTATTATACGTTGATCCCCAGTTGCCCAGCAGGTTGTCGCTCGAGCTTGTGGCGTACAGGCGGTGCTGGTCCTCGCTATAGGCCATGTAGAATGCGCCCACACGAATACCCAGACCGTCAGGCTTGTAATAACCTTGCGTGTCGCCCGCACGGTGCAGGCCCTTGGCACCTAGTGCCCACAACGTGCCATCGCCGCCAGGTTCGCTGCTGTAGAGCTCGGCTGCGGCAGCTACCCGGGTGGGCGAGTTGCCATGAGCATCAAGGGTGTAGTAGCAGCTGTCTCCGGTCAGGTAGCTGGCAATGTAGCCCGAATGGCTGGGTTGCACCTGGCTGGCTCGCTTGCTGATGAGGGTGGTGAACTCACCCAGTGTGGGACTGCCAGTGTCTGCGGCCAGCGACAGGCGGTGCAGGCCGTTGTCGGCGTTGACCAGCAGGGTACTGCCCTCGATGTGAGTGAGACGCGCGTTGGTCAGCGACGGCAGGTCGGTGCTTACCACCGAAAAGTCCGACAGGTTTTCGTTGTGTGCGCTAGCTGGGGCAACCAGCACTTGGCCATCGTGAGCCAGTACGAGCCACGAGCCGGCTTTGGCCACCGATGTCAAGTTGCGGTCATAGATGCGTGACTCTATCACCTCGAGCTTATCGGCATCGTAGGCCACGAGTCCAAACTGTGTCGCGACCCACATGTAGTCGTTGTCGTCGAAGGTGATGTCGTTGATTCCCTTTTGGCTGGTGAGCATCGCATCCTTGATTTCCGACAAATGTACCACGCTGCCCGAGTCCTTGATCACGTCCATGGCCGAGTTGGCGTAGGTCACCACCAGATAGTGTCGCTTGTGGTTGTAGTAGATTCCCGTGACTGTGACATCGTTCAGGTAGTTGCCCTTGTTGTAGCTCTCGTTCTCGTCGGTGGTCTTGTCGAGCGCAAACAGGTAGCCGCCCACCTGATAGTACACATGCGTTTCGGTGTCAATGACCGTGCGCACCTCACTGCCCACATAGTAGGGATGTACGCGCCAGTTGCCCACGCCGTTCTGGGCTTGGGCAACCAGCATGCACATCAGTGCAAAAGCCATTATTGTTTGTTTCAGCATAATTCGTCGTTTTATTATTTAACGGAAAAATGCCATAAAATTGTACAAGGTAAGCTCTCGATTGGCAGTTAATGAGTTGTGGGTTCTGAGCAGCGAGCAAAGTGGGTGGCTGCACAATGTCAACTTTCAACTGCTAAGCTATCCGCAGTCGAACGGCTAGAGTGTCTTGTGCACCTCGATTTCCTCGAAGGCCTCGATGATGTCGCCCTCCTGCAGGTCGTTGTAGCTCTGCACCGAGAAGCCGCAGTCATAGCCGCTGGTCACCTCCTTGGCATCGTCCTTGAAGCGCTTGAGCGAAGCCAGGTTGCCGGTGAAGATGACAATGCCGTCGCGAATCACGCGCACCTTGCATTGACGCTTGAGCTTGCCCTCGGTGACCATGGCACCGGCAATGGTACCCACCTTGCTGATGTGGTACACCTGCCGGACCTCGGCCATGCCGATGACCTCTTCCTTGACCTCGGGCGAGAGCATGCCCTCCATGGCGTTCTTCACCTCCTCGATGGCGTCGTAGATAATCGAGTAGATGCGCATGTCCACACCCTCTTGCTCGGCCAGGCGCTTGGCGGCTCCCGACGGGCGTACCTGGAAACCGATGATAAACGCGTCGCTGGCAGCGGCCAGAGTCACGTCGCTCTCGGTGATGGCACCCACAGCCTTGTGAATCACGTTGACCTGGACCTCGGGGGTCGATAGCTTGATCAGCGAGTCGCTCAGAGCCTCGATTGAGCCGTCCACATCGCCCTTGACGATGATGTTGAGCTCGTGGAACTCGTCGAGGGCGCGCAGGCGGGCGATGTCGTCCAGTCCGCGGCGCTTGGTGGTGCGTTGTATCAGCTCACGCTGCAGTTGTTCGCGCTTGTTGGCTATCTGGCGGGCCTCCTGGTCGGTGTCCATGACGTTGAACTTGTCGCCGGCGGTGGGAGCACCGTTCAGACCCAAAATCAGCACGGGGGTCGAAGGACCGGCCTCGGTGATTCGCTGGTTGCGCTCGTTGAACATGGCCTTGACCTTGCCGTAGTGTGTGCCGGCAAGCACGATATCGCCCATGTGCAATGTGCCGTTGTCGACCAGCACGGTGGCAATGTAGCCGCGGCCTTTGTCGAGCGATGACTCAATCACCGACCCTGTGGCCTTGCGGTTGGGGTTGGCCTTGAGGTCGAGCAGGTCGGCCTCGAGCAGCACCTTTTCCATCAGCTCCTGCACACCCGTTCCTTTCTTGGCACTGATGTCCTGACTCTGGTACTTGCCGCCCCACTCCTCAATGAGGTAGTTGCGATTGGCAAGCTCCTCTTTGATCTTGTCGGGATTAGCACCGGGCTTGTCTATCTTGTTGATAGCAAATATGATGGGTACTCCTGCTGCCGATGCGTGGCTCAGGGCCTCGTCGGTCTGCGGCATGACGTTGTCGTCGGCCGCTACAATGACGATGACAATGTCGGTGACCTTGGCACCACGGGCGCGCATAGCGGTGAACGCGGCGTGGCCCGGAGTGTCGAGGAAGGTGATGCGGCGACCGTTGGGCAACTTGACGTTATAGGCACCGATGTGCTGGGTGATGCCACCCGCCTCGCCAGCGATGACGTTGGTGTTGCGAATGTAGTCGAGCAGCGAGGTCTTGCCGTGGTCCACATGGCCCATGACGGTGACCACCGGTGGGCGCTGTTCCAGATCCTCGGGGTTGTCTTCCTCGTCGTGGATGGCTTCGACCACCTCGGCGCTAGTGTATTCGGTCTTAAAGCCGAATTCCTCGGCCACGATATTGATGGTCTCGGCATCCAGGCGTTGGTTGATTGACACCATCAGTCCAAGGCTCATGCAGGTGCCTATGATTTTGGTCACGGGCACGTCCATCATGGCGGCGAGGTCGTTGGCGGTGACAAACTCAGTGAGCTTGAGCACCTTCTTCTCGGCGGCGGCCTGTGCTACGGCCTCCATGGCCACCTCGTGGGCTGCCTCGCGTTTCTCTTTGCGCCACTTGGCACCCTTCTTGGGTGTCTTGGTGGTGAGGCGCGCCAGCGTCTCTTTGACTTGACGCTGCACATCCTCCTCGCTCACCTCGGTGCGCAGAGGCCGCTTGTTCTTGTCCTTCTTGCGCTTGCTCTGCTGGTCTTTGGGCTGAGCCGGCTGGCTCTGCCCTTTGCCCTTGCTGCTCGGGCCGGCCTGGTTGGCCGCGCTCTCGATGTCCACCTTCTCCTTGCCTATGCGCTTGCGCTTGCGGCGCCCTCCGCTCTCGGCCTGAGCTTTGGCGATGCGCTCGTTGCGTCGCTCTTCTTTGCTCTTCTTCTTGGGGCGCGTCTGTTGGTTGATGGCGTCGAGGTCTATCTTGCCCACCACGGTGAGTTGCGGACCCTGTTTTGCCCCCAGGGTGAATACCTCGGGTGCTGCGGGTTTCTCCTCTTTTTGTTCAGCCTCAGTAGGTGTGGCCGATGCGGTGGCGGCCGCCGGGGCAGCAGCCTGTTCCGCAACTTCAGTACGCTCCTCAGCCTCAGGCTGTTCAGGCTGGGCCTCGGGCTGTTTTGTCTGGACTTCGGGCTGTTCGGTCTGGGTCACCGGTTGTTCGGGCTGGGCCTCTGGCTGCTCAGGCTGTACTTCGGGCTGCTCGCGCTGGGCTGCTGGCTGCTCGGATTGGGCCACCGGCTGCTCGGGCTCGTTGTGTTGCTGCTCGGGCTGGTGCGCGTCGGTGGGCTGTGGGGTGGCTTCGGGTTTAGCCGGCTTGGACTCATCGGCAGGTGCCGCGACAACTTCGGTCACCTCGGGCTCGGGTTTCTTCTCCTCGATGGGTTTGCCGGTGGCCAGGTCTATCTTGCCCAGGAAGGTGGGTTTCTGACCGGGTATGGTTGTGACAATCTCGTCACTACCCTTGCGTGCCTCATCTTTCTGCTTGGCTTTCTCCTTCTGTCGCTCCTTGGCGATGTCGTCGGCCTTGGCTTTTAGCTCCAGGTCGGGACGGAACTCCTTGACAAGCATCTCATAGACCTTGTCGTCGATGCGGGCATTGATGTTGTCCTCAATTTCTATTCCACGCTTTCGCAAGAATTCTTGCAGCGTGAGAATACCCACATTCAAATCTTTGATTACTTTATTTATCTTAATTGCCATATTTTACAAGGGTTACGAGTTTCGAGTTACGGGTTACGAGTTTCAGGTTGGAGGTTAGGAGTGGCACCACTGCCACGATAAAAGACTTGTTACTCCTCAAACTCGGCGCGCAGCACAGCCAGCACGTTGTCCACGGTGTCTTCCTCCAGGTCGGCGCGCTCGATGAGCTCCTCGCGCGGGGTGCGTAACACCGACTTGGCTGTGTCGCAGCCCATGTTCTTGAGAGCGTCGATGACCCACTCGTCGATCTCGTCTTTGAACTCGTCCAGATAGATGTCCTCTTCAATGCCGCTATCGATGTCGCGGTACACGTCGATTGAGTAGTCGGTGAGCATGGTGGCCAGCTTGATGTTCAAGCCGCCCTTGCCGATGGCCAGCGACACCTCCTCGGGGCGAAGAAACACCTCGGCGTGCTTGTTCTCGTCGTCCAAACGTATCGACGAAATTTTGGCCGGACTCAAAGCGCGCTGTATCAGCAGCTGCGGGTTGGTGGTGTAGGGAATCACATCGATGTTCTCGTTGCGAAGCTCGCGCACGATGCCATGGATGCGAGCGCCCTTCACGCCCACACATGCGCCCACGGGGTCAATGCGGTCGTCGTAGCTCTCCACGGCAATCTTGGCTCGCTCGCCGGGCACGCGGGCAACCTTGCGGATAACAATCAGGCCGTCGTGAATTTCAGGCACCTCAAGCTCAAACAGGCGGCGCAAGAACACCTCGCTGGTGCGCGATACGGTAATCTTGGGGTTGTTGTTCTTGTTGTCCACGTTGTGGACCACGGCGCGCACAGTCTCGCCCTTGCGGTAGATATCGGTGGGTATCTGCTGGTCCTTGGGCAGCAGCAGCTCGTTCTTCTCGTCGTCGAGCAACAGCACCTCGCGCTTCCACACCTGGTACACCTCGCCGGTGACCAGCTCGCCCTCTAGCTCCTTAAATTTGTTGTACACGGCATCTTTCTGAAGGTCCAGAATCTTGCTGGCCAGCGTCTGACGCAGGTTCAGGATGGCACGGCGGCCAAACTTGGCGAAGTCAATCTTGCGCGTGTGGTCTTCGCCCACCTCGGCATCGGGGTCGTCATCGGCCTGCGCGTCGCTCAGCGCAATCTGGGTGTTGGGGTTCTCGACCTCACCGTCGGGCACCACCTCCAGGTTCTGGTAAATCTCGCAGTCGCCCTTGTCGGGGTTGACAATCACGTCAAAGTTGTCGTCGTTGCCAAACATCTTGGCCAACACGCTGCGGAACGACTCCTCGAGCACGCTGATGAGCGTGGTTTTGTCGATGTTTTTGAGTTCCTTGAACTCCGCAAATTGGTCGGTCATGTTGACCGCTTCTTCTCTTTTTGCCATATCTTTGTTTCTGTTTTATTGTCTGTTTTGTTGCATGTAGACCTTGGCCGTTCTGGCGCATTTGCTACCTTGCTGATGTGCGTCAGAAGGTCACTACCGGCACTGTCTGCTTGGCGTTGTCATAGCCGATGCGTTCGGGCACCATCACTCTCTCGGGGCGCTTCTTGCCCTCGAGCTTCATGCGTGTGGGCACCTCGATGGTGAAGCCCTCGTCGTCGGCCGCTGTGAGTGTGCCTTTGAGCTTGCGGCCGTCGCGCGTAAGCACTTCCACTTCCTGCCCGAGGTTCTTGTCATACTGCCGGCGCACCAGCAGCGGTGAGGTGATGCCATAGCTGCCCACCGTCAGCTCGTAGTCCTCTACATCGCGGTCAAACGCTGCAAGCACGGCATCGTTGACCATCATGCACTGGTCGATGTCGATGCTCGACATGCTGTCTAGGTCCACGGTGATGATGTTGTCGTGTGTGACAGTCACCTTCACCACAAACAGGTCGGTGCCGGCAATGGCGTCTTCAACAACGCGGGTCAGTTCGGTCTTGTCAATCATAGTTGTATTGTCATAACAAAAACGAGGAAGCCAAGTGCCCCCTCTCACGAATGCGCTGCAAAATTAAGCATTCTTAATGATCCTGCCAAATCATTCGTCCTGAAAGCAGCAAATTTAATACAGTATTACGCAATAATTAAGAAAAATTAACGCTTTTACGTCGTGTGGGTATCTCTTACCTTTGCCCCGGATTATAGTTCATCGATTCTGTAAGGCGATTATTGGGCCGACATTCCTATGTCGCGCGTAAGCGAAATGCGCTTTTGTGCCTATGGCCTGACAGGAATGTCGGACCCGTTTATCAGGCTCGCGCTAGTTGACGCCACAAGCAAAAATGTAAAAGGCCTATGTGGGCGAATTGACTTTGCCGCTCAACGGCCGAGCATGGCGTTGATCACCATGTTGATATCAACAATGTCGAGCAAGCTGTCGTGATTGACATCAGCAACCTCAACTGTGGCGCGAGGATCAGGCTTGCCAAGCATAAGATTGATGATGATATTTACATCAGAGATGTCAAGAATGCCATCACCATTGAGGTCGGCATCGTTGACCGACAGACTGCCGTCGGTGATGTTGGTGAACCTGCCCCACACGTGGTCGGCACGGTAGGCCGAGACACTGCCTTTGGGCACATACAGCGTCGTGTACTGATAGTCGGCCATGCAAACGGTGGCTGTCGGGGGGATGGGCGACAGGAATGTCACCTTCTTGACAAGGCCAAGCCTGAGTTGCTCAATCTCGTAAACCTGGCTGCCTATGGTCAGGTCTCTCAATATCGTGATTGAGCGGTTCGTGGAATGCACGCTACGGCCTATGTACACCGAGTCGGCCATGATGGATGTGAACAGATTGTTGCCGGTGGCAAAGCTCAAAGGCTGGTCGCTGTCGGCAATACGCACATGCCTGAACTGAACCACATTGCCTGCACCCACCAGGTCGTCATCAACTACCGCATCCAGTTCTGCCGGGATTTCTAGAGCCTGATTCACTCCGTCGAAGGCATGTGCACACACTTTGACACCGGGATTGGAGTCCACAAAACGCTTTCCGACAAATGTTGATTCCGTCGGGTTGAAAGCGTAAGTGTCTTCATCATGCTTGACGTGCCTGATCAGCAACGTCTTGCCTATGGTGTAAAGTGCGTCGTTGTCGCTCACAAACCATCGACTGTCCTTGTCGGCGGCAATCGGGCTGTTGTAGTAGTTCAGGTTACCTAAACCCTCCATTGGGTCGACGTAAGGCCAGCCTGTCCACCAAGTAGCTTCTGCCAGATTGAACCAATGGTTCAGGTACCTGTATCCGACATTGTTGCGCAGCAAGGTGCGTGTCGATGCCATCTTGTCGGTGAATGTGCCTATCGCGCACAAACTGCGGGGCAGGGTGATGGAACTAGGGTTGGCGCACGAGAGAACCTCGGGGCGAACAGAGCCTATAGGCATCACCGTACCCGCCTCGATTGCTGGATACGACGTATAGTAACCCACAAACTCTAGCCGATAGTCCACCAGCACCGAATCGGGCAATACAAGATCGGAGCTAAGTAATTGCGGATTAATTGAATCTAGCGATAAGAACGCGTTGTCGATGTAGTTGTTGTTGTCGTCGCATAACACCGACACATACACCCCGCCATCACTCAACCGGTGTGTCCAGCCATGGCATGGGATAGTCTGTGTGGCAATTAAAGCAACACATAAGCAACAGATAATTCTGAATAATCTCA
>JAFUVK010000066.1 GCA_017477555.1 Muribaculaceae bacterium
GACCTGCCTCGTCTGTGTCATGGTTTCTTGAACGGCTCGCTCAAAGGCGATGACGTGCAGAACCTGTCAACCCTTGCCCAGAGTTCGCTCATCGACGGAGGCCAGGTGGGTGACATGGCTACTTTCTGCACCAATTACCTTGAGAGCTTCAACACCGGTGTTCACTACTCGTTCATTGCATCGGCTTTGGCAATGATACTGTCATTCCTCATCTTTGTGGCCACCCGCAAAGTGCTGCCCAATCCCATCAAGAAGGTCAAAGAGGCAGTCCAGGCCACTAATGAAGAGGTTGCTCACGATGCTAAGGAGATCAGACAGCGCATGTATGCCCTGTTTGCTGTGCTGGGTGTCGCTGTGTTCTTCTGGTTCTCATTCCATCAGAATGGCCAGTCGCTATCGGTGTTTGCCCGCGACTTCTGCCACACCGATGCCATCGCTCCTGAGATTTGGCAGTGCATCAATCCGTTCTTTGTGATTGTGCTTACTCCCATCATCATGATTGTTTTCGGTGCTCTGGCCAAGAGTGGCAAGGCTATCTCGACCCCCAAGAAGATTGCGTTGGGTATGTTTGTGGCGGCTTGCGCCTACCTCTTCCTCATCGCGATATCGCTGGTCAATGGTTATCCCTCGGGCGAGGAGTTCAAGAGTTTGCCCGAAGCCACCAAGGTGGCGATGAAGGCCGGTCCGTGGGTGCTGATTGTGACCTACTTCTTCCTGACCGTTGCCGAGCTGTTCATCTCGCCGCTGGGCTTGTCGTTTGTGTCAAAGATTGCTCCGCAGCACTTGCAGGGCATCTGCCAGGGTCTGTGGCTGTGTGCAACAGCAATTGGCAACCTGTTCATCGCCCTGGGCGTGACCATGCTCAACAGCTTCCCGCACCAGTGGCAGTGCTGGGCGGTGTTTGCCGCCTTCTGCCTCATCTCGATGGGCGTGATGCTGGGCATGCTCAAGTGGCTGGAGCGCGTCACCGAATAACCCGATAAGACATAAGAACAAAACGACATAAAGTCTCAAGAACACAAAGAGACTTGTCACAACATTAAATTCCCGAAAAGTCATGACTTTTCGGGAATTTGCTATATCTGCCAGCACATTCTGAAAAGTAGGATCACCCCTCACAAAATAAGGAAAACCCTATCTAGAGAAACCCGTTCTCATAGTTTGTTTATTTCAGAATAAAGCCTTACCTTTGCAGAAAATTCTTAGGAAAAGTGTAGATACTCTACACAATATCGAACAATCTTGTGCATTATGGAAATTCAACGCGACATCATCCAGACATTCAAACGGTGGCAATCATCACCGTCACGACAGCCCATCTTGCTCAAAGGTGCCCGCCAAATAGGCAAGACATGGGCTATGCAGCAGTTCGGCAAAGAGTGCTTTGAGCATTGCGTCAAGTTTGACTTTGACCGTCAACCCGAGCTGAAGTCATTATTCCAAGTCACCAAAGAGCCTTCCCGCCTGCTCAAAGAGCTCTCCCTCTATTGTGAGCAACCAATCAAACCTGGTAAAACTCTGATTATTTTTGACGAAATCCAGGAATGCGAAGAGGCGCTGAACAGCTTGAAGTATTTCAGCGAAGACGCGCCTCTATATCATGTTATGGCTGCAGGTTCATTGCTGGGTGTTGCAGTGCGACAACGCCGGATGACCGTTCCTGTGGGCAAAGTGAATGTGTTGCACATGCATCCTCTGACATTCAAGGAATTCTTGCGCGCAAGCGACGCTCGAACTTACGAGTATATTGACAATCTTACTCAGCTAGACCATTTGCCAGAAATCATCTTGAACAAACTGCGCACGGAGTATCGCCGCTACAGCATCTGTGGAGGCATGCCACGCGCAGTTGTGTCATTATTAGACGATTCGGGGCTATCGGTAGTGGAGGGCATACTGCAGGATATACTCGACCTGTATGAACTAGACTTTTCACGTTATGCCGAGTCTCGCGAGATTCCTCGCATCCACGCTTTGTGGCACACACTGCCTTCACAACTGTCGAAAGAAAACCGTAAATTCATCTACAAGGTAATTAAAAGTGGAGCGCGGTCCAAAGACTACGAGGATGCTCTGATGTGGCTTGAGGAGGCGGGCATGATTCATCGCATCTACAACATCAGCCGCCCGGGGATGCCTTTGTCTGCTTACCAAAATCCTGATGCATTCAAGGTCTATGCCTGCGACTGCGGCCTGTTGCGCCGCTTGGCGCATGTTCCTGCAACAGTAGTGACGAGCCCTATCGCAGGTTACACCGAATTTAAGGGCGCCATTGCCGAGAATGCTGTACTGCAATCACTCATTCCTCATTGCGATGGGTTCGCCCCAAGTTACTGGACCTCGGCTGCCAGTGCCGAAGTTGAGTTTGTCTGGCAACATGGCACAGACATAATCCCCATTGAAGTCAAGGCCGAAAACAATATCAGCGGCAACAGTCTGTCGGTATACAATGGCAAATACCATCCTAGGCTGCGAATACGTTTCTCAATGCGCAATCTCCAGTACAATGGTGGCTTACTAAGTTGTCCATCGCCCCTGGCAGGCTGGATTGACAAATTACTGGAATTAGTGCCTAGTGGCCAATAATAGCAAATAAGTGGCTGGAACATAAAGTTAAAGCACAATCTGTAGTGCTAAATTCCCGAGAAGTCATGGAATTTTCGGGAATGTGGCATTTTGCACCAACTGAATGAATTGCAGCCAAGAAATTCAAAATCAGGGTGAGTTCACCTACCGTGGCAGGTAGGGGCTAGTTGATAAAGACTTGTATTCTTCTGTCTTGTGCAGAAAATTCTTAGGAAAAGTGTAGAAACTATACACAAAATCGAACAATCTTGTGCGCTATGAATATCCAACGCGACATCATCCAGACATTGAGACAGCAGCAATCATCCAGGCATCGATGTCAATTTTGGAGAAAAATATGGGGATAAGTCGCCAAAACTGCACTTTTTTACCAAGTTTTGGCGACTTATCCCTTGTCAAGACATCGTTTTGTGTCGTCTAGTCGCGCAGGATGGGCATGGTCATGCAGCGTGCGCCACCGCCTGCGCGGGGCAGCTCGCTGCCCGGAAAGGCGGCGACAAACTTGTCGTAGTCTTGCATATTGACCTTGCCACTGACGATGTCCTCGGCATTGAGCACGGCAAAGCCTGCACGGTCGAGCGCATCGATGGTGTGGGTGTTGCGGCGATAGCCTATGACCTTGCCATCGCCCAGCGAGAAGAAGTTAGCCCCGCTGTGCCACTGCTCGCGCAGCTGCACCCAGGGGTCGCTACCCCCGCCCAGCACCGGCTCGATGTCCCATCCCAGGTGGTGCAGGCCGTCGACGATGTTGGGCATCGTGCGATAGCTGATCTTGCCGTGGTCGATGGTGATGAGCGTGGTGTCCTTGCCAGCAAACAGGCCCTGCTTCTTGAGCATCGGCTCGAAGGCCATGCACTGGTGTTGGCCCAGGAAGGTGAACACCATGTCGAGGTGGATGAACGAGTCGGGCTTGTGCGGGAGCTGTTGCACCAGGATGTTGAAGTGTTCGCGCTCGCGGGCAAAGGTCTGCGCCAGGTATTCGATGCCCTTGGCATTGGTGCGAATGCCCTGGCCGATGCACAGGAGGTCGGGTGCGGCGATGTGCACATCACCGCCCTCGGTGCGTGCCCACTTGTTCCAAGCCATAGCGTTGAGCATCTGCACGCCGAAGAAGTGGCCGAAGATGGCCTCATAGATCATGGTCTCGCGCTCACGCGCCTCAAAGCTCATCGAGTTGATGAGCACCCGGTCGAAGACGGTGGACGACGCATCGCGTGTGAAGAACAGGTTATAGAGCGGCTCGAGCAGATAGCGGTCATCATCCTGGCCGTCCCACTCGGGGTTTTCATAGCCCTCGATGAGCACAGCCGCCAACTGGCGCGTGTCGCAACTGTTGAGGTAGTCGAGCAGCGGCTGCGTCTTGGCACCATAGTTGCTCACGGTGTCGGTGACCATCTGGCGGCGTACGTCCGGGTCGCGCAAGATGTACTCCAGCACGTCCTCGACATAGTAGACCTGCGTCCAGCGTTCAAGCACACCGCAGAAGTTGGCATACTCGGTGTCGACGATGGGCTTGTTGAGGATGTCGCTGTAGAGTGCATGCTCGGCGTTGAGCGGTGTCATGCGCTCAATCTCGACACCCGGCCGGTGCAGCAGCACGGCACGCAGGCGGCCGGTCTCACTGCTTACGTTTACTTTACAAGGTTTTATGTCTGTTGAGTTGAGTTCCATATAGAGGTTAAGGTTTAAACTTAAAATTGAAAATTGAGAATTGAAAATCTTCACCTTGCGGCCATTCTCAATTTTCAATTCTCAATTTTCAATTAGAATCCCTATTTGAGGTAGGTGTAGCGATAGTCGGTGGGCGAGACGAGCGTCTCCTTAATCACGCGCGGGATAATCCAGCGGATGAGGTTGAACTCGCCACCGGCCTTGTCGTTGGTGCCGCTGGCACGAGCGCCACCGAAGGGCTGCATACCCACCACAGCGCCTGTGGGCTTGTCGTTGATGTAGAAGTTGCCGGCGGCATAGCACAGTGCGTCGGTAATCTTCTCAACGGCCATGCGGCAACGGCCAAACACGGCACCCGTCAGTCCGTAGGGCGAGGTCTCGTTGCACAGCTGCACGGTCTCGTCCACCTTGTCGTCATCGTAAGGATAGACAGTGAGCACCGGGCCGAAGATTTCCTCTTCCATCGACTTGAAGTGCGGGTTGGTAGTCTCGATGACCGTAGGCTCGACAAACCATCCGACCGACTTGTCGCACTTTCCGCC
>JAFUVK010000067.1 GCA_017477555.1 Muribaculaceae bacterium
AAGCCTGTTTGCGCCTCGTATGGCGGCTTAATTTTGGATGCGGGAAAATATGCTCGGAAATGGGACATGGCCTCACAAAGCCCCTATGAAGCCCCTTTCAGAGATGGGATACCGCAAAAATGGGGGTTATGATACAGTTTCTTGTTCGTTTGTTTTGACCCTGTCACCGGGGTTTCGCTGTCGCTACACCCCGGCCTGTGTTCTGCCAGCCCTTCGGGCTTACTGTTGAGCAGTAATCATGCATTGTTGTGTATTGAGAAACGAGAGGAGCTGGTTGTCTGATTTTACAATCGCCTCACAATCAGTCCGAATAATCGCTGAATGGATACCTGCCGATGAATTGTTCAGCGATTGTGCGTTTCCCCTCCCCTATGAGAAAGGGGAGGGGAGTATCGCTGGAACCCATTGCAACCATGTAACACTTCCGCACAGTATTGATAGTCATACTGTTACAGAGAGAGCGTACATCATGCCTGCGTCAAGGCTGTAGGGACGGCACCCCTGTGCCGTCCGCCTCGACATAAGGTAATGTTGCTTGCAGCCCTGCTGGCGGACGGCACAGGGGTGCCGTCCCTACCTTTTCACAATTATGATACAGTTTCTGCTATTGGACAGTAATGATGCATTGTTGTGCAATGAGAAAGGGGAGGAGCTGGGAGGTAGCCATGTGGCCGCGGCTGTGCCTGTGGTGCAGCCCAACACGGGTGGGAACTGTCCACTGTTCGCTGTCCACTGTTCGCTAGAACTCGACACCGACCTTGGCAAAGACGTTATGGAACACACCCGTCTTGTCGAGATAGCTATGGCCGCTCTTGTCGGGAATGGCACCCGGTGTGTCGCCGGTGCACCACAGCTTGTAGCTGGCGGTGTGCAGGGCATACCCAATGCCGATGTTGAACGAGAAATATTGGCTTGCGGCAAAGTGCCAGCCCAGCGACGGCGAGGCAAAGAAGCCGCTGTGGTTAAATGTGTTGGCACCGACCTTAAGACTGGCCCAAGGAGTGCCTTGCGTCTCGCTGCGCAGGTTGTAGCGACCCTCGACATAGACCGGGACGAACGGGAAGTCCCATTGGGGATCGTTATGCTCAGGTACTGCCAGGTCGTTGCGCAGTGGATAGGTATCGACCCGTGCCTTGATGTTGTGCAGTCCGATGCCGGCCCCCAGGTAGTAGTGTGCATTGAACTGGTAGCCAAACGAGGTCTCGATGAGCCAGTAGTTGTTGCGCGACGAGCCCACGCCCAGCGAGTAGCCCACATCGACAAAGCCACGGAAGTGGCTGGTGTCGTAATTCTTCTTGCGGGCCTCGTGCGAGATGTAATCGACTTCGGTCATCACGTAGACATACTTCATGCCGTCGTCTGTAACAATCTCCACGGTCTGGTCGTCGCGGGCCGTGATCACACCGGTCACATATTCGCCGCTCTTAAGGTGGATGGTCGACTTACGCGGTGAGGCGTCGGCCGCCGTAGCCAGCAAGGCCACCAGCAACATGGCTACAAATAGAACTTGTTTTATCATTGTCGTTGGTTCAGAGTTGAGAGAGATAGTCTTCAATTACAGGCGGGAAATGTACGTATTCCAGTGGATGGATACGCGCCGCCAGGGTGTCGGGAGTGTCGTCGGGCATGACCGGGCAGGTGAACTGCGCCAGAATGCGCCCACCGTCTACCTGCTCATTGACCAGATGGATGGTGATGCCGCTGTGTCTGTCGCCGTCGGCCAGCACCTGCTCATGCACGTGGTGGCCATACATGCCTGGCCCGCCATGGCGGGGCAGCAGCGATGGATGGATGTTGACGATGCGGTCGCGGTAGGCGGTGAGCAGCGGCTCGCGGATGACCGCCAGAAACCCCGATAGCACCACCAGGTCGATGCCGAGACCACGCAGGTGTTCGGTCAGGCGTGTGGGGTCGAGCCAGTGCTCCTTGCCCCAATGCTCAACCTCTATGCCCAGCGGACGCAGACGGTCGTAGACCCCGGCCTGCCTGCGGTTGCAAATCACAGTGGCCACCTCAATAGTGGGGTGGCCCGTGAAATATCGCACCAGGTTCTCGGCATTGGTGCCGCTGCCTGATGCCAGAATGGCTATGCGCTTCATCGCCTCACAGTCTGATGGCCGACTCTAGGGCCAAGGTCATCATGGTGCGGAACGAGTTTTGGCGCTCTTCGGCAGTGAGCTCGACATGGCTGATGAACGAGTCGCTGATGGTGAGCAGACATGCGGCGCGCTTGCCCAGCACATTGGCGTTGTGGAATAGCGCGAAGCTCTCCATCTCCACGCAGTCTACACTCGTGCGCTCACGGATCGACTGCCACGTCTCGGCATTGGGGCCGCTATAGAACACGTCGCTTGAGTGCACCTCGCCAGTCTGTAGCGTGATGCCCAGCTCCTCGGCCGTCTGCCAGATGACACGGTTCACCTCTTCGCTGGGGTAGAGCACCTTGTCGGTCACACCGTTGTGTACCAGCGCATAGCTCGACTCGCTGTAGCACGAGTCGGCAAGCACCACGTCCTGCACGGCCAGGCGGTCGGTATAGCTGCCCGCCGAGCCCACGCGGATGATGTTCTCCACGCCATAGAAGCTGTAGAGCTCATGGCTGTAGATGCCTATGCTGGGCATGCCCATGCCACTGGCCATGACCGAAACGGGTACACCCTTGTACTTACCGGTGAAGCCCAAGCAGTTGCGGACCGAGGTTACCAACTTGACATCCTCGAGGAATGTCTCGGCGATGAATTTGGCGCGGAGTGGGTCGCCAGGCATGAGCACGGTCTTGGCGAATGCGCCGTCGGGAGCGTTGTTGTGTGGAGTAGCCATAATTGCGATTTTTTGTGGTAAAAGTAGTAATCTTTAAGCAGTTAAGCAATTAAGTTGTTAAATCCAATTAACTCCTTAACTCACTATTTAAGTTTCTAAAGTAACTTCTTGTCTGTAGTTAAGGACGTTAAGGAGTTAAAGTAGTTAAGACGATAGTCTGGACAGCGAACAGTGGACAGCGAACAAGCCCGAAGGGCTGGCAGAACACAGGCCGGGGTGAAGCGATAGCGAAATCTTGTGCAAATGAGCGCAGTCATGCTTGCATGGACTGCCGAGTGCAGCCAAGATTATCCAAACCCCGGTGACAGGGACAAAACAAACAATCAAGCCCTGAAAGGGCGGCAGACCCACCCACATAATCACCAGGCGAAGGTATTGGCCTCACTACCCGCTGTACGCTGTCAGATAATCAGGTAACGTCTTAACTCCATTTAACTCCTTAACTACTAAAAATGTGTATTGAGCTGGTTACTCTTCGTCGTCGCCAGCCTGCATGTTGGTGAACACGTTCTGCACGTCATCGTCCTCCTCGAGCACTTCAATGAGTGCCTCGACCTCGGCGCGCTCGTCGGCACTGAGCTCTTTGTATTCCGACGGTTCGTACACCAGCTCCGAACTCTTGATCTCGTAGCCGTTGTCCTCCAGATACTTCTGGATGTCGCCATTCGACTCAAACGCACCTGCGATGAGCAGTTCCTCGTCGTCCTGGTCGATCTCCTCGGCTCCGCAGTCAATCAGCTCCAGCTCCAGGTCATCGAGCGAGATGCCGTCCTTGGGCGTGACGTGGAAGTAGCACTTGTGTGAGAACAGGAAAGCCACGGTGCCCGAGTTGCCCAGGTTGCCGCCCTTCTTGTTGAAGTAGTTGCGCAGGTTGGCCACGGTGCGGGTGGTGTTGTCGGTGGCTGTCTCCACCAGCACGGCGATGCCGTGAGGGGCAAATCCCTCGTAGATGACTTCCTTGTAGTCGCCCGCATCCTTGTCGCTGGCCTTCTTGATAGCGCGCTCCACAGTGTCCTTGGGCATATTGGCGGCCTTGGCGTTGGCCATCAGTGCGCGAAGGCGCGAGTTGGCCGCGGGGTCGGGGCCACCAGCCTTGACGGCGATGGTGATTTCCTTACCAATCTTGGTGAACGTGCGAGACATGCTGCCCCAGCGTTTCAGTTTTCTTGCTTTGCGATATTCAAAAGCTCTTCCCATTGTTGTTATAATTTATATTATTGTTTCTTAAAGTCTTGATACATAAATTCTTGGCAACTGTCAAGCACCATATGCAGTCGCCAAGCGAAAAAAGTTTGCCGCAAAGTTAAGGCAAAAACCGAACATTTGCAAACAAATCTTGTGCAAACGAGCGCAATGTCAAGCTTGCTTGGGCATTGCCGAGTGCCGCCAAGATTATCTAAATCTTATGCAAACGAGCGCAATGTCAAGCGACCATGGTCCCTCTCCCCTGAACAGGGGAGAGGTTAGGTGAGGGGTCATGCGAACAAACGAGCAGCGAACAAACGAGCGGCGAACACAACTTGACTCTTTCACTCCTTGCCTGCCGGGAAAGTGCTCCTAGCGCAAGGTGAGGATGGTGGCGCGGTCCATGGTGATGTGGCGGGCGCTGTGGCACAGCTGCTCCGGCGTGATGGAGGTGATGCGTTCCATGGTCTCGTCCAGCGTGCCCACCCGCCCATGGCACAGCAGACTGCGTCCGGCATTCATGGCCATCCACTCGGCACTGTCCGAGGCCAGCAACAGTTGGCCGCAATATTGCTGCTTGGCGGCATCCAGGCGTCGCTCGGTGAGCGGGGTGCTGGCCAGGTCGCGCGTCACATGGTCGATGACGCGCAGGCTTGAGCGAATGTCGGCCGGGTCGCAGCCCATATAGATTTGCATCATGCCGCAGTCGCTCATCAGGCTCAGGCTCGACTCCACAGTGTAGACATATCCGCGGCGCTCGCGCAGCTGCACATTGAGCAGCGAGTTCATCCCCGGGCCACCCAGGATGTTGTTGAGCAGCGACAGGCAGTAGCGTTCGTCACTGTACATGCTGGGCAGGCGCATGCCCACCACCGTGTGCGCCTGGTGCAGCCCCAGCTCCACCGTGTGGTGGCTGGGGGCAACCTCGGGGGGTGCCACGCGTGGCTGGCGGTGCAGCGGACAGGACATGCTGCCCAGATGCCGCTCGGCCAACCGGAACACACGATCAGGTGCCATCGGCCCAACGACAAAGAAGGCCATGTTGTCGGGCACGTAGAGCGACTTCAAGTAGTCCATGCATTGCTCCGACCCCATGCCGCGCAGGTGTTCCTCCACGCCCAGAATGTTGTGGCCCAGTGCGCTCCCGGCCCATAAGATGTCCTCATGGTCGTCGTAGACCGCATCGCTGGGTGTGTCGCGGTAGCTGTCGGCCTCCTCGAGCACCACGTCGCGCTCGCGTTCAATCTCGTCGTGAGGGAAGGTTGAATTCTTCACCAGGTCGGCGATGAGCTCCACGGCGCGTGCCAAGTGCTGGGCCGGAAACACCGAGTAGACCATGGTGTGCTCCTTGGTGGTGTAGGCGTTGAGCTCGCCCCCCACGCTCTCCATGCGGTTGATGATGTGCCACGAGCGCCGGTGGGTGGTGCCCTTAAAGATGGTGTGTTCCACAAAGTGTGCCAGTCCGTAGCGGCCCTCCCCGTCGTCGCGGCTGCCGGCATTCACGGCCAGACCGCACCAGGCCACTGGCGACGCGGTGCGCACATGCACTAGGCGCAGGCCGTTGGCCAGGGTATGTGTTGTGTTGATGTTGTCCATTGCGTGGCGGCTTCTACTCGAGGACAAACTTAAACTTCTTGCCCTTGGAGTTGGTGAACGTGCCGGCATAGTAGTCGCCGCGGCACTCATACTGGCCGTCGAACGTGCCCGAGTGTTTTCCGGCAGAGGTGTATTCGTGCAGCACCAGCTGCATGCTGCCGCTGGCATTGACGGCCACCATGCTGATCATCTTGAGCTTAAAGCGGTTCTGCGGATAGGCGGTATAGTAGTAATAACCCACCTCGTCGTCGTCTTGCGCCCCGCTGATGCACAGATGCATCTTCACCTCGTATGGACCAATCTTGCCTGTGAGTATTTGGTAATCTGCCTGTTTGTCGGCCGAGACCGTGTCGGCCTGAATAGCCTGGCTCTGTGCTGCGGCGGGCAACCCGGCCATCAAAGTCAACAACGTGATGGCCAATAAGATGCTAATTCGTTTCATAAGTTTTGTTCTCTGTTCGCTGTTTGCTGTTCTCTGTTCGTGTCAGGGTCACGAAGTCGTAGGCGTAGGGGTTGCGCTCATCGGCCTCGTGCCGCTCGCAGTCCTGCTCCTGCCACTCGTCGGGGTCGATGGCGGGAAAGAAGGCATCGGCGCCGTCAAAGGTGGCGTGCAGCCGCGTCAGGTGCAGTGTCTGAACACGGGCGAAAGTCTCGGCATAAATCTGGGCACCGCCGATGATGAAGATGTCGCCCGGCATCGTGGCGGCCTGCAGTGCCTCGTCCACGCTGTGGACCACAGTCACGCCGTCGGCTTGCCACTCGGGGTTGCGGGTGAGCACGATGTTCTGGCGCCCGGGCAATGCCCCCTTGGGGAACGACTCGAACGTGCGGTGCCCCATGACGATGGAGTGACCCATCGTCAGGTTCTTGAAGTGCCTGAGGTCGGCCGGCAGATGGCACAGCAGCCCCCCGTCGCGCCCGATGGCCCCATCCTGGGCCACCACCACAATCGCCGATATTCTAGCAGGCCGCGACACAGTCGCGGCACACTTAACCGTACAGGATTCCATACCCATAGTCTTATTGTCTTAATAGTGGAAGCTGCTTCCGCCCAGGAACTCGCGCAGCAGGCTGGTGCTGGGGATGTCTTTCTCCTCGAGCGACTCGAAGTAGCTGAGGAAGCGCAGCAGACGCCAGGCCTCGGCATACTCCGGGCAGTCGGCGGGCACCTCCTTGAGCACCGGCTCGGCATAGTCCTTCATCACGGCCAGCTCGAAGAGCAGCGACGAGTTGAACATGGCGTCGGCGTTCTCCTGATAGGGGAAAATCCATTTCTCCTCGCCACGGCGCACGCTGGCCCAGCGGGCGATGGTGTCGCGCGCGCTGGCGCCGCGGTACTTGGCGTCGCGCACGATGCGCCGCAGCAGGCGGTTGTCGGTGGTCGGAATCCAGTTGTGGTCGTCGATGCACAGGGTGGTGAGCGCACTGACAAACAGGCGGTACTTCTGCTCGTCGGGAATCTGCTTGGTCAGCTCGGGGTTCAGGCCGTGGATGCCCTCGATGAGCAGAATCTCGTTCTCTTTGAGCTTGAGCGTGTTGCCACGATATTCGCGTTGACCCAGGGCGAAGTTGTAGGTGGGCATTTTCACCTCCTTGCCGGCCAGAAGGTCGGTAAGGTCTTGGTTGAACTGCTTGAGGTCGAGGGCGTAGAGCGACTCGTAGTCGTAGTCGCCGGTCTCGTCGCGCGGCGTGTCTGTGCGGTTGACAAAGTAGTTGTCCAGCGCGATGACCTTGGGCATGATGTAGTTCGTGACCAGCTGGATGGCCAGACGCTTGCTGCTGGTGGTCTTGCCGCTGGACGACGGGCCGGCGATGAGCACCACGCGAGCACCGCCCTGGCGAAAGCGTTGGGCGATGTCGTGGGCTATCTCGGCAAACTTCTTGTTGTGCAAGGCCTCGGCCACACCAATCAGCATCGCGGCATACTCCGACTTGATGGCCTTGTTGAGCATGCCCACGTCGTCCACACCGATGATGTCGTTGAAGTGTGTATATTCGGTAAATGCCTGGAACATCTTGGGCTGCGCCACCACCCGGGCCGGCTGCTCAGGTTGGCTCCAGTTGGGTCCGAGCAGCAGCATCCCGTCCTCATAGAGCTGCAGGTCGAAGGTCTTGAGGTAACCGGTGGAGGGCAGCAGCGGACCGTAGAAACTGTCGATCACGTCACCCAATTGGTAATAGCGGGTGTAGAGCTGGTGTATGGTGCTCAGCAGACGCACCTTGTCGTTGAGTCCTTGCTGGCGCAGCATCTCGATGACATCCTTGGTGAGCCGCTCGTGGCCCACAAAGGTGATGTCGTGCTCGATGATCTCTTCCATCTTCGACTTGATGCGTTCCACCACCTCGGCAGTGATGGCATTGCCCTCGTGCTTGAACACACAGTAGTAGCCGCCCGACACCGAGTGCATGAACCGCAGGCGCTTGCCGGGATAGCGGTCGTTGACCGCCTTGTACATCACCATGCACAGCGAGCGGATGTAGGCGCGCTGCGCAGAGGCATGCTCCAGGCCGATGAACTCGACATGCTTGGGACGGTAGACGTTGAAGTGAAGGTCTTCGGTCTTGTGGTTGACCAGGGCCAGCACAGGGTGGGGGTGCGGCTTGGGGGTCATGCGGTTGTAGATCTCGAGCAGCGACTCGCCGCCGGTGACAGGGACGTACTGCTCGATATTCTTGCAATAGATGTTGAGGTCGGTATTCATTGTTTGAGTTTGTTTTTCAATTTGTTGATATGGCGGTTGGCCTCCTGGATGCGGCTCAGGGCGATGCGACCGTCCTTGACGGCCTGCACGATCATGTCGACCAGACGGAAGGGACGGTCGGCCTCAAAGCCGGTGGAGATGTTGTTGCCCACGCACACCATGTCGCAGCCGGCATTGATGGCCATCACCAGCGCCGTCTCAATCGAGTAGTTGCTGATGATGCCCTGCATATACAGGTCGTCGCTCAATATCACCCCGTCGTAGTGCAGCTGCTGGCGCAGCACACCGGTGAGCATCTTGTGCGACAGGGTGGCTGGATAGTCGGGGTCGAGCTGGCGGTTGAAGATGTGGGCCGTCATGATCAGGTCGGCCTGGCCTTGCTCAATCAGCTGCCCGAACGGTCGTAGCTCGGTAGGCTGCCAGGTGGCGGTCACGTCCACCAACCCCTGGTGCGAGTCGCCGTGTGCGCTGCCGTGGCCCGGGAAGTGCTTCAAGGTGCACAGCACGCCCTGGCGGTGAAGCTCTTCGGCCACCATGCCGGCATGCCAAGCCACCACCGATGGCCGCGACGAGTAGCAACGGTCAAGCTGCCCCAGTGCCGGGCAGGCGGGGTCCAGAAGGTCGACATCGGGTGCCAGATTCACATTCACACCGCTCGCGGCCAGCTCACGGGCCATCAGCCGTGCGTAGTGCCGCGTTGAGTCGGCACGGGCCATCAGCCCGATGCGTGCCGCCGACGGCAGCGCACTGTAGCCGTATTGCGGCTTGAGCCGCTGCACACGTCCGCCCTCCTGGTCCAGCGCGATAATCAGCCGGCCGCCTCCCCACTGCTGCAGCCGGGAGGTCATGCGAGCCAGCCGCTCGCGGCTGGTCACGTTGCGCGAGCCGATGGTGGCCTTGCCGGTGAGGTCCACGTCAAATAGGATGATGGCCCCCACACCTAGGTCGCGCACATAGCGGGCGGCATCACACGTGTCGCTCACACTGTCGCCACGAAAGCCCACCATCAACATCTGTGCCGCCATGCGGCGCAGCTCGGCGTCGCTCGGCTGACGCTGGGCGGCACTCACGCTGCCCGCTACCAGGCAGGCAACCATCAGCCATAGCAGTGTCCTCTTCATTGGCTCACTTACCGGGGGTGAAGAAGTCAAAGAAGTAGTAGCATGCTATCCAGTCGACGCGGATGCCTCGCGCAAAGCCCAATACCTTGTGGTCCACGTTGGTCACCTTGCCATCGTTCAGGTTGATGGTGCCCAGCACCCGGCTCTCGCCGTCGCACACCGTGCCGTCGGTCTTGATGTAGCCCACACGTGTGCCGGCAGCATCAAAGATTTCCAGCTTGCTGATGCGTCCACGCGTCACCCCGGCCTTGTCCTTGACTGTTCCGTCGGCCTCAAACGAGCCGATGCTCCTCTGGTGCGCGTCGCGCACCAGACCGTTGCCGGCAATGCGTCCCACACTGTTGTAGTCGGCGTCGCGCAGCACCTGCGCCTGTGCGCCGGTACTCCAGGCCAAGCCCATCACCACTGCCACTGCGCTGAGATATGTCTTAATCCGTGTCATAGTTCGTCGTTTTTCTTTTTAGACTCGTATCAAACCGCAAAGTTACAAAACATTTGGCGATTAGCCATTAATATTGTGTAAGATTTTTTATCATGCCCCTTTTAAAAAACCCGAATCCCGCGAAGCTTTTGTCCTTATGTTCTTATGTCTTTTTTTACCGCGAATCTCTCGCGAAGTTTTTTTAACCACGAACCCCGCGAAAGCTTCTGTCCTTCTGCCTTCCGAACACAGCCAAGATTGTCTAAATGAGCTGGTAGGATGGCGGGTGTAGGGACGGCACCCCTGTGCCGTCCGCCTGCAGGGCAGCAAATAAGTAGTTCATGGTTTGTCTTGTTGCCCTTAGTGTAGTAAAGCCGTTACCCTCGCCGCCGACAACTTTTAACTATCAACTCGAAGGCATTACCTTTTGTCGAGGCGGACGGCATAGGAACCACGAAGTGCTCGCGACCGAACGGGAGCCCGAAGGGCAAGCGCAACGCGCGCAGCAATGCCGTCCCTACCCCTTTACACGGGGTCGTGAAAAAAATCGCTTATTATTTCGAAGAAATTTTGCCGTTTAAGCGAGTTATTCGTACCTTTGCGCTCTCAATGGTTAACATTAGGCGTTATTGGCAGGCCCGCTTTCCGTCAATAACCTAGATGACCATACTAACGAAGAAAAAATATAAACAAACATAACAAGAATGAAGATGAAAAAACTATTTACTTTCTTAACCCTCCTCACCCTGGCCATAACCACCGCCTGGGCAGGAGAGAAAACGGTCACAATATCTCGCAACGAGGGACAATACGATGATCAAAACAAGGCATATTTTGCTGTTAAGGATGGCATAACCCTGACCATGACAGGTGGCATGAATAACGTAAATTATCTATTGGCCAACCAGGGTACCGTGATTAATATCCTCTCTTATAATTATGTGATTAAGAAAATTGTGTTTCACTGTGTTGATAACAACACCGACCCTTATGCGGGATACATGGGTCCATCAGGCCTTTTTCTAAAAAGCAATTTCACATACCCCACGAATCCGGGCACATACAGCTATAGTGGCTATACAGGAACTTGGGTTGGGCAATCTAGCAGTCTGCAATTTGAAACAGTTAATGCTGTAGGTGGTGTTCGTTTCGGTTCAATTGATATCACATATGAAAAACCAGAAGGTGATGTGTATGATTTGGTCACGTCGAATAGCCAAATTGTTGAAGGGAAATCTTATGTGATTGTCAGTCAATACAAAGACAAGGCGATGAGGTTTAAAGAGAATTCAGACGAATCATTCCCAGCTACAAATGTGCTAGAATGGCCTTTGGGTGAGAACAATAAAACAAAAGTTAAAGTGGATGGCAATACTCAAGTTATCCGAATGACTGCTGTAAAAGATTCAACAATTGGAACCAATACTAGAAAAGTTGCATGGTTCAATGTGGCACAAGGTTATATTCGAGCGCAAAACGGCAACTTAACAACAGCGCGTAACTCGTCGGATTATGCTCGTGCTATAATGTACATATCTAGTTTGGAGAATAACTATCTTTGTTGGTTTAAAAGTGTCGGTTCTGCTAGTAATACCATTCGTTATGACTATGATAACAGTTTGTTTAAGATACTCAATACTAGTAACGCAAATCAACGAGTATGGCTGTACAAACAGGCTGAGTCCTATAAAGTTTTTACCAAATGCGACCCCACAGATGGCGGCACAATCACTTTGGGTGATGGTGTAGTGGATAACACCTCGCAACATTATGAGACTGTGAACTTCACGGTAAACGCAAATGCGGGTTATCGTTTGTCTTCTGTTGTGGTCAACAAAGTCAATGAGAGCAATAATACGCTGGGCGAGGAGGTTGCCCTCCAAGACGATGGCAACGGCAACTACTCGTTTACTATGCCTGATAGTCACGTTCGCATCACAGCCAATTTTGAGGTGTCCTTGCCACACAGCATTAACACCGTTTGTGACCCGAGTGGCGGTGGTGAGTTCAGGAATTTCCAGTGCAACAGTAGCTCGACCAACATTTCGTTGGGTGCTCGATATTATCGTGGCGATGTCATCGACTTCTATGTGCACACCAACATGGGTTACCGTATAAATGATGTGAAGCTCAGCTATGTTGAGGGTGGGCAGACAGTAGAGCAGACCTTGGCTCGTATGTCCAGTGACAACGAAGGTAACTACTACAGCTTCACTATGCCCGATGTTGATGTGACTGTCACCGCTTATTTCGGCGAATGGGTGCCAGACCTTTACCTGTTGGGTTCTCACAACGGCCAAGATTGGCATAGCTATGGTCCTAAGTTTGAATATGACTCCGATAATTCAGAGTGGTACATTGATGTGTATTATAAAGGTACAGGTTCGTACAGCCCGTCCGGCAATACAGATAATGCCTACGGTTACTTCAGCGTGACTCGCAAGGTCGAGGGAAATGCCACCGATGGAGATAACTGGGGAGCAATCAATGGACTCTGGAATGACTATGACGGCTGCAGGTATCGCTATGGAGCAACGTGGAATAATAACGACGCTGCCACGCTTATCACAGAAAACAGCAGTCCTATCACCCTGGCACAAGGAGGTGATAACGGACCATCGGCATTCAAGATTCCTGCCGGTGTCTATCGCATCTATGTCACCAACGTGAACAATAAGCCTGGCACAGTGCGTGTCACCCGCACCGATGTAGCCCTCGCGTTTGACCCGGCCGGTGGCAGCACCGAGACTAATGCCGAGATGGTGTCGTGGGGCACTGATGTGACCATGGTCAGCGACATTCAGACCAAAGTGAAGACGATTGCAAACGCTTATGCAAACGACTATCCGCAATACATTCCCAGTGGATTCAACGAGGATAACATGAGCTTAAGTTACAGCATTGCAGAGACAACAGATTTGTCAATATCGAAGCAGAACGGTACGCCTCTGTACACGGCACCGAACTTCAGGCTCGTTGACTATGACATCGATGATGAGGGATATGTGACCGTCAAGGTCGATGGTGATGCTTGGATTGGCTGGATACATGCAGCCACCAGTGGCTATTATCAGGTGATAAAGACTCCGCTGCACTGGATTGAGCATCCCGACAAGGGCGTGGAGGGGCACAAGTACATCGTGTCTGACCGACTGATGGGTGTGTATGCCAAGGGCAATATCCTCTGGGCCAAGGATGTGGACTTCAACTCGAACAACGCCAATGCCATCCCCAACGGAGCTATCGACTATATGAGGATCTTCGCCGGCTGGCTGGCCGAGGATGCTCCGCAGGGCTATCAGTCAGACCTCACTGAGTCTACCGCCTGGGAGCAGAAGAACTGGGTGCAGCTCGATTTCAGCAATATCACGGATGGCGACCTGCTGGCCCAGCAGCTGCAGAACAAGTATATGGAGGCCGGGTCGGTCCGGGGTACCTATGTCGACGATGAGAACTACCGCATCGTGCTCTCTCAGGCTCCGACGCAGGTGTCGACACAAGGGGGGCTGCTGAGCTACCAGCCCAACTACTACAACCCGGCCAACTTCATGACGTTCCAGGGCGTGAGCGACGCCACGGGTTATGTCGCGACGCAGGATGTGGCGACGTTCACTAGCGCGGTGAATGACCGCACCTACTACTTCCTCAACCCGAAGATTCAGGAGTATGCCCTGGTGGCGTTCGCGGTGTGGGACAAGACGAACCACCGCTTTGTCATGCCGCAGCGCGATGACGCACTCGGCATGAATGGCGGTGACCTGAGTGGAGCATTCGATGTGTGCTGGGACTACAACAACTGGAACCGCACCCAGTATGCCGCCGACCAGACCAGCAAGCTGGATGCGGCACAGATCACCGGTGGCTCCAACGCCGAGGCATATATCTTCCATGCCATCATCCAGAAGCCGGTGGCATCGGGCAGCCAGAGCGCGCCGGCACGCATCGAGCCCAAGAGCGGCACACCTACCGGCAACTATATCGTCTATCCGCTGGATCTGGCCGTGGAGACCGAGATTGTGGTCACCGGAGTGGAGCAGCTCACTGCCGGCAAGGCGGTGCAGAGCGTGACCTACTGCGACTTGGCCGGGCGCATGAGCACCCGTCCGCTGCAGGGCGTGAACATTGTGGTCACTCGCTACACCGACGGCACGGTCCGCACCAGCAAGGCCATTTACTAATTCATGATTTATAATTCATAACGACCGTCCGGCTCACCAGCCGGGCGGTCGTGTCGTTTGATGGGACGTAATTCGTAATTCATAAATATAGGGGTGCTATATACCTCTTGTCCTCTTGGTGAGGTTGTATCAAAATCTGATTTTTGACACACCCCTCAACTGCAGAATTAAGTTACTCAAGTTTCTGGAGCAGCTACTTTTAGTAGTTATGGGAGTTAACTGGTTATGTGGTTAAGACGAATCTATTGAGGGGCTATATACCAGTTGTCCCTTGATGCAAAGTAGCAATGGCCCCAACGGGGTTGCCTAAGAGATAAACAATGTAGGGACGGCACCCCTGTGCCGTCCGCCAGCAGGGCTGCAAAAATGCGATTAAGCGAGTGCCATGCGAGCTGGCTCGCTGATGGCCGAGCGTG
>JAFUVK010000042.1 GCA_017477555.1 Muribaculaceae bacterium
CCGCCAACTGTTAAAGAAAGTGTTAAAAGTGGCGGAAAGAGAACCGTCCCCGTTCCGCCACTTCTCAAAAAATGGTGACAGGCAGGGAAGCCGCTGTCACCATTCTTTTTCTCGCCCGGTGGGACGGTTGTCGATGGTGGCGGAAAAGGTGTCCGCCACCACATCGTGTTACTTCATCGGGCAGCCGGTGGCAATCTTCTGGAAGAAGTCGTTGCCCTTGTCGTCGACCAGGATGAAGGCGGGGAAGTCCTCGACCTCGATTTTCCAGATGGCCTCCATGCCCAGCTCGGGATACTCGACGCACTCAATGCTCTTGATGTTGTTCTGTGCCAGAATGGCTGCCGGGCCACCAATCGAGCCGAGGTAGAAGCCGCCGTGCTTGCGGCAGGCGTCGGTCACAGTCTGGCTGCGATTGCCCTTGGCCAGCATCACCATGCTGCCGCCGTGTTCTTGGAACTCGTCGACGTAGGGGTCCATGCGGCCGGCTGTGGTCGGGCCCATGGAGCCGCAGGCCATGCCTGCCGGTGTCTTGGCCGGTCCGGCATAGTAGATGGGGTGCTCCTTGAGGTACTGGGGCATGCCCTCGCCGGCATCGAGGCGGGCTTTGATTTTGGCGTGTGCGATGTCGCGGCCCACGATGATGGTGCCGTTCAGACTCAGGCGTGTGCTCACAGGATACTGGCTCAGTATCTTGCACACCTCGCTCATGGGCTGGTTGAGGTCAATCTTGACGGCCTCGCCCTCGCCGGCCTGGCGCAGCTCTTCGGGAATCAGCTCGTAGGGCTTGTCGTCGAGCTTCTCAATCCAGATGCCGTCGCGGTTGATCTTGGCCTTGATGTTGCGGTCGGCCGAGCAGCTCACACCCAGTCCGATGGGGCACGACGCGCCATGGCGCGGCAGGCGCACCACCCGCACGTCGTGTGCCAGGTACTTGCCGCCGAACTGTGCGCCCAGCCCAATCTTGTGCGCCTCGTCGAGCAGCTGCTTCTCCAGCTCGATGTCGCGGAAGGCGCGGCCGGTCTCGTCGCCCGTGGTGGGCAGGCTGTCGTAGTAGTGCGTGCTGGCCAGCTTGACGGTGAGCAGGTTCTTCTCGGCACTTGTGCCGCCTATGACGATGGCGATGTGGTAGGGTGGGCAGGCAGCAGTGCCCAGGCTCTTCATCTTCTCGACCAGGAACGGGATGAGTGTGCCGGGGTTCTGGATGCGCGCCTTGGTCTCCTGATAGAGGTAGGTCTTGTTGGCGCTGCCGCCGCCCTTGGTCACGCACAGGAAACGGTACTCCATTCCCTCGGTGGCCTCGAGGTCGATCTGCGCCGGCAGGTTGCAGCGGGTGTTCACCTCGTCGAACATCGTGAGCGGGGCGTTCTGCGAGTAGCGCAGGTTCTCTTGGGTGTAGGTGTTGAACACGCCGCGCGACAGGGCTTCCTCATCGCAGAAGCCGGTCCACACCTGATGGCCCTTTTCGCCATGGATAATGGCCGTGCCGGTGTCCTGGCACAGGGGCAGCTTGCCCTTGACGCTGACCTCGGCGTTGCGCAAGAAGGTCAGGGCCACATACTTGTCGTTCTCGCTCGCCTCGGGGTCACGCAGAATCTTGGCCACCTGCTCGTTGTGCGAGCGGCGCAGCATGAACGACACGTCGCGGAACGCGTGCTGGGCCAGCAGGGTCAGTGCCTCGGGCTGCACCTTCAGCATCGGCTTGCCCTCAAATTCGCCTACCGACACATAGTCCTTGGTCAGCAGGTAGTATTCGGTTTTGTCCTCGCCCAACTGAAACATGGGCGCATACTTAAACTCGGGGTTGTTTGCCATATTCTTATATATATTTAAGGTGTAAAAAATTCTTGCCTAAACTTGGGCATGCAAAGTTACGACAAAATTCTCAATTTACAATTCTTAATTTTCAATTGAGCTGGCCAGGGCCTGCCACAAGGGGTCGGCGGGCAGGGGCGCGGTGATGTCGATTTCGCGGCCCGAGACGGGGTGGACAAACCGCAGGCGGTGGCTCTGCAGCGAGATGCTCCCGTCGGGGTTGCTTCGCTCGGCGCCATACTTCAGGTCGCCCCTGATGGGGCATCCTATGGCGGCGAGCTGGCACCGTATCTGATGCTTGCGTCCGGTGATGAGCTCAATCTCGAGCAGGTGGTAGCGGTCGCCGCTGGCCAGCAGGCGGTAGTTGAGCACGGCCTTGGTGCTGCCGGGCCGCTGGGTGAGCGAGGCGTAGGTCTTGTTGTTGCGCTCCACGCTGGTGAGCCAGTGTGTGAGTGTGCCGGTGGGGTGGGGCGGCCGGTTCTTGACGATGGCCCAGTAGGTCTTGTGTACCTCGCCGCGGCGAAACAGCTCGTTCATCCTCGACAACCCCTTGCTGGTGCGGGCAAACACCACCAGCCCCATGGTGGGGCGGTCGATGCGGTGGGTCACTCCGCAGAACACGTTGCCGGGCTTATTGTATTTCTCCTTAATCCAGCGCTTGAGCGCTTCGACCATGGGCTCGTCGCCAGTGCGGTCGCCCTGCACGAGTTCTCCTGCAGCCTTGTTGACGATGATGATGTGGTTGTCCTCGTAGATAACTTCCATATATAATAAAGGTGTAAATCGGGTGCAAATTTACGGATTTATTGGTGTAATCGGCACTTTTGTCGGCAGAAATATCATTTTGCGTCCAAAAATATGTTGTGCAACATATTTTTGGTGTTTATTGGGCTATTTTGCGACATTTGTTGTAGTTTTAACATTTGGAATTGTCATTTTGCGGAATTTTTACTATCTTTGCCCCTTGAAATATCATTGAGGTGCAGCTATGATGCATAGAAAATGATGGATAAACAGTTGATAATCAGTATGATTTGTGATGAAAATCATGCGCGATTGTTGCCGTTTTGGCCATCGCTAGGCATGGTTGTTTGCAGCGCGAAAAACCAGTATATAACTAACAAAAATAATTATCTTTAATTTAGTGCTTATGAGTCTCAGAAAATTACTTTTACTCATTGTAGCCTCGCTGGTGACCTTTGCCATCAACGCCCAAGTGACGGCGTCGGGTACGGTCTACGACGAGAACAATGAAGAGGTGATCGGTGCGACAGTCATCCAGAAGGGGAAACCCTCTAATGGCACAGCCACCGATATTGAAGGCAAGTTCACGCTCAGTGTGCCCTCGGGAGCACGCATCATCATCACCTACATGGGTTATGACCCGTACGAGGTGGTCGCGGGCAGTGGCTTGAAGATTACACTTAAACCCAGCAGCGACGCCAACGTCCTGGACGAGGTCGTCGTCACCGGTTATCAGAAAGTCGACAAGCGACTCTTCACCGGTGCCACCACGGCGGTCGACGCCACCAAGGCAAAACTTGACGGTGTGGCCGACGTGAGCCGCTCGCTTGAAGGCCGTGCAGCAGGTGTGACCGTGCAGAACGTGTCGGGTACCTTCGGTACAGCCCCCAAGATTCGCGTCCGTGGTGCTACATCGATTTACGGTGACTCCAAGCCGCTGTGGGTGGTCGACGGTGTGATTCTGTCGGACAACGTTGAGGTCAGCGCCGACGACCTGTCGTCGGGCGACGCCAACACGCTGATTGCCTCGGCTGTGGCTGGACTGAACGCCGACGACATCGAGAGCTTCCAGATCCTGAAGGACGGCTCGGCAACCTCTATCTATGGTGCCAAGGCCAACGCCGGTGTGATTGTGATCACCACCAAGACCGGCCGCAAGGGACACACGCAGATTAACTATACCGGCGAGTTTACCTATCGCCTAAAGCCCAGCTACCGCGACTTCAACATCAGCAACTCGCAGGAGCAGATGAGCATCTTCAAGGAGATGGAGCAGAAGGGCTGGCTGCAGTTCGCCTCGCTGGTCAATGGATCGTCGACCGGTATCTATGGCCGTATGTACAACTTGATGAACCAGTACAACGCCACCAACGGACAGTTTGGTCTGCCCAACACCCGTGCCGCCATGAACGACTATCTGCGCAAGGCCGAGTTTATGAACACCGACTGGTTCGACCTGCTGTTCAACAACAACATCATGCAGAACCACGCCGTGAGCATCTCGGGTGGTACCGACAAGGGCTCGTTCTACACCTCGTTGTCGATCATGAACGACCCGGGATGGTACAAGACCAGCCGCGTGGAGCGTTACACGTTCAACAGCAACGCCATCTATAACCTGACCGACAAAATCCGCGTCAAGATTCTGAACAGCGACAGCTACCGTAAGCAGCGCGCTCCGGGTACACTGAGCCAGAACGTCGACGTCGTCAGCGGTGAGGTGTCGCGTAGTTTCGATATCAACCCCTACAGCTTCGCCTTGAACACTTCGCGTGCTCTGGATCCGAACCTGACCTATCGTCGTAACTACACCGACTTCAACATCTTCCGCGAGCTCGAGAACAACTACATCGACATCAACGTGCTCGATGTCAAGTTCCAGGGCGAGTTGCAGATCAAGCCCATCCAGAAGCAGGACCAGAACCTGGAGATCAACCTGCTGGCCGCCTATCGTTACACCAATGCCGAGCAGAACCACTACATCCTCGACAACAGTAACCAGGCTATGGCCTACCGTGCCGGTATCGACCCCGAGGACGCCATCGTGCGCTCGAGCAACCGTTACCTCTACACCGACCCCGACGTGCCCAACTCTCTGCCCGAGACTGTGCTGCCCAAGGGCGGTATCCTGCTCTACAGCAAGAACTCGATGTCGCAGATCGACTTCCGTGCCACCGCACAATATATGAAGAACTTCGGCGGCAAGCACCTGCTGCAAATCTATGCCGGTGCCGAGTCGAGCAATGTCGAGCGTCACGCCCAGAGCTTTGAGGGCTGGGGCATCGCCTACCAGATGGGTAACCTCCCCTTCTCGGCACACAAGCTGTTCAAGCAGATGGACGAGGAGAACGGTGCCTATTTCAGCAACGCTAACCGCCACGACCGCGCGGCCGCATTCTTTGCCAACGCTAACTATAGTCTGCTGGGCCGCTACGTGCTCAACGGAACTATCCGCTACGAGGGTTCGAACCTGATGGGTAAGACCACGCAGAACCGCTGGCTGCCCACGTGGAACATCTCGGCTGCATGGAACATCTATGAGGAGCCGTTCTTCAAGGAGTGGAAGGGCAACACCGCGCTGAGCTACGCCAAGCTGCGCGCATCTTACTCGCTGACCGGCGAGAGCGGCCCCCGCGGCTATGCCAACGCCGAGGCACTCTACTACCCGTTCCGCAAGTGGGCTCAGGAGTCTGAGGCCAAGGAGATGGGACTCTCGCTCAGCGGTCTGGGCAACGAGGAGCTCACCTTCGAGAAGAAGCATGAGATTGACCTGGGTGTCGACCTCGGATTCTACCACAACCGCATCAACCTGGTCTTCGACTGGTACAAGCGCAACAACTTCGACCTGATCGGACGCATCACCACGCAGGCAGTGGGCGGCGTGTCGCAGAAGTGGGCCAACGTCGCCGAGATGGCTTCGCACGGTGTTGAGTTCACCATCTCGACCAAGAACTTTGAGCCCATCAAGCCGGGTGACTTCGGCTGGACCACCGACTGGACGTTCTCTTATGCCAAGACCAACATCACCAAGCTGGAGTCGCACTCCAACGTCATCAGCCTGGTGCAGTCGTCGGGCTTCCCCCTGCAGGGCTATCCCCACCGTGCCGTGTTCTCGATCCCGTTTGTCGGCCTCGACTCGCACGGTCTGCCCCAGATTATCAACGAGAACAACGAGGTGACTACCTGGGATATCAACTTCCAGGAGTACCAGAAGCTCGACTTCCTCAAGTATGAGGGCCCGGTCGACGCTACCATCACCGGTGGCTTTGGCAACAACTTCACCTGGAAGGGCTTTATGCTCAATGTGTTCATGACCTACTCGTTCGGCAACAAGCTGCGCCTGTCGCCCGACTTCTCGTCGAGCTACAGCGATATGGACGCTATGCCCAAGGAGTTCAAGAACCGCTGGGTCATGCCGGGCGATGAGGCTTACACTGACATCCCCGCCATCGCCTCGCTGCGCCAGATTTATATCAACAACTACATTGGTTATGGCTACAACGCTTATAACTACAGTACCGCTCGCATTGCCGACGGCGGCTTTATCCGCCTGAAAGAGGTGGCTCTGACTTACAACATCCCGCAGAGCTTCTATCGTCACCTGCGTCTGTCGAGCGCTTCGGTCAAGCTCGCTGCCACCAACGTCTGTCTGCTCTATGCCGACAAGAAGCTGAATGGCGCTGACCCCGAGTTCTTCAACAGTGGTGGTGTGGCTTCGCCCAACCCCAAGCAGTTCACTTTCACACTGCGTTTTGGTCTTTAATTTGTTGAACTCTCTATTCATTGATTAACACTATGAAAGCAAAATATTTTTCGATTGCAGCGGGTTTGTTGCTGATGGCTCTGTCGTCGTGCAACGACTTTCTGGACAAGACTCCTGATACCCGCGTCTATCTGGTGAATGTCGAGCAGTTGCGTCAGCTGATGGTTGATGGTTATATGGGCACCAACATCGCCCAGACGTGCGAGCTCTCGAGTGACAATATTGTTGACAACAATGCGCCCCCAACGCTGAAGACCGGTATGCGCTACAACCTCAAGGCCTATTCGCTCTCCGACGAGCAGCTCTTTGCTTGGGACGATGTCGACAAGGCCAATGACAACGACACACCGTCGGGTGTGTGGCAGGGCTGCTATGGCGCTATCGCCGTGTGCAACGCTGTGCTGCAGAAGGTGGCAGAGTTTGAGGAAGCCGGAGCCGATGCCAATGGCGTGCTCAGCCAAGACGACAAGGCGAAGTTGTCGGCAGTAAAGGGTGAGGCACTTGTCTCGCGCGCGTTCCACCACTGGATGCTCGCACAGGTGTTCTGCATGCCTTATGGAACCGACGAACAGAACCGTAATGACTACAAGGGCTTGCCTTATGTCACCGAGCCCGAGACGCTGGTCAATCCTCAGTATGATCGCGGCAACCTTGCGGACTTCTACGAAAAGATAGAGAGCGACCTGCTTGAGGGTCTGCCCTTGATCAACAACCTCTATTACGAAATTCCCAAGTACCACTTCAACAAGCAGGCGGCCAATGCGTTTGCGGCACGCTTCTACCTGTTCGAGCGTAAGTATAACCTGGCTGTGCACTTTGCCAACGAGGCGTTCCAGGGCGCAGACCCGGCAACGTTGCTCAACGACATCTGGCGCCAGGACGACTTCTACTATATCAGCGACATCGGTCGCTATGCCACGAGCATCGAGCGTCCGGGCAACTGGATGCTGGTAAGTAACTACAGCACCTGGTGGCGTTGCTTCGTCTCGTCGGGACGCTTTGCCTGCAACGGTGTGGCCAAGCGTGCCACTATCCAGGGTCCCGGCCCGTCGTGGGAGGACTGCAAGTATGAGAACAGCCGCACAGGCGAGAAATTCGCGATGAATCCTTCCTATAACGGTTATTGTGGATCGGCCGGTGGTTCTGACTATGGAGTGTATTACGCAGGTAACTGCTTTGAGCAATTTGAGTATAGCGACAAGCTGGCCGGCATTGGCTACTGCCACGAGATCCGTGCCGAGTTCACCGCCGAGGAGACGCTGCTCGTGCGCGCCGAGGCTTATATCATGATGGGCCAGCTGGCCGAGGGCTTTGCCGACCTCCACACTTGGGACGAGAACCATCGCAATAACCTCAATAAGACCAGTTCTTATAAGGAGCTGACCGATGCGCTGGTGATCAATTTCTACACCAAGGCCATGAACAAGTACAACCAGTACAAGCCCGAAGACCCGCAGAACTATAACTTCGGTATCGCTAAACCCATCCACATCGATGAGGTGTGTGCAACACCCAAATCGGTCGAGATCACTTACGAGAACGGAAAGGCTAAGACCACCGAGACTGTGATGGAGGCCTGGAAGGTGACTCCCGAGAAGCTGCCCTACCTGCAGTGTGTACAGCACTTCCGTCGCATGGAACTGATCCATACCGGTATGCGGTGGCTCGACATCAAGCGTTTCGGCTTGAATTTCTACCACACTTATCGCAGTGGTGACGACACGTACACAGAGGAACTCAAGACGCTTGACGAGCGTTACGCAATCCAGATTCCATACCAGACGATTGTGGCCGGTTTTGACCCCAACGACCGTAAAAAAGTGGCACCGCCCGTTGAGGACCCGGTGGAGGACACTTCGGCCTATATTGTTCCTAGCCAAGATTAATCATCGTTAATATATCTATTGACTGCTATGAAATCAATGAAATTATATATCTCTGCGTTGCTGCTGTCATCGGTGGCCCTGCTGCCCATGGCATCGTGCAGTGACGACAAACTGGGTGACACCATTTTCCCGGAGATTACCGATGAGCTTGACCCATCGGCCTACACTTATAAGTTCGACCTATGGCTGCAGAAGAATTATCTCGAGCCATACAATGTCAATTTTAACTACAAGCTGGCAGATATCGATGCCAACATGAACTACAACCTGGTGCCTGCCGACTACAACAAGGCGATGGACTTGGCTCTGCTGACTAAGTACCTGTGGTTTGATGTCTATGACAAAATAGCCGGTAAGAACCTGTTGAAGGAAACGTCGCCTCGCGTGCTGCAGCTCGTGGGCTCGTCGGCTCTGAACCCCAACACGGGCAGTGAGACCGTCGGTCTGGCCGAAGGTGGTGTGAAGGTGACGCTGTTCAATGTCAACAACTTGAATGTTAACAGTTTCCAGAATGTGAACGATGGAGCTTTGCACACCATGCACCATGAGTATACTCACATCCTGCACCAGAAAAAGAACTATCCCACCGAGTTCAACCGCCTGTCGGTAGGGCGTTACGACGCCAGCAACTGGAGCAGCCGCGGCGACCTCGAGGGGGGTGTGGTCAATTCGCTGGGATTTGTCACTAAGTATGCTTCGAGCGACTATCGCGAGGACTTTGCCGAGACCGTGTCGAACTTTATCACCATGACCGATGCTCAGTGGAATCGTGTGCTTGAGCTGGCCGGACGCGGATGGTATAACTTTACCGACCAGTTTGGCAACGACAATTGGTATTGCTACTACTACTACACCAACAATGTGGCAAACGACAGTACCAAGGCCTACATTGACGAGTTCTCGATTTATCGCGACGCCAGCGGAACGATGTTCACTGGCTCGTATCAGAGAGCTGTCACACCCTATGTCAACGACACGACCTACAATGTGGACGGCGAGATGGTGGTCAATATCCTCGATGCCAACGGATTCAGGGTAGAGACGGCCGGTGGCAACCCCACCGGGTTTGTACTGGATGCTGCCGGTCAGCGCATCCCCATCAAGGTCTATCCTGTTGAGGATGAGGATGAGATCAATGGTCGCGAGGTAATCTTGCAGAAGGTCAACATAGCCCGCAAGTGGCTCATGGATGATTGGGGTATCGACCTCGATGCAGTGCGTGAGGAAGTGCAGTGGCGGCAACGCAACTATAACTTGGAGGAATTGCGGCAACAAATCGCCAATATGGGTAATTGATTGTAGAACCTATTTAGATTTAACAACATGAAAAAGTTTCAAGTATATGGCGCGTTGATGCTGCTCGGCGCATCGGTGTTGTTGACCTCGTGCTTCAAGAACGAGGAGGACGATATCTTCGACAAGTCGGCTTCCGAGCGCCTGGATGACGCAAAGGTTTACTACAGCCAAATCCTCACCGACAAGGGAGGCAAGTGGCAGCTTGAGTACTATGCCAACGGCGATGAGCATGGCTACGTCTATCTGATGACTTTTAACAATGATGGCCGTGTCACCATCTCGGGGCAGAACGAATATATTGGTTACGAGTATAACCCCGTCTCTACGGGTGCGAAGGTCTTCAAGTCTGAGACATCGCTCTGGGAGGTGGTAGGTGACAACGGACCGGTGCTTTCGCTCAACTCCTACAACCGCACGTTCCACATCTTTGCCAGTCCTTATGACATTCCGCCCTACGGCGAGCAAGAGACCGACGAGAGTGGTGAGGGGCACGAGGGTGACTATGAGTTCGACCTGATGAAGTACAGCAACGACACACTCTATATCGAGGGCAAAAAACGCCAGATCAAGATGATCATGACACGTGTCGATGCCAATATTGACGACCAGGTCTATATGAACTATGTCACCGCCATGGCCGACTCGTTCTTCCATCCCAAGTTCCCCATCGTGTTCATGAATCTGCCCAATGGCAAGCGCTATGGCATCAAGGACGGTGCCACACAGATTGTGACCATGTGGGACTTCGACAAGGACCGTATCTCTTACGAGGCCAGCTACAATGCCATTGTCAACCACGACGGCTTCTCGCTCATGGAACCGTTCACTGCCGAGGGATGCACTGTGCAGCGCTTCGTCCGACAGAACTCCGGCGCGCTCCAGAGCCTGGAGGATCCTTCAGTCACTATCGATGCCGGGGCACTGAACAGCGATGTGATGTTTAACCACGACAACATCAACAAGGCAGTGCTTGACTCGACCTACATCTCGGCTTGGACGCTCGATGCCGGCTCGCTCACCGGAAATATGCTCACTGCATACAACGCTATGAAGGCCAGCGTGAACAAGGGTACGCGCAAGTTGGGTGTCATCAGCATTGAGCATGCCGGTACCGACCAGTACAACGACAAGCTGGCACTGCTCAAGGGCAGCAACAAAGTTCCCTTCTTCGACAGTTATGTGATGGTGATACGTGTGAGCATGAGCTCGACCTCGTCGGCCAATGTCATCCTCCCGCTCGTGCCCAAGTTCGAGGGCGAGGAGTATGTGACATTAGACCTCGATGAGCCTACCACACAGCTGGGACAGAATCTGATTAATGCGGTGCCGGAGCTGGCTAACTTTATCGCTTTGTTCCGCGACAAGAAGTTTAAGCTCAGCGCAGTCAACTCGTTGGCTCCCACTGTTCTAACGATGGCTCTTGCCGATGATGCCGGCGAGGCGATGAAGTTCGTTATCCGCTAATGTTTATTTTGAGTTGGTTGCGGCCGAAATGGCGCAGCCAACTCAAACCTAAAATAGTCTTTAACTCACATTTATTAACTATTAATTCTTATTTCAGATGAAAAAGAGTTTACTTATTGCACTTGCCGCCTGCGCAGTAGTGTCGGCAAATGCACAGATGCGAGTGGCTGCAACCAAGTCGCAAGTCAAGGTTGACGCTACAACCAAGGTTCTGGGTATTGACAACCCTGTCAAGATGAAAGCCCAGAAGGCTGAGCCCGGTACACTCCGCGCCAAGGCTCCCAAGAAGATTGGAGCCAACGAGGCTAAGTATTATCGTCCCCGTGGCACGTTCTATGTCAACTGGGATACCGAGACAAGCGGCTATATCATGCCTTTCCTCCAGGCCAAGCCTTACCAGGAGCTGAATTTCGTCAACTGCTCGACCGCTCCCATGGCCGGTAGTTCTTGGGCTTTTCAGTATAAGACCGAACCGGGCACGCAGGATTACACCGATGACACCTTTGAGGGCCAGGATTTCACCTACACTTGGGGACTCTATGATTATCCCGATTGCCCCTTGCTGAGCATCCCTCGTGTCGACTCTACCTACAGCTGTACGCAGGGTGCAAGTCTTAACCGCGAGACTGGCAAGATTGAGCGTGGCCCGGTCAATGGCAGCATCCTCTCGGTTGTCAACAGTATGGATGCCTTTGGTGAAGAGGCCAACTTGCTGGCCAGCCCTCACTATTACGGCTCGTCGAACCGTGCTTATACCGCCACCGGGGGTTTCATCGCTTATACTGGTGCTTTGGCTCCCGATGGAACTGACAATGGCGAGGGTTATTGGTTCGGACGTAATGGCGCAGGATGGAATGGCTTCGCAACTGCCGTTGAGGCACCGGCTCAGCCCTATGTGCTGAATCGTGTGTATGCTTATGTTAACTGGCTGAAAGGTCAGCCGTTTGATGTCACTTGCCGCGTTTATCGTCTCGACCAGGAGTACCCCTATGTCGATGATGACGCTGTGGAGATTGACCCGGCTATGTTCGATGACGAGCATCTGATTGCTTCCGGTGTCTACACCGTCAGTGAGACCGATCTTGAGAATGGCTATGCTGTGATGCCGTTCGACCTGGAGGCTTACAACGCCGAGCTGGATATGGACATCCAGGTGACCCCCGAGATTGACTTCCCCATCATCATTGTCATGAGCGGTTATGATGTGCCCGAGTGCGAGGAGATGTCGTTCTTTATCACTCAGGATCGTGAGGATGAGGGCTATGGCGAGCAGACCTATATGCTTCACCTCGAGGATGGTGTTATCACCGCTTGCTATGGTATCAACAACTTCTTCACTTCGGGTGAGATGAAGGTGGGTAATTCGATCTTCATGGATGTGAGCATGCCCTTCATGATTTATAACTACACCAACGAGACCGGCGAGTACACCTTCCCCAACGAGGGTGGTAGCTATGCGCTCAACGATCATCCGGCTATCTCGATCTTCTCGGATCAGGCTGCCGACGCTTATTACTATGAGCTTGAGGACGGTGGCGAGGTGCCCGAGTGGCTGACCATCGAGATTGCTGACGGAACTGGCGAATTTGAGGGTACTGTCGATGTTAAGGCAACAGCTGCAGCTCTGCCCGAGGGTACTACCTATCGCGAGGCCAAGGTCAAGTTCTACTATGCTGGTGCCAACCTGGTCTACACCTTCAAGCAGGGTGAAGAGGGTCCAGGTCCGGAACCCGTCTTCGGCGATGTCGACGGCAACGGCTCTGTCGGTGTCGAGGATGTCAACGCTGTGATCAACGTGATGCTCGGTAAGGCCGAGAATCCTCTGGCTGATCTCAGCGGCAACGGCTCTGTCGGTGTCGAGGATGTCAATATGGTGATCAACATCATGCTTGGCAAGAACAACTGATTTGCTCAACCTGATCATTAAAAAATGCGTCCCCAATCGGGGGCGCATTTTTTGGTATGACGGGCATGTTGTACATCTGTGGTGAAAGTCCACTCGGGGCGTAGTCACCGACGAACCCTATAGCGACTCGCAAGTTTCAAGTGGTGACGCTTGGGAGAGAAGAAGCGATAGCGAAATCGTGGCTTGAC
>JAFUVK010000043.1 GCA_017477555.1 Muribaculaceae bacterium
TAGGCTGCGCCGGCATCCTCGCGAATCTTCTGCAGGTAGACCTTGCTCAGCACCTCGCCTGCCATGTCGGCCAGAATCGAGTTCTCGACGCTGAAGGGGATGGCGCTGCTGTGCCAGTACATCTGTGCGTTGGCCTTGGGTGTCTCCATCTTGCGAGAGAAGTGGTTGAGCACTACTCCGCTGGGATGCTCATCGACATTGACCCAGTTCTCCTTCTTGCCCTTGGCGGGCAGCGAGGCGATATACTGGCAGATGTGCTTGCGGATGGTGTCGTTGTCGAACGAGCCGACAAAGTAGAACGTGAAGTCGGCAGCGTTGGCGGTACGCTCCTTGGCAATCTGCATCACGCGGTCATAGTTGACGTCCTTGAGGTTCTCGGCCTCGAATGGGAGTGAGCGCCAATTGTGATTGTTGAGCGTGACATTCACCGAGTCACTGAAGGCAGCCTCGGGCTGCAGACCCTTGTTCTTGAGGGCGGTCTCAAGCAGATTCATGATGTTGGCATAAGACTTGTCGTCCTTGCGGATGTCGGTCATGCGCAGGTAGGCGAGTTGGAACATGGTCTCCAGGTCCTTGATGGTCGACTGTCCGCTCAGGCTCTCGGTGTAGGTGTCGAGCGAGAGCGATGCGCTGGCCTGCTTGCCTGCCATAGCCTTCTCAAGCTCCTGGTTGCTGAAGTTGCCCAGACCGCTCTGCATGACGACTAAGTCAAAGAGTCCAGTGTTGGCCCAGTCTTTGGGTCCGTAGAGCGATGCTCCACCCTTCGAGACGGCATACATGCGAATCTCGTTGTCCTTGAAGTCGGTTTTCTTGAGGATGACCTTGGCACCGTTGCTCAGCTCGAGCTCGTCATAGCCCAGCTTGGTGTTCTTGGTCTCTTTCTTGATTTTGCCGGCCTTGGGCAGGGTGGTCATCAGGGGCTCGTTCTTGACATTGTCAACGTAGGCCTCGATGTTGCTGTTGCGAGCGGCGGTGATGGCACCGGTCAGTCCCTCGACGGTGGGATAAGTGTTGCCCTCCTTCTCCTGGTTGAAGCACATCACCACCACATTCTCATTGCTCTCTTGCGGGAACATGTCCTTCACGCCCTCGTTGATGAGGTCAACCGGGAGCATGGGCACAATCTGGTTCATGATGGCATACTCGGTCTCCATGCTGGGGATGGGGTCGCCCTCCAGATAGTTGGCGATGTAGCTGCGGCCATAGCGTGCGTTGCTGATCTTCGAGCGGTTGTCATACTGCTTCTGCAGCTGCGACATGTACTCCTCCTTGGCGCGGGCATACTCGGTGGCGGTGAAGCCGTGCTTGGCCACACGCAGGGCCTCGGTCATGATGGCCTGCAGGGCGGCGTCGGTCTGCCCCTCTTTGGGCATGGCGAAGATGGTGTAGGCCTCCTTGCTGTTGCTCATGATGTAGGCGCCATTGCCACTGCCGGCCTGGATGAACGGGCAGTCGGGCTCCTGGGCCTTCTCGCTCAGACGCTGGTTGAGCATGCTCGACACCATGTCCATCACATAGTCATTAAGCATATAAGCCATGGTTCCGCGCATCTCGCGGGGCATGGGGTCGCTCTTGAACATGAGTTGGATGATGCTGTACTGCTGCTCCTTGTCCTTGTCGCTCACTACGATAATCTCATCGTTGTCGGGCACGGGCTCGGTGACCACCTGTGCGGCATCGGCTGCGGGGGCGGGAATGGGGCCGAACATCTCCTTGATCTTGCCTTCCATGTAGTCGACATCGATGTCACCCACCACTACGATGGCCTGGTTGTCGGGTCGATACCACTTGTGGTAGTAGTCGCGAATCTCGTTGTACTTGAAGTTGTCGACCACGCTCATCAGACCGATGGGCATGCGCAGGCCGTACTTCGAACCCGGATACAGGGTCTGGAGGTTACGCTCGAGCATGCGCTGCATGGCGCTGCTGCGCAGGCGCCACTCCTCGTGGATCACACCGCGCTCCTTGTCGATCTCGTCGCCCTCGAGCAACAGACCGCACGACCAGTCACGCAGAATGAGCAAGCACGAGTCCAGAGCGGTCTGGCGGGTGCTGGGCACGTCGTCGATGTTATACACGGTCTGGTCGGTGCTGGTGTAGGCGTTAAGGTTGCGGCCAAACTCCACACCCAGCGTGCGGGTGTAGTCGATCACGCCGTTGCCGGGGTAGTTCTCAGTGCCGTTAAAGGCCATGTGCTCCAAGAAGTGGGCCAGACCACGCTGGCTCTCCTCCTCCTGAATCGAACCCACGCGCTGAGCGATGTAGAAGTTCACACGGTGCTCGGGATAGTCGTTGTGACGCACATAGTAGGTGAGTCCGTTGGGCAACTTGCCCATGCGCACTGCCTCGTCCACGGGGATGGGAGGCATCTGCATTTCCTGTGCGGTGATGCAGGTAGCCACCAGCATCATCACGCCTGCCAAGAGATGTTTGAATTTCATAGAAAAGGTTATTTTGAATAAGTTTTTATATTTGTTCAACAAAAGTTGCCGCAAAGGTAGCAAATAATTGATAATTGTCAATTAATAATTTGCTATTTTGTTATCATCGGGTCGCAATAATTCAATTGTTTTTACCCGTTAGACGCATTGCAGGTCCAAAAGATACACTAAAGATTGTTAAATGTGGGCGAGTCATGAAAGATTGTCAATCAAGACAGCCAGGCTGTTTTGCTGCCTGGCTGTCTTTAGATTCTAGCGTAAGCTCGATGAATTATTTGCCGAGCATGATGTTGACCACCACGTTCACGTCGGCCACGTCAATCGAGGTGTCGCCATCGGTGACGTAGGCACGACCATCGTAGTTGTCGGCGCTGTCCTTACCGAGCATGATGTTAATCAGGATGTTGATATCGCCCACATCCACAGAGCCGTCGCCGTTGACGTCGCCACGGAGCCACGGCTGGCCGTCGGCCAGGGTGACCTGCATGACGTTGCTCATCTCCGACAGGGTCTGGTCGGTGTAGATGGCCTGCACCTTATAGTTAAAGGTGCCATACTGCTCGAGGCCGGTCACGACATAGTTATTGTCGGTGATGCCGGTGATGACGCGGCTGTGGCTGTCGCCGGTCTCGCTGGCTCGTGCCGGAGCACCAGCCTGGGTGGCATCGCCGCTGTAGATCTTGATGTCGTGCAGTATCAGCTTGCGGTTGGTGGCGTTCTGAGCCTCGAAGGTGACTTTCTGCCCCTGCTGCGTTTTGCAAGGCAAAACCACAGTGTAGTCGGCGGCATCCACAGTCTCCAGCGGCACCACTTGACTGCCGTCATCGGTCTTGACGGTGAGCTTAACGTTCACGTCAACGGTTTGTGCCTTGTTGGCATTGAACTTGACAGTGACAAAACCACCGCTCTCGGTCAAATCGAGTTCTGGTGAAGTCAGATAGGCAGGATAGTTGGTGCGTTCATTCATCTGCAGGCCACCATTCTGTAAATAGACGTACTTGCCAGTCCAGCCCGGATTGCTCATGTATCGGTCTAGCGCGCTGCCCACATTATATGTAACATCGCGAGTCAGCCCTGTGAGGTCTTCGTGCAGCAGCAGCTCGGCGCCCTGTGCCTGCTGGTCGACGTAGAGGGTGTAGCTCGACACGTTGGGCACGGCACTCCAGCTGGCGCGGAACGACGTGGGCTGAATCTGCGACGCCTCTTCCATGACGGGCACCTGCTTGCTGATGCTGGCGGTGCCGTTGAGACGGACGGTGATGGGGTCAAGGCCGGGATAGGTCACCGTGGCTGTGGCCGTAAATGTGCCGGGTGCCATGGGCTTGAAGTAGACGTTGATGACGGCACCGGCCATGATTGAGTAGCCTGAAACAACCCGCTTGCCCAAGCTGAAGTATCCGCTGGGGTCGTTCAGGGTGATGGTGGCGTTGGTGTCCTCGTCGAGGAACTGGCCGTCGATCTGGAACGAATTGCGCACCTCAACGCCCTCAACGGTGGTGAAATTAATCTGGGTGACATCGACACTGATTGATGCCTCGGTGAGTGTGGTGACGGTGGTCGTTGCCCAGGCGCTCTCCTGCGCTGTGGTGGCATCGGCGGGCACGGCCTTGACCTTGATGGTGTAGGTCTCGCCCATAATCAGATTGGTAGCGCTATAGCTGGTGGCGGTGAGCCCCTCCTCCTCGATGACGATGCTGCCATAGTGGTTGAGCACCTGCAGGGTGAAGGTTGCCGCCGCGCCGCTGTAGGTCCAGCTGATGTCGAACGACTCGCCGGTGACATTGGTGGCCTCGGCCAGCACGGGGGCAGGCAGGGCGGGCAGGGTGTTCTGCAGCGTGGTTGCAGTCACGACGTTGGACCATGCGCTTTCTTGTGCTGTTGTGGCATCGACAGGCACCGCCTTGACCTGCAGGGTGTAGGTCGTGGACGGGGTCAGGCCGGTGACGGTGAACTCATGGTCGGTGATGTTGGTGTGGTTAGCAACTACAGTGCCGTTCTGGGTCACCTGCAGGGTGTAGGTGGCATCGATTGAGGCGGTGTGTGTCCAGGTGACCTTGAGCGAGTTCATGGTCACGTCGGTGGCTGCTGCCAGCACAGGCGCGTTGAGTGCGGGTAGGGTCGAAGTGCCCTTGACGTACCACAGCGAGACGGTGCCGTCGCTGTTGGCGATAATCTCGGTCACAGGCTTGTCGAGCTCGCCGGCACCTCCCGTGTAGTTGGCCAGACTGCCGTCGGCCAGCATATTGAGCACCGATGCCGGTGTCGAGGTCGAAGAGAACTCATGGTTGCTCTTGCCGTAGCAGTCGGTGTTCTCGTTGTCGATGTTGTCATCATTGTCGGCCGGGATGATAGTGGCCAGCTGCATCGACTCGTTGTTGACGGTGTTGGCCGCCCAGCGGTCGGCCACATAGGTGAAGTGTGTGATGAGCAGTCCGTTGTCGGGGATATACTGATCCCATCCCTGCTTCTGACGGTTCTCCAAGATGAAGTACTCGTTGTCGTTGAGTCCCTTGATCTGTATGGCTTGGTCGGTGGCCAGAGCTTTCTGGTTCATGGCCTGCAGGGTGTACTGCGTGTTGTCGACCGGAGTGATGTAGTCAATCCATCCCATGAAGTTCTTCTCGTAGGCGCTGTAGCCGATGGGCGTGTATCCGTCGTTGTTATAGCAGCCATAGTCCATCAGGCTCCAGTCACCCATGCCGTAGTAGCCCATGGTGTAGGCGTTGGTCTCGTAGAAGTCGGGCAGACCCAGGCAGTGCGAGTACTCGTGGCAGAAGGTGCCGATTCCGTCGAGGGTGGTGCCGTTGTCGCTCGATCCGTAAGTCTCGTTGAACACCGCAAAGCGGTCGATGGTGACACCGTTGCGTGTGAGCGGGCCGTTGCCATCGCCATAGTAGACACCGGACGAGAGATTCCAGTTGCAGGGCCACACGGCGTCAGTCACCGTATCCCACGCCTGAGCCTCGCCCACACCGGCGTAGACCACGATGACGACGTCGGCATAGCCATCGCCGTCGTTGTCATACTGGCTCCAGTTGACGTCGGTGCCGGCGGCGACGATGGCATCGTTGACCATCAGGGCTACACCCTTGTCGTTACCGTAGGCATCGTTGCCTCCGTAGGTGGCACGCGAGCTGGGCAGGTTGTAGATGCCGTAGAATTCATACTGTGGCTGATACTTGCCGTTTGACTGGTCGACAAAGTACTGGTAGGCGCTGCTCTCACCCTGGGTGTAGTGCGACAGCATCTGTGCCTTGGTGTGGGTCATCTGCTTGTCGGCAAAGTTGACCAGCAGTACCGGTATGCGCGGCGTGCCGGTGGTGGGCATCTCACGCTGCCCCACCTTGCGCGGTGTGGCCGGTGCTCGGCGCGAGCGCGTCTGCGGCTGTGCAGCTGGGGTCAACTTGTCGGCCTGCGCGGCGATGAAGCTCAGCTCCTGCGCGTCGCGGCTGACGGCGTCATGCGCCAGTTGGCCGGTGATGCCGCTGGCCGTGGCATAGTAGAACTGTCCATCGGTGGCGCGTTGCACCGTCAGACCGTCCTGTGTGATGACTCTGTGGTGGAACTCGTCGCCCACCGCCTGCACGGTGATTGACTTGCCATCGGCCTGGGTGAAGGTTTTGAAGCCCCGTTTGGCCGGAACTGCCTGCAGCGTGCCGATGCTCAACAAGCTGGCTGCAAGTAGCAATAGAATTTTCTTCATTGAACTAGTTGTTTGAGGTTGATAATGAAATAGATTTTGCAAAGGTACGGAAAAAATCGGGATTGCGGACATTTTGTTGCAATTTTCGCTCAATTATGTCTGTTTTTCATCGAATTTGAGTATTTTTATTGCGTTTTGATAAATAGCCGTTTTTTTCAGACCGTGGTCACCCCATGAGCCAAGAAATATCGCTAACTTTGCAGCGCATTCTGCATTTATGACAAAAAGCGTCACATTGATGGCGTCAAGAAAATGAATATTGAGGATTATCGCGAATTTTGCCTGTCGCTGGGCGGCGACGTGGAGGAGAAGCTGCCCTTCACGGCCTTCCACTATGCCAGCGGCGTGCTGGTGTTTTATGTGCATGGGCACATGTTCTCGTTCTTCGACTGCGACAACTTCAGCGTTGTCACACTCAAGTGTCAGCCCGAGCGAATCGATGAGCTGCGTGCTCAGCACGACTGTGTAGGCAAGCCGTTTAACCTCTCGGCCAAGCACTGGATTGGTGTGGATGCCACCACTGCCCCCGACCAGCTGTTGCGGCAACTGACCCGAAACTCCTACGAGATAGTCAAAGCCAAATACAAGAAGCCATGACCACCCGGCAGATGCCGGATGAGTGGGTTAGAGACCGCTAATTGCCACCTTACCACCGGCTTAGTGGTAGAGGTAGCGTTTGATACTCATCTTGGGAGTTTTCTCAAAGGGGGCATCCATCAGCTCGACGCGTGAAATCTTGCTGTAAGTCGGCAACGACTTGTTGGCCTCGGCACGGATGGCCTCGGGGATTGACGAACGGGTCTCGGGAGTGAAGTCTTCGGGCAGTTCGGCATAGACCAGTGCCACAATCTTGCCGTCGCGGTCCACCGCCAAGCTTTCGGTCACATACTGGCATCCCGACAGCACGGCTTCAATCTCCTCGGGATAGATGTTCTGGCCCGATGAGTTGAGAATCATCGACTTGATGCGCCCACGGATAAAGATGTTGCCCTCCTTGTCCAGGATGCCCAGGTCGCCGGTGCGGAACCAGCCGTCGGGCGTGAATGCCGCCGCGATCGCCTCGGGGTTCTTGTAGTAGCCGATGGTGATGTTGGCACCGCGTGCCTGGATTTCACCCACCACACTGCGTGCGTCGTGCGAGTCGATGCGCACCTCATGCACGGCCTTGCCACACGAGCCGGGCACAAATTTGGTCCACCACTCCCATCCCAGCAGTGGGCACGCCTCGGTCATGCCATAGCCTACGGTGAATGGCAGTCTCATCTTGCGCAGGTGTTGCTCGACCTCGGGCTTGAGGGCCGCACCACCCATGATGAAACAGCGCACCCGGCCACCGAACGCTGCCAGCACCTTGTCACGCACTTTATTGTAGATGAGTTGGTTGATGCCTGGTATGGCCAAGAGAAATTTAAGTTTCTTTAGTGCCGGCTTGATTGAGCTGGCATAGATTTTCTCCATCACCAGTGGCACAGTCACCACCATGTAGGGCTTGACGTCGCGCATGGCCTTGAGCAGGGTGGTGGGCGACGGTGTCTTGCCCAGATAGTAGACCGTGACACCGTCCACGTTGGGGTGGATAAACTCGATGGCCAGGCCATACATGTGAGCCATGGGCAGCATCGACACGACAGTCTCGCCGGGATGGTTGGGAAAGTGGGTGTTGGCAAACTCGTCGGTGTCGGTCATAGCACCGTAGGTCAGCATCACGCCCTTGGGATTACCCGTGGTGCCGGAGGTATAATTGATGATGGCCACATCATCGGTGTTGTTGTCGCTGTAGGTCACCTGCTGGGGCGACAGACCCTGGGGGTGCGCGATGCCGAATGCCTCGTCGCGGCCGCACCATGCCTGTGCCACAGCCTCGTCGCGATGCCACAGCAACTCGCCGTCACGGACGTTGATGGCACCCTTGAGTGCCGGCATGGCGGCGGCATCCAGTTTTGACCAGATGTCGTCGTCGACAAAGAGCAGCACGCTGTCGGAGTGGTTGGTCAGCGAGCAGATGTTGTCGGGATGAAAGTCGGCCAGCAGAGGCACAGCCACGCAACCGTTGGCGTTGATTCCCCAGAAGGTCATCGCCCATCGGGCCGAGTTGCGAGCGCAGATGGCGATTTTGTCACCACGGCTCACGCCACTTTGCGCCAGGAAAATCCGGAATTTCTCAATATGAGTAGCTAGGTCGGCGTAAGTAAATGCGTCGCCCCCATAGTCACACAGAGCCTTCTGACTCCAACGGTTGTGGACAGTGTCCTCCAGCTTCTTCAGATAATGCTTCATTGGCTACTTGTTTCATTGATAATAATAAACTACAAAGTTACAAAAAAATTGTTAGTGAAGCCGTGGGAAATGTCATTTTTTGTCACATCGATTGATAATGCCAAGAAAATGTCGTAACTTTGCCAATCATCATACAAGACACAACTATGATTGACCAAATTATTGCTTACAACAAGACCTTCGTGGAGCGGAAAGCCTACCAGAAGTATGCCACAGACAAGTACCCCGACAAACGGCTGGCCGTACTCTCGTGCATGGACACGCGGCTCACAGAGCTGCTGCCGGCGGCACTGGGGCTGAAGAACGGCGATGCCAAAATCATCAAAAATGCAGGAGGACTGGTCATCGCGCCGTTCGATTCGGCCATGCGCAGTATGCTCGTGGCCATCTATGAACTGGGCGTGAACGAAATCATGGTGGTGGCGCACTCCAACTGTGGCGCTTGCCACATGAGTTTCGACCATTTCCGTCACGAGATGCTCGCTCGCGGCATCACCGCGCAGACGCTCGACACCATCGACCGCTGCGGCTTTGACCTCAATCAATGGCTTGAGGGTTTCAAAGACACGCCCGAGTCTGTGAGGCGCACTGTCGAAACCATCAGAAAACACCCGCTTGTGCCAGCCGATGTGGTGGTGAGGGGATTCATCATCGACTCCCATACTGGCCTACTCGAAGAGGTCATCCCGACTCTTGCAGAATACTCGTTTACGAGATTGTGTTTCAGGGCCGATGTGATTGAGCCGCTGAATGATACCGACTTTTTTGCCGTGCACACCCCCGAAGGGACATTCAAAATGACCAAAGCCGATTTTTATCGTGTTTTCAACAATGTGGTGAAAACAAAGAGTTATCAGCAAGACGGTATATATCACTACTCTAAAACTCCGGCCAAAGCTCTGCCATTCCTGGAAAAGTGACTATTGTGGCGACACGTCGCCGACTGTGTTGGATGAGTCGGCAACCCTGCTGGGGCCTTTGCTACTTTACAACAAGGGACAGCTGGTATATAGTTCCCTGTGAATAATCTAGGCTATAAGATTTTAGAGAATTTGTCGCCTCTGGCCAGCCTATCGAGGATAATGTCGGCGTAATGGCAGATAGTGAAAAAGCGACCTACCCAAACAATGAGTTGGGTAGGTCGCTTTTGGGCAAATATTAAGTGCTGGAACCAATTACAGCACGATGTTGACCAGCTTGTTGGGAACAACGATGACCTTCTTGGGCGTAGCACCTTCCAGCCACTTGGCTGCACCCTCATGGGTCAGGGCGGCCTTCTCGACCTCGGCGGCCTCGGTGCCGGCAGGCACAAAGATGTCGTAGCGCGGACGGCCCTTGATCATCACAGTGTATTTGGTGGTCGACTCCTTGAGGTAGTCCTCGTTCCACTCGGGCCACTGTGCGTCGCACACCGTGCCCGAGTGGCCCAGTGCGTGCCACAGCTCCTCGCACAGGTGGGGAGCGAATGGCGCCAGTAGCACGATAAACTGCTCGTACACCTCGCGGGCGTCGCACTTCAGCGCCTGCAACTCGTTGCGGCAAATCATGAATGCGGCCACCGAGGTGTTGAACGAGAAGTTCTCAATGTCGCCAGTCACCTTCTTGATGAGCTTGTGCAGCGACTTCAGTTCGTCGGGGGTTGCAGGGCGGTCGGTAAGGGCCAGGCGGTCGCCCTTGAAGATGAGGTTCCAGAACTTCTTGATGAAGTTGTGTACACCGTCGATGCCGTTGGTGTCCCAGGGCTTGCTGGCCTCCAGCGGCCCGAGGAACATCTCGTACAGACGCAGCGTGTCGGCACCGTACCACTCGACGATGCTGTCGGGGTTCACCACGTTGAACATCGACTTCGACATCTTCTCAATCGCCCAGCCGCAGATGTACTTCCCGTTCTCGAGGATAAACTCGGCGTTCTTGTACTCGGGCCGCCACTCGCGGAACTTGTCGATGTCGAGCGCATCGTTGCTCACAATGTTCACATCCACATGGATGGGGGTCACCTCATACTGGTCTTTGAGGTTGTAGGACACAAACTTGTTGGTGTCCTTGATGCGGTACACAAAGTTGCTGCGACCCTGAATCATGCCCTGGTTCACGAGTTTGCGGAACGGCTCGCTCTCGCACACATAGCCATAGTCATAGAGGAACTTGTTCCAGAAGCGGCTATAGATAAGGTGGCCTGTGGCGTGCTCGGTGCCGCCCACATACAGGTCGACCTGTCGCCAGTAGCCGTCGGCCTCGTGCGAGACCAGTGCCTGGTCGTTGTGTGGGTCCATATACCGCAGGTAGTAGGCACTCGAGCCGGCAAAGCCCGGCATGGTGCACAGCTCCAGCGGACGGCCGTTGCTCGCCACCCAGTTTTTGGCGCGGGCCAGTGGGGGCTCGCCGGTCTCGGTGGGCAGGAAGGCGTCCACCTCGGGCAGCAACAGCGGCAGCTCGCTCTCGTCGAGCGGTTGAGGCTGGCCGTCCTGGTCGTAGTAGATGGGGAAAGGCTCGCCCCAGTAGCGCTGGCGGCTGAAGATGGCATCGCGCAGGCGATAGTTGACCTTCACGCGGCCCAGCCCCGTCTCGGCGATAAAGCGCTTGGTCTTCTCGATGGCTTCTTTCACGGTCAGACCGTTGAGTTGTAGCAAGTCGTTGCTTGAGTTCATCATGATGCCCTCCTTGGCGTCGAAACTCTCCTCGGTGACATCGGCACCCTCTACCAGCGGGATGATGGGCAGGTCGAAGTGGCGGGCAAAGGCATAGTCGCGGCTGTAGTGGGCCGGCACAGCCATGATGGCCCCCGTGCCGTAACCTGCCAGCACATAGTCGCTGACGTAGATGGGAATCTCCTTGCCCGTGACAGGGTTGATGGCATACGAGCCGGTGAACACACCGCTCACTTTCTTCTCAATCATGCGCTCGCGCTCGGTCTTGTGCTTGACCTCGTCCAGGTAGTTGTCAACGGCTTGGCGCTGCTCGGCGGTCACCACCTCGTCGACATATTCGCTCTCGGGGGCCAGCACCATAAACGTCACGCCGAAGATGGTGTCGGCACGTGTGGTGAAGATGAGCAGGTTCTTGCCTGTGCCGGCAACCTCAAAGTTCATCTCGGCACCCTCGCTGTAGCCTATCCAGTTGCGTTGCGTCTCCTTGATGCTCTCGGTCCACTCGATGGTGTCCAGGTCGCGAAGCAGGCGTGGGGCATAGGCGCTCACGCGCAGGCACCACTGGTTCATCACCTTTTGCTCTACAGGATAGCCACCACGCACGCTCACTCCCTCGCTCACTTCGTCGTTGGCCAGCACGGTGCCAAGCTGGGGGCACCAGTTGACCATCGTCTTGCCGCGGTAGGCGATGCGGTAGTCCATGAGCGTGTTCTCTTTCTCCACCTTGCTCATGGCGTTCCACTCGTCGGCGGTAAATGTTGCCGATGAGCCGCTGTAGGCGTTGCAGCCGTCGGTACCGTACTGCTCGAAGTGGGCAATCAGCTCCTCGATGGGGCAGGCTTTCTCGATGGCGGTGTTGTAGTAGCTCTTGTACATCTGCAGGAAGGCCCACTGCGTCCACTTGTAGTACTGCGGGTCGCAGGTGCGTACCTCGCGGCTCCAGTCGTAGCAGAAGCCTATCTTGTCGAGCTGTTCGCGATAGCGGGTAATGTTCTTGACCGTGGTTACCTCGGGGTGTTGGCCAGTCTGGATGGCATATTGCTCGGCTGGCAGGCCGTAGGCGTCATAGCCCATAGGGTGAAGCACGTTGAAGCCATGCAAGCGCTTGTAACGGGCGTAGATGTCGCTGCCGATGTAGCCCAGCGGATGCCCCACATGCAGCCCGGCACCAGAGGGGTAGGGAAACATGTCCAGGACATAGAACTTGGGACGGCTGGGGTCGATGTCAACCTTATACACCTGGTTGTCGCGCCACCACTGTTGCCACTTCTGCTCGATCTCACGGAAATTATAGTCCATATCTTTTAAGTTACGAGTTACGGGTTGCGAGGTGTGAGCTCGCAGATTGAAAACAAAATATCGGGCAAAGTTACAAATAAATTGTGACATTCGAGACATTTGTACCACAAAGTTGCAGTAAACGGCCAGAAGTGGCGGAACGGGGACGGTTCTCTTTCCGCCAAGAGTTAATTGTTTTAACAGTTGGCGGAATGGGGACGGTTCTTTTTCCGCCATTTTTTGAGATTTACCTTGTAGAATTTGGCCAATTACCAAAAAAATTGTAATTTTGCAGTGTGAACACACACTAACTTCAAAATCAATAGAAGGAAATGGAAACAAAACTGAACGACTCGGAAATCATTGAGCGCATCAAATTCTTGATGAGGGAGCTGCGCTACAAGCAGGTGGAGTTTGCGAAAAAGATTGGTATCGACACGTCCAACCTGTCGAAGTATATCAACGGACGCCTGCCCATCAGCAGCGCGCTCGTCAACCGTATCGTGGTCAATCTGGGTGTGTCGAAGGAGTGGCTCGAACAGGGCACCGACTTGCCCTTTGCCAAGCAGCTCACCACGCCGGCCATCACCGTTCCCGAGGTGCACACAGCGGCTACGGGAACGCCGGTCTATGACATCGATGTCACGGCGGGGTCGATGCCACGGGCAGCCCTCTTTGCCGACGAGCACATCATGGGATGGATTGACCTGCCCGATGTGGGGGCCAACACGCGCATTGTCAAGGTGAGCGGCGACTCGATGAAGCCGGTCATCAACAACGGCGACTATGTGGCCATACGCGAACTCACGAGCATGCAGCACATCTTCTGGGGGCAGATTTATGTTGTGCTCCTCGATGACTACAGGCTCATCAAGTATGTGCGCCGCCACAACGACCCGCAGATGGTGACCCTGCGCAGCGCCAACAAGGACTATGATGACATGGACGTGGCGCGCAGCGACATCCGCGAGATGATGATTGTGCAGCAAATCTTACACCTCGATACACGCCTGTGAAACGCATCACGGGGTGAATTAAAAGCAAGACAGCCAGGCAACAAAACTGCCTGGCTGTCTTCTGTTTCGCAAATCACTGAATACTAATCCTACTTGCCTAGCATCAGGTTGATGACGGCGTTGACATCGGCAATGTCAATCGCCTGGTCGTCGGTCACATAAGCGCGGCCGGCATACTTGTCGGCGGTGTCCTTGCCCAGCATGATGTTGATCAAGATGTTGACATCGGCGATGTCCACCTTTCCGTTGCCATCCACATCGCCCTTGAGCGGTTGGGTCTCGAGCAGAGTCACTTGCTCAATGTTGCTCAAGTCGGAGCGGGTGTCGTTGACATACACGGCCTCGACCTTATAGAAGTAGGTGGCTCCGGCAATCAGGTCGTTGACCACATAATGGGTGTCGGTGATGCCCTCGATGACGCGTGAGGTCGAGTCGCCCTGCTCAATGACGGCCAGCAGCGGTGCGTTGGCCTCACGGGTGACATCGCCGGCATACACCTTGATGCTCTGCAGCTGCGCGGGACGGCCCGAGATGGTGGTCATGCGGATGAACGAGCCCTCGCCCACCTTGCCGTTGAGCACCGTGGTATAGTCGGCAAACGATGAGGTCAGGGCTACACTCTTCGAGCCGGAGAGCATGGTGCCTTGGCCCACGGCAAACGAGAGGTTGGTCGAGTTGGATGAGACGCGCTTGGCGTTGACCACCACCGACACCACACCGTCGTAGTCGGTGAGGTCGAACTTGGGTGTGTTCAGCTGGCCGGACTGGTTCGAGCCGCCATACCATCCTTGCGACATCTGCCCAATCTGCAGCGCGCCGTTGTAGCTGTAGATGTTCTGGCCGCTCCAGCCGGTCAGGCCATAGTCGGCCAGGTTGCCGGCGATGTTGGTGTACTCGTCGTACCACCACCCCTCTTCCGACACATCCTGCCAGCTGGTGAAGCTCTGGTCGATGAGCTGCATGAACGGGGGCAGGTCGGGCTTCTTGTCGACGTAGAGGGTGTAGCTCTTGACGTTCTCGGCCGGCGAGCCGTCGGTCCAGTCGGCACGGAACGAGTGGACTGACACCTCAGCTTGGTTGGCGGGCTGCATGACAGGAGTTTCCGAGAGGATCAAGCCCTCGCCGTCGAGCGCCACGGTGAGTGTGTCGATGCCCTCGCAGGCCACTGTCACGCTGGCCTGGTAGTTCTCAATTGCCTGTGGGCTGAAAGTCACCGTCACATCGACACCGCTCTTCACCTGCTCGGGCGTGAGGCTTGTCTTGTCGATGGCAAAGGTGCCGGTAGTGTCGTTGAGCGTGACCACGGCGTCCTGTGGCAGGCCCGTGCCGCTGACCTTGAACGTGGCTGTCTTCTGCTTGCCCACCGATGCACGGATGGCAAGATGCTCGGGGGTAACCTTAAGCTCACCCTGGATATACCAGAACGACGCGGTGCGGTCGGCATTGAGCACGATGCCGGTCACGGGCTTGTCGAGCGTGCCGGCGCCGCCGGTGCTTGATGCCAGCGAGCCGTTGGCATTCATGTTCAGCTTCGAGGCCGGTGTCGAGTAGGGCGAGAACTCATGGTTGGTCTCGCCATAGAGGTCCCTGTTCTCGCTATATTCGCTCAGGGTGTTGTCGGCCGGGATGATGGTGGCCAGCTGTATCGACTCGTTGTTCACCGTGTTAGCCTCCCAGCGGTTGGGCACATAGGTGAAGTGGGTGATGAGCACACCCTCGTCGGCGATATACTGATCCCAGCCCTGCTGGCGGCGGTTCTCAAGGATGAAGTACTCGTTCTCGTTGAGGTCGCTCACGATTTTCACGGCCTGGTCGGTGGTCAAGTCCTTGGCGTTGAACACGGGCAAGGTGTAGTAGGTGTTGGGTGTGGCCTCGATATATTCGATCCAGTCCATGAAATTCTTCTCGTAGGCACTGTAGCCGATGGGCGTGTCACCGCTCACCGAGCCGCCATTGTAGCAACCCGAGTTCATCAGGCTCCATCCACCCATGCCATAACGGCCGCTGGTGTAGGTCGTGCAGTAGAAGTCGGGCAGACCCAGGCAGTGCGAGAACTCGTGGCAGAAGGTGCCAATGCCGTCCATTGTGGAGCTGTAATCGCTGGAGCCGGAGGTCTCGTTAAACACAGCAAATCGGTTGATGGTCACACCATTGCGCGTGCGTGGGCCATCGCCGTCGTTATAGTAGGCACCCGATTCCAAATCCCACTGGCAGGGCCAGACGGTGGTTCTGGGTCCTCCCTGCGCCTCGCCCGGGCCGGCATAGACCACGATGCACACGTCGGCCTCGCCGTCGCCGTCGTTGTCATACAGGCTCCAGTCAATCTCGTCGCCGGCTTTGTCGATGGCATCGCACACCATGAGTGCCACACCCTGGTCATCGCCGTTGGAGTTGTTTGCGCCATATGCGGAACGGTTGTTGGGCAGGTCGTAGATGCCGTAGATGTCGTATTGCGGCGTGTACTTGCCGTTGGACTGGTCGGTGAAGTATTGCAACACGCTCTTGGCCGAGGTCTTGTAGTGCGCCTCAAACTGCTCCACGGTGTTGGACATCTTCTTGTCGACGTATTGCACCAGCAGGATGGGCACGCGCGGACTGCCATGGGTGGGCACCTGCGTCTGTCCCACCTTGCGGCGCGCGCTGGCCCGGCGCGCCTGGTGGTGTGGCGTGCCTTTCATGGCCTGCCGCATGGCGGTTTGCTGCCCTTGGATGAAGCTGAGTTCGGCTGCCGTGCGGTGCTCGGCGTTGTGCGCAATCACGGCCGACAAGCCTTGTGGAGTCATGTAATGGAAGTCGCCGTTGTCGTCACGGTCGACGGGCAGACCGTCCTGCGTAACAAAGTAGTGGAAGAACTCGTCGCCCATGAGCTGCACGGTGACTTTCGTGCCGTCGCTCTGGGTGAAGGTGCTGAAGCCCGGCTTGGCGGGCACAGCTATGGCCGCACACCAGGTGAACAGTGCAGCCATTGCTAGCGATAAAATCTTCTTCATTGTGACAAAATATGATTGATAATGTTTGTTGTCTGTAATAAGCACGCAAAAGTAGGAAAAACCTTGCAAAACGCCCTGCAACTAGCACCGAAAAAATACCTTTTTTATTGTTTTTTAGCGGTTTGACCGACTCAAGCATCAAATAGAGCCAAGCCGGGCATTCAGTATATCTTTTAACCAGTCACAGAGGAAGAGAGGAATATTCAACAGATTGCCATCTTGTGTCATGTTGAGCATTGAGAATCTGACTCTGAGGCGGGGATGATACTTGTTGTCATATTCTATCAAACTTTTACCCCTCACATTAGTCCCGGCTTTCACTTCAATGGGGATTACATCTAATTTGTGTTGAACGAGAAAGTCAACCTCGGCCTTATTGCCACTGATTGTCCAATAATGAGGTGTCTTAAAACCTTGTGCCAACAGAGAATTTAAAATATAATTCTCGGCCATTGCCCCTTTAAACTCCAGTAACAACTCGCCTTTGGCCAGCAGGGCTTCCGGTGGGAGTTCAGACATCAGACGGAGTATAGCCTGGTCAAGCATGTAGACCTTAAACGCGGTCGTGTTTTCATAGTGCTTCAAAGGCATGGTGGGTTTCTCGGTGCAGTAGATGCGATAGACCATTCCGGAAAGGACAAGCCAATTGATTGCCGACTCATATTCCCGCGCTCTGGCTCCCTGACGAACAACACGGAACACAAATTTCTTGTTTTCTTTAGATAGTTGTGACGGAATGCTTCGCCATATCGCATGAATGCGCGGGATATCCTTTGCGTCAACATGTTTCGTGAAGTCATACTCGTAAGTCTTGCGCAAGTCTTCCAAATCCTCCTCAATGGCTGCTATGCCCTTGCCATCAAGCATGTCGCTGCAAGGCTTCGGCAAACCGCCACACACTTGAAACCGTCGGTAGTGTTCAGTGAGCTGATTGAAGAGAATGCCCGGGAGTGACTCTGTCATTGAAATATACGTTTCTAGACGCTGAAGCAATAACGGGGCACTCATGCGCAGGTATTCACGGAATGTGACGGGATACATGTCCAGAAATGTGACCTTGCCCACAGGAAATGTGTTCTCGGCCTCATCCTCTGTACGACCGATTGTTTTATGCCTTGTGGCAACCCCAAGCAAGGAACCGGCTGCCACCACATGAAATTCGGGTGCATCCTCTTTGAAGTATTTCAAAGAATTCAAAGCCCCCTTGCAATTTTGCACCTCATCAAAGAAAATCAATGTCTCGCCTGGCACTATCGGGACTTCGGTGTGGAGTTCCAACTCACTCAGCAGACGCCTGATGTCCTTGGTGTTCGCAAAAACTTCATTTAACTCCTTATCCTTGTCAAAATTAAAAACCGCCGTATTCTTAAAGAATCTCCGACCGAACTCTTCAATGACCCAAGATTTGCCGATTTGCCTTGCGCCCTGCACAATCAGGGGACTGCGGTCGGCAGTGTCTTTCCATCGCTCAAGCGAATGGAGTATTTCTCTTTCGATAATCATAGATTGAAGATTTTGTAATACAAAGTGGGTGAAAACGCACTGCAAAGTTAATTCATTTTTTGGACATAATCACGTTTTTACTCACAAATGTGTGGGATTTCTCACATTTTTTGGACATAAAGTGTGACTTCTCTCGTTTTTTTATTTTGCAGCTTGCACCGTTGGAGCACAAAATCCTTCTTACGCAATACTTGGAACTCACAACGGTCGCCTGCGAGCGAATCGAGCTTGTCATAGTAGTATCCCGACAAATTCTTGTGATATAAATAAAGCAAATGATGGTCGCCAGCCGCCTGACTCTGGCCAGTCAAGCCATTGATAATGTCCATCGTCTTCAGGTTACGCAGAAAGTGATATAAAATAGAACTGTCCCCAATTGTACCTAGATTGCCTGGCCATGTTCCTGGCCTGGCTTTTCTGTGTGGTAAAAAGGAACAAACAATAAGAAATTTAGCACTAACAAATCAGATATTTTGTTAAAAAGTGTAATATTTGCAAGTTTTTCATTTCAAAATTTAAACGTTGCAATGGGTCGTAACTTCTTTAGCCGTGGGGAATAAGGGCATATTGTGTATAGCGACTACTAAAAAATGCAAATGTTTAAAGGTGTTTCACAGGTTTGCACGGGAGGCTGATTATCAGTACTTTTGTATCATGAAAAATAAACAAAGCATTACAAACCGCCTCCGGGCAATCAATTCGACACTTTTTTTCACCTTATTAATAGTAGTCGCCTCTGGACTGAACTTCAACGCCGGCGCCCAGGAGCTGGTGGCTCGCAAGCACGGTACAGTGATGGAGCAGATGGAACAGTCGTCGCTGCGCCACAACCAGCGCAGTGTGGTGAGCGAGCTGCTGAGCTACGCCTTCAAGTTCCGCGGCGTGCCCTATCGCCATGGTGCCATGTCGCCGCGCGCGTTTGACTGCTCGGGATTCACGAGCTATGTGTTCAAGCAGTTTGGATTCAACCTTGACCGTCGCAGTAGCGCGCAGATCAATGACGGTCGCCGCGTGTCGCGTAAGGATCTGCAGCCGGGCGACCTCGTATTTTTTAACGGACGTGCCATTGGCAACCGCATTGGCCATGTGGGCATCGTCACCGAGGTCGACAAGAACGGCAGTGGGTTCAAGTTTATCCATGCCGCCGTGCACTCGGGCATCACTGAGAGTCACTCGAGCGAGCGATACTACAGCCCACGCTACATGGGTGCCTGTCGCGTGATTGAGTGATTAGGTGACGCTACAAGAGCTAGTCATCCCTGCCAGAGCCTCTGGTGGGGATGTTTTTTTATTGCAGGCAAAATCCTTGCTCTTGCTGCCGATTTCGGGCAAAACATTTTGGCATTTCGAGGATTAACCGTACATTTGCAGCAACAACAATAACTGAATGCTTATGTTAGAACGATTTCTGGTAGCAGGACGAATTGAGGCCGGATGCGACGAGGCTGGGCGAGGATGTCTGGCAGGCCCGGTGACGGCGGCAGCGGTGATTCTGCCGGCCGACTTTGCTCACGAACTGATTAACGACAGTAAACAACTGTCGGAGCGACAACGCGAAGCACTTCGTCCCGTCATTGAAAGCGAAGCGGTGGCATGGGCGGTGGCACATGTGCCACCAGCAGAAATCGACCGCATCAACATCCTCAACGCAAGCATTCTGGCCATGCATCGGGCCATCGACCAACTGGCGGTGCGCCCCGAGGCACTGCTCATCGACGGCAACCGGTTCAAGCCCTACCAAGGCATCCCGCACACCACCATTGTCAAGGGCGATGGCAAGATGCTGAGCATAGCTGCAGCGAGCATCCTGGCCAAGACCCACCGCGATGAGCTGATGCGTCAGCTGGCCCGGCAGTTTCCGGGATATGGCTGGGAGGGCAACAAGGGTTATCCCACACGCGAGCATCGCGATGCCATCCGTCGGCTGGGTGTCACACCCCAACACCGTCGCAGCTTCGCCTTGCTGCCACAGCCATCGCTGTTCGATCAAATACTAAGTAGTTAAGAAGTCAAATGGAGTTAAGTAGTTAAGTAGTTAAGGAGTGGGGTTATAGTGGAGCACGCGTCTATTGTCACGAAATCCCTTAGTCTCATTAACTACTGATGATAGGCTACTTTAGAAAGCTAAATTATAGACATGACGACTTATATCGACGACCAAATACAGCAACTGGATTTAGCTGCCGCACTGGCGGCGGTGAGTGCTGAACGACGGGCCTATGCCCTGCGTTTCCGCCATGAGTTGGGGCAACGGCAGTGCGTAGCGGCCTACCTACTGCTGCAACGGGCGTTGAAGCAGGAGTTTGGCATCGAGGGAGACCTGCAGTTTACTCTGGGTGAACACGGCAAGCCCTCGCTGGTGGGCCATCCCGACATCCACTTCAACCTGAGTCACTGCCGCGAGGCAGTGGCATGCGCCGTAAGCGACAAGCCTGTGGGCATCGATGTTGAGAGTACGCGGCGCTACCATCCTATGCTGCTCGACTACACCATGAACCCCGATGAACAAAGGCGGGTGACACAAGCCACCCGCCCCGATGAGGCATTCATACGTCTATGGACCATGAAAGAGGCCGTGCTCAAGCTCACTGGCGAGGGCATTTCGCGCGACTTGCACGCCGTGCTTACCGATGCTCAGTACTGTTTCGCTACCACCATTCATCCCACTTACATCTGCACCACAGCAACCTATCCTACCTGATGCCGATGCGGCGCACTAGATTGCCCAAACCAGCAGGCCGATGCAGATGACGACACCGGTAACGAGCAGGTCGATAAGGCAATAGCCCATGATGTCTTTCGCGTCTAGGCGAGCGATAGCCAAGGCCGGAAGCGCCCAGAAAGGTTGGATGAGATTGGTCCAGGCATCGCCCCAGGCAATGGCCATGCCCGTCAAGCCCGGGTCTACACCCAGGTTGGCTCCGGCAGTGAACATCACCGGTGCTTGCACAGCCCAGTGGCCGCCACCACTCGGCACAAAAAGGTTGAGCACTGCGGCGCAAAGGAAGGTGAGCAATGGATAGGTGACGGGAGTGCTGATGCGGATGCAAGCGTCGGCCATCACGCCACCAAGGCTGATACCGCTCACACCGATGCCCGTGACGATGCCCATGATGCCGGCATAGAAGGGGAACTGCAATATGATGCCCGCTGCACCTGTGGTCGCCTTACCGAATGCACGCACATAGTTCACTGGCGTGCTGTGAAGCACGAGACCCAGTGCAAGGAATATCATGATTACACCGCCAAGGTCTAAACCTGCGCCACGAACGCCCAGGTGAATCACAAGATAGGCCACAAGCATCAGTGCCACCAGCCACGAGAGCACTCTGCTCTGCTCCAGCCGCTGCGCCGGTGTCTCGGCCGTGGATGCGGCGGTGGGGGCGTTGTCATCGTTGTCCTTGAGCAGTGCTGGGTCGATGGTGAGGATGCCTTGCTTGGGGTGCATCAAGGTGTTGGCCACGGTGATGCCGATGATCACAAACAATACAGTGGTCAGATTGTGCCAGTCGAGGATGGTTTGCGACAGTGGCACAGGGGCGGTAAGCGCACCATCGGTAGCCATGGCCAGCGACTCGCCAGGTGTGGCCATCGTCAGAGGGATGGAGCCGGAGATGCCGGCATGCCACACTACAAAGCCGCTATAGGCCGACGCGATAAGAAGCCGATAGTCGACATCCGAGCGCCTGCGCGCTATGGCTTTGGCGAACACGACTCCCACAATAAGGCCAAATCCCCAGTTGAGCCAGCAAGAGATTGCCGACACCACAGTCACCAGAGCTATGGCGGAGGGAGCGCTCTGGGGCAAGCGCGCCATCGCATCGATGCCACGTTTGACAACAGGTGCCGCGGCCAGAGTTGAGCCACACACCAGCACTAGCGCCATCTGCATGGCAAAAGCTAATAAGTTCCAGATGCCTCCACCCCAGTGTTCTACCACTTCCAGGGGTGTCTGATGACACAATGGCATTGCTACCACAGCTGCCACAAAGGTGAGCAGTATGGCGAATATAAACGGTTCGGGCAACCATCGTTGCACTAACCGCACACAAAATTTAATCATAAGTCTTTTGTTAAGGTTGAGGCGGCAAAGCAAATAGTTTGCTGACATGACATCATTTCGTGGCAGAAAATCACACTAAATTTCTGCCACGAAACGATTTTGTTGGTACCGCAAAGTGCGGACTAGATATTTTCGAGCAGGGTGTCGTCCACCAGGTTAGGCATGGTCACCTGCAGGCCTGGAGTGCGTTCCATCTCGCGACGGATGGCATCCATCGAGCCTTTGTTGCGGGCCCATGAGCGGCGGGCGATGCCGTTGTTCACGTCCCACAGCAGCATCTGGCGGATGCGGCGGTCGGCCTCTTCGCTGCCGTCAATCACCATGCCGAAGCCACCGTTGATGACCTCTCCCCAGCCTACACCACCACCGTTGTGGATGCTCACCCAGGTGGCGCCGCGGAACGAGTCGCCGATTACATTCTGCACGGCCATGTCGGCGCAGAACTGGCTGCCGTCGTAGATGTTGCTGGTCTCGCGGAAGGGAGAGTCGGTGCCGCTCACGTCGTGGTGGTCACGTCCCAGCACGATGGGACGCGAAATCTCGCCTCGGCGGATGGCGTCGTTAAACGCCAGTGCGATGCGGGTGCGGCCCTCGCTGTCGGCATACAGTATACGGGCCTGCGAGCCCACCACCAGGTGGTTCTTGCCGGCTTCGCGAATCCAGTGCAGGTTGTCGGCCAGCTGACCCTGAATGTCGTCGGTGGCGTGCTGCAACATGTCGTCGAGTACCTCGGCGGCCAGGCGGTCGCTCACCTCCAGGTCATGCGGGTCGCACGAGGTGCATACCCAGCGGAACGGGCCGAAGCCGTAGTCAAAGAACATCGGGCCCATGATATCTTGCACATAGCTCGGATAGCGGAAGTGGGTCTCGTCGCGCATGATGTCGGCACCGGCACGGCTGGCCATGAGCATGAAGGCGTTGCCGTAGTCGAAGAAGTACATGCCCTGGGCAGTCAGACGGTTGATGGCGGCCACCTGTCGGCGCAGCGAGGCAAACACGGCCTCCTTGAACTGCTCGGGCTGCTCGGCCATCATCACCTTCGACTCCTCCAGGCTGTAGCCCACAGGGTAATAACCACCGGCATAGGGGTTGTGCAGCGAGGTCTGGTCGCTGCCCAGGTCCACGTGGATGTTTTCATCGGCCAGGCGCTCCCACAAGTCCACGATGTTGCCCACATAGGCCATCGACACCACTCGGCGCTCGTCCACGGCCTTGCGAATGGCGGGAATCAGCTCGTCAAGGTTCTCGTGCAGTTCGTCGACCCAACCCTGGTCGTAGCGCTTGCGTGCCGCAAGCGGGTTGATTTCGGCCGTGACGCTCACCACGCCGGCTATGTTTCCTGCCTTGGGCTGCGCACCACTCATGCCACCCAGTCCGGCGGTGACAAACAGCGGGATGCGCTTCTCGGGATTGTTGCCCATCACCTTGCGTGCGGCATTGAGCACGGTGATGGTGGTGCCGTGCACGATGCCCTGCGGGCCGATGTACATGTAGCTACCGGCGGTCATCTGACCATACTGGCTCACGCCCAGCGCGTTCATGCGCTCCCAGTCGTCGGGCTTGCTGTAGTTGGGGATGACCATACCATTGGTCACTACCACGCGCGGTGCCTCTTTGTGCGATGGGAACAGTCCCAGCGGGTGTCCGCTGTACATAACCAGCGTCTGTTCGTCGGTCATCTCGCTCAGGTACTTCATCACCAGCCGATATTGTGCCCAGTTCTGGAACACTGCGCCATTGCCACCGTAGGTGATGAGCTCGTGTGGGTGCTGAGCCACAGCCTTGTCCAGATTGTTCTGGATCATCATCATGATGGCTGCGGCCTGACGGCTGCGGTGAGGATATTCGTCGATAGGACGTGCCTTCATCTCATAGCGTGGGCGCAGGCGATACATGTAGATGCGGCCATAGCGGCGCAGCTCCTCGGCAAACTCCGGAAGCAGCGTGGCATGGTGCTTGGCGGGGAAGTAACGCAACGCGTTGCGCAGTGCCAGCCGCTTCTCGTCGTCGGTGAGGATGTCCTTGCGCTTGGGCGCATGGTTGATTTCGGTGTCGTATGGCATCGGCTCGGGCAGCACGTCGGGTATGCCGGCCCGTATGTCGGCCATGAATTCTTCTTTGGTCATCATTATTTTAAGTAGTTAATTTGTTAAGGGGTTAAATAGAGTTAAGGAGTTAAGACGTTACTTGATGGGCTGCAGCGACTAAACAACCACAAACCATAAATTATGAATCACAAATTCTTAATTCTGAATTCTTAATTATTATTTGTTGTCAGTCGATGATGTCAAAGCCGGTATAGGGCTGCAGCGCCTTGGGGATGCGGATGCCTTCGGGAGTCTGGTGGTTCTCGAGCAGCGCAGCCACGATGCGCGGCAACGCCAGGGCCGAGCCGTTGAGCGTGTGGCACAGGTGGGTCTTCTTGTCGTCGCCACGGTAGCGGCATTTCAGGCGGTTGGCCTGATAGGTCTCGAAGTTGCTCACCGAGCTGACCTCGAGCCAGCGCTGCTGAGCTGCGCTCCACACCTCAAAGTCGAAGGTGATGGCACTGGTGAAACTCATGTCACCACCACACAGGCGCAAGATGTGCCACGGCAGCTCAAGCTTCTCGAGCAAGCCTTGCACATGATCCTTCATCTGCTCAAGGGCGGCGTAGGAGTCCTCGGGACGCTCGATGCGTACAATCTCAACCTTGTCGAACTGGTGCAGGCGGTTCAGTCCGCGCACGTCCTTGCCATAGCTGCCGGCCTCGCGGCGGAAGCAGGCCGAGTAGGCGCAGTTCTTCTTGGGCAGCTGGTCCTGCGGAATGATGACATCACGGTAGATGTTGGTCACGGGCACCTCGGCGGTGGGGATGAGGTAGAAGTTGTCTACCTGGCAGTGATACATCTGCCCCTCCTTATCGGGCAGTTGGCCCGTGCCGTAACCCGAGTCCTCATTCACCACATAGGGCGGCTGAATCTCGGTGTAGCCGGCCTTTCCTGCCTCGTCGAGGAAGAATTGGATGAGCGCGCGCTGCAGGCGGGCACCCTTGCCGATGTAGACCGGGAAGCCGGCTCCGGTGATCTTCACGCCCAAGTCAAAGTCAATCAGGTTGTATTTCTTGGCCAGGTCCCAGTGGGGCAACGCGTCCTCGGGCAGCTCGGGCATCGGGCCACCGGTGCGTTCCACCACGTTGTCCTCGGCGGTGCGGCCTTCGGGCACGCCTGCATAGGGCACATTGGGCACCGAGAGCAATATCTCGGTAATCTCGTTCTGGGCGGCCGTCATGCGGTCGTCAATCTCTTTGTTGGCTGTCTTGAGGGCGGCCACTTCGGCCTTGACTTTCTCGGCCTCTTCGCGCTGGCCTTGTTTCATCAGGGCTCCAATCTGGGCGGCCATCTTGTTGAGTACAGCGGCATTGTCGTCGCGCTGCTTCTGGGCGGCACGGCGCTGCTTGTCCAGTTCCACAACACGCATGATGGGCTCGCGACCGTCGAAGTGCTTGACGGCCAGGCGCTCAATCACATGCTCGGGGTTCTCGTTGATAAATTGCAGTGTAAGCATCTCAATATGATGATTTTATGTTCGTTTCTTCTGGGTGGTTTGGTCTAAACCAACTGCAAAGATACTACTTTTTAATTAAGAATTGAGAATTAAGTATGAAGAAATTAGAATTTTGAACATCGGCATCGTGTACCGGTCGGATTATGAGGCATGCGCTACCCAGTCGCTTGATTGAGCCGATTGTGCTCAATATGATTCGCAAAAGCAATCTAATCGGTCATGGCTATAACGAAGCACGCGAAGCAGTTCACTCTGCTTCGCGTGCTTGCTATAATGTGGGTGCCAAGCCGTTAACGCTTGAGGATCTTGGTAGCGGTGCCGTCGGCATGCTTGACGATGACAACGCCTGTGGCGCTTGTCGGGTCGGTGAGTTCGCGGCCCTGCAAGTCGTAGTACTTGACGGGTTGGTCGCTCTCGCCCAGGGTGTCAATCACGCCCGAGAACGGGTTGATCGGTGTGAACGTGGCGTTCTCATAGTCTTGCAGGCCCAGATAACCCGTCTTGTTGATGCCGATGCTCAATGGCAACGACAAGCCACCAAACACGCGTGTGGCCGGGTCATAGTCCATGGTCACCTGTGGCTGCAGGATGCCGGTCATGGGGTCAAACGCGGTGAGGTAGATCGGATAGGTGCCCGAATACTCCTCGACATAGTCGCCCAGATACTGCGGCATGGACATCACCATCGACCCACGGGTCAGCTGTGCGCACACCCAAGCCTCGGGCAGCGTGGGCCATAATCCCTGGATATAGACCTTGTCGCCGGCAAAGCCCACATTCACCCGATGACTGCTGTCGACCAAGTCGCCCTCAATGCGGGTGGTGTAGCTGAACTCATATTCCTCAACCGTCAGGTCGCCGGGAACTTCAACCACCTGGTCAGGAAGCTTCGATAGGGTCAAGCCCTGGTAGTAGTTGACATAGGTCAGGTTGGCCTTGTCGGTGGTGATGTAGACATAGTCTATCGTGCTATAAGTGCCCTCACCGTCATAGGTCAGCACCAGGTCTTTCTGAGTGGTCTCGCCTGTGGCGGGAACGACCTCGGCGCTCTTGAAATAGAGCAGCGTCTCGTACGACCCCAGCAGCTGTGGGTTGGCAAAGGTGACAGTGTTGCCGCTGCATGTGCCCTTGATCCAAGCCTCGGGCAGGAACTTGCTGATGCCTTGCAGCCACATGTCGTCGCCGTCGAAGCCTATGTTGACCGTGGCCTGATAGGGTTCCCACTCGATGCCGTTGAAGTTGGCGGTGGTCAGGTAGTAGGTCTCGGTAATGAGGTCGGCCGGTGGGGTGAGCGGTGTCTCGTCAATGGGTGTGAAGACCGACTCGTAGTCGCCGCCTTGCAGCCACTCGTAGTCAAGATACTTGAACACATCGCCAAACACGCGGTTCATCGTGCCCAGCACGTGCTCACGGTCGGTGCCGCCCAGCGTGAGCGTGCCGTCGTCGCCAATGGTGAAGGTCAATTCACTGACCGACTCGTCGTAGGTGTAGGTGTCCTCATACTCGTCGTAGCTGAACACGGCCACCTGGACGGCCATCTCGAGCGAGCGTGTGTAAGCGATGTACTGCCCCATGGGCACGGTGATGGTCTTGCCGTCGGCACTGAGCGTGCCCTCGACCCAACCGTCGTAGTAGCTGGTCGACACCGGGTGCTGGATATACACCTTGTTGTCGGCACCATAGACCACACTCACGGTACCCTCTTGTTGCTCATAGACCAGCTCGTAGGGGTCTTCCTCGTCAAAGTCCTCTTTCTCGACCTCGCGCACGACACTGCCCGAGCGTTGGTAGATGCGCAACTCGCCGTCGGGCTGATTCTCGATAACCGTGGGCACGAAGGTCTCCTTCTCGACGATGGTGTAGTGCAGCACTATCTGTGCGTTGCGCTGGCCTGTGGCCAGCACCTCGATGCAGCCGGCGGGGATGGTGAGCGTGTAGCTGCCCAGCACATCCAGCGGCTCCATCATGTAGAACATGGCGTTGCCGCCAATCTCCAGCAGGTTGCAGGTGTAGCTGGCTCCCGTCTCATCGTTGACCAGCGTGGCGGTAGCGTCCTCGTTGACCTGTACCATCGAGCCAAAGGCCAGTGTGAAGTTCTGCAGCAGATAGACCTCGCCCTCGGCGGGATTGACAGTGAAGTCAGCTTCTTGGCTGCCGCTGGCGATGCTGTAGTTGAAGTTCAGCTCCTTCACCTGCTCGCCCAGGGTGTAGATGACCACGGCTCCGGCGGGGATGGTGAGCGTGTAGTTGCCCGGCTCGGTGATCTCGTTGGCAAAGTTGACCAGCACGTTGTAGCCCACGTCGACCAGTTCGGCCTGCCAGCTGTTGCCCGTGGTGGTGTTGGTCAGCATGGCCTTGCTGCCATACTCAATTTCGCCCACATAGGCCGGGAAGGTGATGGTGAAGTTCTGCAGACTCGTGACCTCGCCCTCGGCGGGGTCGATGGTGATTTGGTCGTAGAACGATGGTTCACTGCCACCGGCGATGCTGTAGTTGAAGTTCAGCTCTTTCACCTGCTCGCCCAGGGTGTAGATGACCACGGCTCCGGCGGGGATGGTGAGCGTGTAGTCGCCCGCCTCGGTGATCTCGTTGGCAATGTTGACCAGCACGTTATAGCCCACGTCGATCATCTCGGCCTGATAGGTGGCACCGGTGGTGGTGTTGGTCAGCATGGCCTTGCTGCCATACTCGATCTCGCCCACGTAGGCCGGGAAGGTGATGGTGAAGTTCTGCAGGCTCTCGACCTCGCCCTCGGCCGGGTCGATGGTGATTTGGTCATAGAAGCCGCCACCCTTGATGGTATAGCGGAACTTGAGAGGCAGCATCTGCCCGTCCAGGGTGTAGATGACAATGGTACCGCCGGGGATGTCAAGCTCATAGTTGCCCGGCTCGGTGATCTCGTTGGCAAAGTTGACCATCACACTGTAGCCCACGTCAATCATCTCGGCCTGATAGGTGGCGCCGGTGGTGGTGTTGGTCAGCTTGGCCTTGCTGCCATACTCGATCTCACCCACATAGGCCGGGAAGGTGATGGTGAAGTTCTGCAGACTCGTGACCTCGCCCTCGGCCGGGTCGATGGTGATTTGGTCGTAGAACGAGCCGCCTGAGCCCTGGATGGTGTAGCGGAAGCTTAACCCATACAGGGGCACACCGTCCACCTCGATGGCGCCATCGGGGATGTTGAGTGTGTACTGGCCGGCTTCGGTGAGGCGCTCCTCAAAGTCGACAAACACGGTTGTGCCCTCGTCATCGGCCATCATGCCGCCGTCGTAGGTCGCGCCACCCCCTTTCTGCAACGTGGGGATGGCATCCTCATTGACCACCACCGTCAGGTCGCCAAAGGTAATGGTAAAGCTCTGTAGACTGGTTATTGTGCCCTCGGCCGGCGTGATTTCCATCACGTCTAGCGGGTCGAGGGCCCACGCCAGCGAGCTGGTTAGCATAGCCATGACAGTCACGGCTAGCAGGCGTAAGGCTTGTTTCATTGTGAATTAATTTAGATGTTTGTAATTTGTTGGTTAAAAATGTTGGTTGGCTCAAGGGTTTGTGTTTGATGCCATTAACTACCAACAAAGTTACAACACATCATCACATGTTGCACTATGGGTCAGTAACTTTTGTGTAATTTTAACTAACTGTGAGTTCAATGTAACTCTTCACCGATTGCGCTAGGTTGTGCGCCAGTTGGTTGTCAGAGTTGGTAACCAGCTCCCCTCCTAAATAGGAGGGGTTGGGGGTGGTATGACAACCGCCAAAGCCGGGCAAAGTTGGCTGACACACCCCATAACACCCTATAGCTTAGGTAGAAATGCCGGTAGCTCAATCGGTGAACAATTACTCATGTGGGTAACTGATCAGCGATTACGACGGAGACGCAAAAATGCTTCGAAGAAGCTATTTGTTCGAAATCTTGTGCAAACGAGCGCAGAACCGAGCTTGCTCGAGTTCTGAGTGCAGCCAAGATTACCTAAAGACCATGCAAGAGGGCCGGAGGTCCTCGCCGCTTGGTCCACACAAAGCAGAACAAAAGTGCCTCATAGAGGAACTTTTTCATCCAAACAACTAGTATTTAGCTGGTTAAAGTTCCTCTGCGAGGCACTTTGCAGGTCGAGTCTCAGGACCAAGCTGCGTGCATCTTCGATGCACTTGCATGGTCTTCTATGTTGCAATCCAAATAA
>JAFUVK010000044.1 GCA_017477555.1 Muribaculaceae bacterium
ATGTTGCTTGCAGCCCTGCTGGCGGACGGCACAGGGGTGCCGTCCCTACACAATCATGCCAGCCGTTGCCCCTACATGTTACCATTGTTTATTTCTTAGGCGGAGCCTAGGTGGGGAACTGAAGAGATACCTGGCGATGTGACAATCGCTGAATTGAATCAGTCGAGATAGTCCCGCATGATGTCGAGGGCGGTGTTGACGGCATCGGCGGTGATGATGTTGTCAATGACCGGATCACCTATGTGGTTGAGCAGGGTGCAATTGACCTCGCCCTGGCGGCTCTTCTTGTCGTGGTGCATCAGCTCGAGCAGGGTGCTGTAGTCATCGCAGGTGATGCCCGGTGTACCGTAGTAATCCCGCACATAGCAGGCCAGTCGATGCAGATCGCCGCTGGGGAAATGCAGCAACAGGTGCGACAACACGGTCTCAGTGACCAGCCCCCATGCCACGGCATAGCCGTGTGGCACTGGCCGGCCATGTTGCAAGGCCAGGCTCTCGATGGCATGTCCCACGGTGTGTCCCAGGTTGAGCACCCGTCGCACGCCAGACTCATGCGGGTCTTGGTCAACGACGCGCCGCTTCAACTCGACCGAATGCTCCACCTGCGCCAGCGTCACTGCCTGCGGAGCATCGGCGGTCAGTGCCATGAAAGCCTCGTGACTGTCGAGCATGGCATGCTTGATCATCTCGGCATAGCCCGAGCGCAGCTGCTGATAGGGCAAAGTGTCGAAAAAGCAGGTGGAGATGATGACCTCGCTGGCAGTGGCAAAGACTCCTACCTCATTTTTCAATCCGTTGAAGTTGATGCCCGTCTTGCCGCCCACAGCCGCATCGACGGCTCCAAGCAGCGTGGTGGGCACATTGACGAAGCGGATGCCGCGCTTGAATGTGGCCGCCGCCAGTCCGCCCAGGTCGGTGAGCATCCCTCCACCCACACCCACCAGCACACTCTGCCGGGTGGCACCCTTGTCGCTCAGTGCTTTCCACACCTGCGCCAGCGTGTCCAGGTTCTTATGCTGGTCGCCTGCCGCTATAGTGATGACATCGGCACTCCGCAGCCGTTCGCTGCCGATGCGTGGCAGCACCAGCCGCGACGTGTTTTCATCGACCAGTACAAACAGCTGTGAACAAGAAGTGGATGCCAGCACTCGGTCGAGCGCGGCACCCACTTGCTGGGTATATGTGATGTGGCTCACAGTTGTGCTTGCTTGAATGCCTCGATGAGTGCGGGCAGACCTTGTGCCAGCGCTTCCATACTGGGGTAGACGATGTCGGCACCGGCTTTATAGAGGTCTTTCTCGGGGATAGGTCCAGTGGTAACGCCTATGGTGAAGCATCCCGCCGTGTGTCCGGCCTGCACGCCCAGCGGTGCGTTCTCAATGACGATGCACTGGTTGGGCTTTGCCTCGGCTTTAATCATTCCCTTGAGGTATGGCTCGGGGTTGGGCTTGCCACGCCGCACATCGTGTCCGGTGACGCGTCGCTCGCTCATTAGTCCCGGGAAGTCCTGGTCGATGCGGTCGAGTATGCTGGGCTGCATCGAGCCACTGACCAGTATGCGCTCGATGCCGGCATCGCGCAGTGCCTCGAGCACCGCGGTGGCTCCGGGCATGACCGGCGTTTCGCCGGCCTCCTTGAAGTATCGGCCTTTGACCCCGTAGAGCGCAATGGCCTCGTCATCGGTGATATGCTTGCCGGCCCCCTCCTTGAATTTCTTTTTGATGATTTCGACGCCGGTCATACCTTCATACAAATAGAACTCGTCGCGTGTACATTTGATGCCATTCTTCTGCATCAGCTTCACCCAGGCGCGGGTGTGATTCTTCATTGAGTCAAAGAGGACTCCATCGCAGTCGATGAGCGCCACCTTGATGTCCAAGCTTTTGTTACCCGTGTATTTCAGGTAACCAGCAATTGCATTTTGTTCAGTCATATTAATTAATTAGTATACGAGTAGACGTGTAGACAGTTATCTGACGGTGACATGAAAGCATCCTTGCCTGCGTTCATAGATGGCGTAGCATCGTCCTTGCTTCCGCTTGGCCTGAATGACCTCGGCCAAGATGTTCTTCAAGTCCTCGAGCGAGGTTAGCCGTGTGGTGTCCATGCAGTCAAACTTGGTCCAACTTATGTCGAACGTGGTAGCGTAACGGTGGCACGACTGGTCGCTGGCGTTGCGGTTGCGACTCCGCAGACGCCCTGCGCTGTACTCGGTGCGCAGCACACTAGTCACCTTGATGCGATAGTCGCCCCCTCCACGGGCACGCACCGTGTCCTGAAACGCTCGTCCGATGTCCTTGAGCAGCTGAGCCGCCCTGGGCACCAGGTAGGGCATGGACATCCGCAGTGAGTCGAGCACAAACTCGTCGCATGAGTAGATGCGCTGAATGGGGCGCTTCAAGTGATAGGCACTGCGCAGATCGCTCACAGGGGCAATGCCATTGGCTATAGCAGGTGGCAGCTGGATGTCGTTGGTGTCATTGAACACCTCACGCAACCGTCCCAGCGCATTAACGCGCAAGCGCCGGACATTGCCATCATTGCCCATGTCGTTGAGCAATCGGCACAATGCACGCGGATGCAGTGTCACCAGGGTGTCAGATGATGTGGCAGGCGAACGACCTTGGTCGGTGTCGTCGGAACAAGAGCCAATCGCCACCAGCAGTGCCAGCAGCACTACTGCAGTCCAGAGCGGTGGACGCATCATCGGCCCACGGTCTGAATATATAGCAACCTCTCGTTCTCACCCAGCTTCATGGCCTGCTCCACCTCTTTGTTGTCGAGCATGGCACGTACCGTGGTCTTCAGCCCCGCCGATGCACAGTAGAGGTAGATGGCGTGCGAGGCCGCTCCGGCTGTGTAGTTCTGGAACTCGTCCTTACGTTGCTTTTCGGTATTGACCACCAACGCGATGTTGATGGGGGCAGTCTTGGCCCAGTCTTGCCGTGCCTGGATGTCGCGGAAGTCGCCCGTATTGACCACAGTCAGTGTGTTGTCTTCGGCGCTATAGCGGCTGATTTCCGTTGCGGTAATGACATATAGCACCAGTTCCTGGCGGTTCATGGCAGTAGCAATGGTGCGCTTGCCATCGTGTGTGATGCCCCAAGCGGCCCACAACATGTTGCTCAAATCTTGTTTGGTCACTGTCGAAGCGGGGTCGATGTCGCGCAGGCTCTTGCGCTCTTGCATGGCCTGCATTAGCGGCATGCCCCCAACGGTCTGCGGCGCCGGCAGCACCTCGGCACTAATTGAGCAACTGGTTGCAATCATCACGGTGGTAGCGATGAGTTTGGCAATCTTTTTCATTTTGGTTGTTTTTGTTTTTGCACTGCAAATATACAAACACTTATCCAAACCTCAAAATATTTGAGCTACAAAAAATCATGCCCCATCAAAACGACGCACGCGCACCGTGGCGGTCATTGGGCACGAGTGTCTACAGCCACCATAGCGACAAGTGGCAGCAAAAAAACAGCCGATAGCACTGCATGACATTCAGACAAGCGTCTGACGAGTCAGTGCTATCGGTAGGTAATCATTGTGCCGCGTTACCGCGGCGGCCACATCGTCACTTCACGACGTGCTACTTCTCCATCTCAAGCACGCGCAGGTGCTCGGCGTCGCCGTCCTTGACAATGGCGTCGAAGTACTCCTGGTTGTAGCCGCCGAAGGTGGGCTGCACGGGCACGCCATCGGCATTGCGCTCAAACTTGCCGTTCTTCTCCTTCTTGATGTTACCGTCCAGATACTTGACAAACAGGTACTCGCCCAGCTTGCGATAGCGCTGGGTGGACTGCTGGGCCTGGTTGCACGAGTAGTTGGTGAGCATCTCCACGGCCTGTGCGGGGTTCTGCTTGTAGGCAGCCAGTGCCTGTGCCTCGATGCTGGCCTGATTGTTGTGCCAGGCATCCTCGATGTCGTTCTGCACCTTGCGGATGTCGCCAATCATCTGGTTGTATCGGCTATAGGCCTGGTTGGCCACCCAGTTGTTGACCCAGAAGGCGCTCTCCCAATTCAGTGTATAGAGGTCGGCTGTTCCCTGTGCATAGCTCTTGGGCACCTCGGTGATGCAGCAATACATGGGCACAAACACGGCGGTGTTGGCATCGTCGACACCGAACCAATGCACGCCCCCGATGGCGTTGGGCAGCCACGATCGCATCTGCGAGACGAATACCCACCCCGTCTGCTGGGTGGCGATGGCACGCTCGTGCAGGTACTCCTTGCCGTCGACCTTATACTCCATGGGACGCCAGCGGTAAGGCACATCATAGAGAATCTTCGACCCCTTGTCCTTGGTCATGTCGAACGGGGTGCCCTCGTAGTGGTCGCGCATCATGTTCTGCACGTCGCGCACACTGACCTTGCGGTTGGGCTTGACATAGAGTGGCATCACCTCGGCACCCTTCTTGCCATTGATGAAGGGGAGGTAGCGGTCCATGCCCGATGCAAAGCGGTTGAAGTAGCTCCACACGCGGGCATCGCAGCCGCGCAGTGTGCCGAAGTCAGCCGGGCAGTAGGTCTGGCTGAAGTCAAACTCGGCGTCTTTGCCGCTGAACCACCCCATCTTGCGTGCAAACGAGATGACGTCCTTCGAGTAGATGCAGTTGGCCTTGTCCTTCAATGGGAAGGTGTGGATACGGGGCTGGTTGGCGTGGCCCGAGATGCAGTCGTCGGGGATGCGCTGCGCCACCCACACTGCACCGCGCTCCTTGCCACCCTTGCCGATGAGGTCGAGCACCCAGATCTCATTGGGGTCGCCGATGCTGAACGACTCGCCCTCGCTGCGATAGCCATACTTGGCCACCAGGTCGGTCATGATGGTCAGTGCCTCGCGGGCAGTCTTGGCGCGCTGCAGGCCGATGTAGATGAGGCTGCCATAGTCGATGATGCCTGTGGTGTCCTCCAGCTCGTGCCGTCCGCCCCAGGTGCTCTCGCCGATGGTCACCTGATGCTCGTTCATGTTGCCCACCACGGCGTAGGTGTGGGCCACCTCGGGAATCTCGCCCAGATACTTGCCCGAGTCCCAGTCATAGATTTTGCGCATCTCGCCCGGCTTGTGGTCAGCAGCCGGCAGATATTGCATGTCGCCATACAGGGTGTGAGAGTCGGCTGCATAGGAGATGATGGTAGAGCCGTCGGCCGATGCGGCCTTGCCCACGATGAGGTTGGTGCAGGCCCATGCGCTGGTGCTGCCCAGTGCGGCGGCCAGCGCTAGTGTCAAAAGCAGGTGTTTCATTGTTATCGTTTTTTTATTGTTAGGTTTCTTGGTTTTTATGGTGCTGCGAGACTTTGTCTCGCAATACATTGACGTGTTGGCAACAATCTCCGGGCTATTGGCTATTGACAATCTCAACCTTGACGCGGTCGATGCGGTAGCCCTCGAGTTTGAGCACCGTGAACTTGAAGCGCCCGAACTCGACCGTCTCCTGCTCCTTGAGGAAGTCGCCCTTGATGTCGAGCAACAGTCCGGCAATGGTCTCGGCATCGCCCGCATGCTCTCCCAGTTCATCCTCTTCGATGTCGAGTACTCGGCAGAAGTCGCTGAGCAGAGTCTTTGCCTCAAAAGCATAGGTATTGGGGCCGAGTTTGTTGTAGAACCTCTGCTCGGTATCATACTCGTCGTCGATGTCGCCCACAATTTCCTCGAGCACATCCTCGAGTGTGGCGATGCCTTGTGTGCAGCCATACTCGTCGACTATGATGGCCATATGCATCTTCTTGTTGCGGAAGTCCTCAAGCAGGTCGTCGATCATGCGTGTCTCGGGCACGAAGTAGGCCTGTCGCACCAGGTTCTGCCAGCGAAAGTCGTTGTCGCGCTTGCCGATGTAGGGCAGCAAGTCCTTGGCATAGAGAATGCCCTTGATGTTGTCGGGTGTGTCGCTATAGACGGGCATGCGGGAGTAGCCGGTCTCGACCACCCGGGCCACCACGTCGTCAAATTTGGTGTCGTAGTCGATGTCGACCACGTCGACACGGGGCCGCATAATCTCGTTGACAGTCTTATTGCCGAAGGTGAGAATACCCTCGAGCAGCTCCTTCTCGTCCTCGTTCTTAACATCGCTCGCCTCCAGGGCACGGGTGAGGTCCTCGGTCGAGAGGTCCTCGGTCTGGCTCGACATCACACGGCCCACGATATGCGTGCTTTTGACCATGAGGTGCGACAGGGGCGAGAACAGCTTGACCATCACCGACAATGGCCCTGAGGCGAATGCCGCAAACTTGACGTTGTAGCTGGTGGCATAGAGTTTGGGAATCACCTCGCCAAAGAGCAGGATGAGAAAAGTGAGGATGACCGTCTGCACCAGGAAATCGGCCACCGTACTGGTAAAGGTAAACATCTGATTCATGGCGTAGTTGAGCACGATGATAATCATGATGTTGACCAGGTTGTTGCCGATGAGGATGGTGGCCAGCAAGTGTTCAGGATTCTTGAGCAAGGCCTCCACACGGTTTCGAGCGTTCTCGTCGTCGATGGCAGCGACATCGTCGTGCTTGAGCGAGAAAAAAGCAATCTCGCTGCCAGAGTTAAAGGCCGACAAGAACAGTCCCACCAGCGCCACAACAATGGCGACCAGCGAGCCGGCAGTAGGGGTATTAAATATGATGGGTGACTGCTGCGCTACAGGCTGCATGGCGCAGATGAGATTCAATAGCGACGATAACGGGTCAGGGTCCAAAGTGAGTTTATAGTTTATAGTTAAAAGTTTATAGTTTAGAGCTTTAGGTGGATTACTTTCGCACGCCAGCGGTCGGCTGCCGGCAGGCTGAAGCCCCCCCTCGGCGGTGCAAAGTTACGGCATTTTTCTGAAATGGCACACAGTTTGCAAGGAATTTTGTACCTTTGCAGAAAATTAGCACGACAATGATGCGACAAATCTATATCACTCTGATGATTGTGTTCTTGACTGCCATGGGCATGGCAGCACAGCAGTATCAAGCCCGCCACGACTCGGTATGGGTCTACAACTCATGGGAGGGCATCATGGACCAGTGGCCCGACACCCTCATCATCAACCCCGAGATTACGGTATGGACTCCTTACGACATTGAGTTTGAGGATGTCGACAAGGACGTGACCAAGATGCTCAAGCACCAGACCGTGGCAGTTGCCATCGGCGACACTACCTGGCTGGTGAACACACAGTGGCTGCGCGACAACAAGTACAAGGGCGACTGCAAGAAGCTGGACGACTACGCCCCACTGTTCTTTAACTCCAAGGTGGCGTTTATCCAGTGCGTGCCCAACCACACCAGCCTGGGCATGGTTCTGCTGGGCTCGCTGGTGGGCGACAGTGATGCCTTTTCGGCCGACCCCTGGGAGTCGCAACCCGACTTCTTCTGGATAGACTTTGAGAGCAAGCGGGTCGACAAGGTCGACCACAAGAAGCTGAGTGAGCTGCTTAACGACTATCCCGACCTGCGGCGCCGCTTTGAGCAGATGCGCGACTACAAGGAGCGCTACATGGTGCAATCATTCTTTATCGACTATGTGCAGCGCGCCGAGCGCGACCCCGGCTATCCCTATATCCTCGAGCGCCTCTACCCGCCCCAGCCACTGCAGTGAGTCGACGCTCACCTGTTGTGTCACAATTCATCAAATGGGACTGCACGCTGAGGTGCAGTCCCATTTTTAGTAGTTAAGGAGTTAAATGGAGTTAAGACGTCACCGTGCCAGGCTGTTCACGCGGCACGCCGCGTCCCTACCACGCTTCCCCCTCTCCAGCTGGAGATGGGGCTAGGGGGTGAGGCTATTACTTGCCGAGCATGATGTTGATCACGGCGTTGACATCCTCGACGCCCACCGAGCCGTTGCCATCGACATCGGCAATGGCATTCTCGGCCTTGCCAAGCATCACGTTGATCACAGCGTTGACATCCTCGACGCCTACCGAGCCGTTGCCGTCGATGTCGCCGGGAACAGTCTCAGTGATGTCGCTGAAGCTGGCTGCCCGCAGCAGGTTGGTGTTGGCCACGCCACAAGCCACAGGGTTGGTGGAGTCATACTCCGAGACCAAGGCTATGATACCCAGGTTGTCCTTGACCCAAGCGTCGTTGACATCGAAGGTGCACTCATAGCGGTAGTTGTTGCCATTCCACACAATCTCCTCGCCCCAGACGGCATTGACGGCACGTCCCACATTGTGGTGAGTGAACGCACCCGTGGCGCCGGCCTGCGAGGTGGTGGTGATGTTGTCCTCGATCAGCGACACCGTGATGCGCGGCGGCAGGGTGGTGAAGGTGGTCTGGGCACGCTCGCCGGTGACGATGACCTTGAGCTGGCCATTGTCGAGATAGCCGGCCTTGATGTCGATAGTGACAAATGCCGGCTCGGCCTGGCGGTCTCTGATCATTCCCTCGAGTTGCGCCAGCGATTCCGGCAGGTCGACGGGCGTGTTGGCCAGCAGGGGATAGCGGTCCATCATCAGTGCCGGAGCGTAGGTGCCACCGCCGTCGTTGTAGAACCACTCGTAGGTCTGGTCAAAGTCGGTGGTGAAGTCGTCGTAATAATATCCGCTGTGGTGTTCCCACAGGATGACATCACCAAACTCAGGCTTGTCCATCGCCTCGTGCAGCCATCCGGCCACACGCGGACAGTTGGGGCAGCGCTCGGTGGTGAATTCCTCGACCAGCACGTTGCGCACAAACACATTGTCAATGACCAGGAACGATGTCTGAGCCGTGTTGTCGCTCATGTTCTTGTCTTCATTACCATCCAGGTCGGTGAGGGTGACAGTCATGTTGACCGGTTCATCAGGCACGGTGGTGATCATCTCGGGCTTGACCACAAAGGTCACCTGTTGAATCTCCTTGTAGGCGATGGGTTTGTTGATATCAACCACAACAGGCTCGTCATAACCGTCGAAAGTACACACAGCCTTGTAGTTATTGATGGTAGCCATAGCCATATTGCGCACCGTGGCCGTGACAGTGATTTCACCGTTTTTAAGCGACATGTATTTGCTGGCCTTCACTTTCTGCAGTTGCAGGTCGTGCTGGGGCAGGTTGTCGCCATTGACGAAGCCCTCGATGCACAGCGCACCACTAGTGCTATTGTCCGTCCACTCGCCAATGCCGTACTGCACGAACAAGGCATTGGGTTGCGGATTGAGCACGATGGACAACGCCATAGTTTTACGCTTCTGGTGATAAGAATAACCCATGTAGAAGCCCTCGGTATCGTCGGGAATCACATACGGCTCATCGAGGACAAACTCGTTCCACCCCTTCGCCAGCACGGGAGTGGTCTGGGCCGTATACAGCTTCGACACCACATCCTCGCCATCGAGGCTGGTACGAATCCATATGCGCAGCGAGTCGACATTAGACTTCGTGGCCAGTCCGGCACGAATCTTGTCCAGATGGTTCCCGGCCAACATCTTGGCCTGTGCCTCAGGAATAAAGACCGCACCCGAGACCCAAATGTTCTTCTCACCAGATTCAAATCCGGCTGTACCCACCGTGGCCAACTGACCGTCGCAGTAGCCGATGGTAAAACCGTCGCTTTGTGCCTGACACAAGCTGGTCATGGCAAATAATGCCACAAGTAAAGTAATGATTTTTTTCATAAGTCGATTGTTTAGCTGTTAGTATTTAATTGAGAATTAACATTTTAAGCTATAAGAATTGATTTAGTTAAGGAACTATATACCTGTTGTCCCCTTGGTGCCCTGAAAGGGCTATCCGATTACAGGCGGGGGCGTAGCCCCCGTGTGTAGTCGGCGGCCACGTTGGGGACACTGCTTTGCATCAAGGGACAAATGGTATATAGCCTCTTTTAGTTAAGGCATCACACGAATCTCTCGATAGCTACTCAACCCTTCCCCTGACAACGAGATGCCAGGGGAGGGCTGATTCAGAATAGTTTGGCGATATTTTCAGTCATCATCTTAACCGCCATGGCCAGCAAGATGATGCCGAAGAACTTGCGCGAGAAGTAGATTCCCGCCTCGCCCAGCAGACGCTTCACTCGGTCGGTCGAGCGGATGACGATGTAGACCCACAGCATGTTGATGGCCAGGGCAATGAAAATGTTGATATCGGCATACATCGCCTTGAGCGAGATGAGCGTGGTGAGCACACCCGCACCGGCCAGCAGCGGGAACACCAGCGGCACCAGCGTCGCCCCGCCCGACGGAGCATTGTTCTTGAAAATCTCAACATCAAGTATCATCTCCAGCGCCATCAGGAAGAGCAGGAAGCCACCCGCCGCGGCAAACGACTGAATGTTGCAGTTGAACACATTGAGAATCCAGTTGCCGCCATAGTAGAATCCCACCATCAGGATGGTCGAGTAGATGGTGGCCTTGAGGGCATTGACCTCCTTACCCTTGGCCCGCAGGTCGAGGATGATGGGCACGGATCCCACGATGTCGATGATGCTGAGTAGCACCAACGCAGCACTGAAAATTTGTGCCAGGTTAATTTTCCCCATGACCTATTCGCCGTTCGGTGGTTAGTCTTCCTTGACCTCCCAGCCCAGAGCCGAAGCGCCGAGGATGGCGGCGTCGGCCTCTTTCATCTCGCTGAAGAGAATCTTGACCTTGCCGCGCCACAGGGGCAGCACATTCTTGTCAAAGGCCTCCTTGATGGGGTTCATGATCAGGTCGCCGCTCTTGGCCAGACCGCCGAAGATGACAAATGCCTCGGGAGCCGAAAAAGCGGTGAAGTCGGCCAACGCCTCGCCCAGAATCTTGCCAGTGTAGTCAAAGATCTCCGTGGCCAACTTGTCGCCGGCCATGGCCGCGTCAAACACGTCCTTGCTGGTGATGTCCTCGGCATTGAGCTCGCGCAGCTTGGACTCGTCGTTGCGAATCTCGAGGAACTCGCGCGCTGTGCGCGCCACACCGGTGGCCGAGCAATAAGCTTCGAGACAGCCCGTTCGTCCGCAGCCGCACATGCGGCCGTTGTTGCGCTTCATAATCACGTGTCCCAGCTCGCCGGCGAATCCGTCGTGACCGTACACCATCTGCCCGTTGACCACGATGCCGCTGCCCACACCGGTGCCCAGCGTGATCATGATGAAGTCCTTCATGCCGCGAGCCGCACCATAGGTCATCTCGCCGATAGCCGCCGCGTTGGCGTCGTTGGTCACCACACAGGGTATGCCGAACTTGGTCGATATCTTCTCGGCCAGGGGTATGGGGCTTGGCCAGGGCAGATTGGGAGCTCCCTCGATCATGCCCGTATAGTAGTTACCATTGGGTGCGCCGATGCCGATGCCGTTGATCTTGCCAACAGCGTCGTTGGCCTCGATGACGCGTGTCACCTCGGTGTATAGTTCATCCACATAGTCATCAAAGTTGCTGTGCTTGCCAGTCTTGATTGAGTCGCTGGCGATGACGTTGCCACGCGCGTCGACGATGCCGAAGGCGGTGTTCGTTCCGCCCATGTCGATACCAATTACATAGGGTTTTGCCATTGTTGTTTCGTTTTTTGAATGTTTTATTATAGTATAATCTGGTTGTTACATCATTTTGGCACAAAGGTAGGCATTTTGCCACAAAGTTGCAAGCAATGGCACATTTTTTTGAGGGACATTGCCGCATTTGAGCAAAAAGTGTTAACTTTGTAGGCTGGAACGAAACGATTAATCACATTCACATAAACAACTGTTTAAAAATGATTAAGAAACTCATGACATTTGGAATGATGGCTGTGACGCTGGCCACCGGCGTGACACAGCTCACCGCCTGCAAGGACAACTTGCAAGACAATCCTCTGCTGCAAGAGAGCACCCTGCCCTACGGTGCGCCCGACTTCAGCAAAATCCAGGAGAAGGACTACTTGCCCGCCCTGGAAGAGGCCATCAAGCAGAAGCGCGAAGAAATCAAGCAAATCGTTGAGAACAAGGACTCGGCAACGTTCGACAACACTATCCTGGCCTACGACGAGAGCGGCAAGCTGCTCGACCGCGTGAGCCGCATCTTCTTTGCCCTGGTCGAGGCCGACAAGACCCCAGTCATTGCCGAGACCGAGAAGAAGATTATGCCCAAGCTGACCGAGCTGGAGAACGAGATTGCCTTCAACAAGCCATTGTTTGCGCGCGTCAAGCAGGTGTATGACCGCGACCACGACAAGCTGCAAGGCGAGCAAAAGAAGCTGCTCGAGGAGGTGTACAAGGAGTTTGTGCGCAACGGTGCCCTGCTCAACGACCAGCAGATGGAGCGCATGAAGGAAATCAACCTGAAGATCGCCGACCTGCAGCAGCAGTGGGGCGAACTGGTGCCCGATGCCACCAACGATGCCGTGGTGTGGGTCGACAAGAAGGAAGACCTGGCAGGACTGAGCGAGGCCGACCTGGCCCAGTGCGCCAAGGATGCCGAGAACCTGGGCAAAAAAGCCCCCTATGCCATCGTCATCGTCAACACTACGCAGCAACCGCTGCTGGCCAGCCTGGACAACCGCGACCTGCGCCGCAAGGTCTACGAAGCATCGGTGCATCGCTGCGACGGCACCAACAAGTACAATTCCTACCCGCTGGTGGTGCAGATTGCCAAACTGCGCGCCGAGCAGGCCGAACTGATGGGCTATAAGAACTATGCCGAGTACTCGCTCGAGAACACCATGGCCCAGAAGCCCGAGAATGTGTATACCTTCCTCAAGAACCTGATTGCCGCCTATGCTCCCAAGGCCGAGGCAGAGACCCGCGCCATCGAGGAGTATGCCCGCAAGACCCAGGGTCCCGACTTCAAACTCGAGCCTTACGACCGCTTCTACTACTCGGCCAAGATGAAGAAGGAGCTGCTCAACATCAGCGACGAAGAGGTCAAGCCCTACTTCAATGTCGACAGTGTGCTCATCCGCGGTGTGTTCTTCGCCGCCAACAAAGCCTACGGCCTGACCTTCAAGGAAGTCAAGGACGTACCCACTTATCACGCCGACATGCGCGTGTTTGAGGTGCTCGACAAGAATGGCAAGCCCAAAGCACTGTTCTACTGCGACTACTTCCGCCGCCCCACCAAGCGCGGTGGCGCGTGGATGGACGGCTTCGCCAAGCAGAGCCGCCAGCGCAACCAGCTGCCCCTCATCTACAATGTGTGTAACAACGCCAAGGCCCCCGAAGGCCAGCCCTCGCTGCTGACCTGGGACGAGGTCACCACGATGTTCCATGAGTTTGGCCACGCTCTGCACGGCATTTTGTCCGACTGCCAATACTACACGCTGAGCGGCACCAGTGTGGCGCGCGACTTTGTAGAGATGCCCTCGCAGTTCAACGAGTCGTTTGCCTCGATTCCCGAGGTGTTTGACAACTATGCCCGTCATTACAAGACCGGCGAACCCATGCCCGCCGAGCTCAAGGAGCGCATGCTCAAGTCCATCAACTTCCAGTCGGCCTACGCTCTGGGCGAGAACCTGGCGGCCACCTGTGCCGACCTGGCCTGGCACATGCTCGCGTCCAAGGATGTTCCCATAGCCGACAAGGCCGCTGAGTTTGAAACCAATGCCCTGAAGGAGATTGGTCTGCTCAACCCGCAGATTCCGCCCCGCTACTACACCAGCTACTTCAACCACGTGTGGGGTGGCGGTTATGCGGCAGGCTACTACAGCTATCTGTGGACCGAGGTGCTGGCCGTGAACATCGCCGACGTCTTTGCCAAGCGCGGTGCCCTCAAGCCCGAGACCGGTCAAGCATTCTGTGACCAGGTGCTGAGCCGCGGCAACACCGACGACCTGATGAAGATGTTCAGCGACTTCACCGGCATGGCCCAGCCCGACGCCGCAGCCCTGCTCAAAGCCCGCGGTCTGTAGTGCATCGAAAACATCAAGAATCAAAAGGGCCTCGCTTGTCGGCGAGGCCCTTTGTATCATGCGGTGGGGGTCTGTGACTGTCGGATGAGGTGCTTTCTCAGCCGGTTGCACATGGGAATGAAAATAAACACCGAAACGGCTCCGGCAATCAAAGCGCAGGTCACGGGCACAATCAAGTTGAAGAGCATGTCGACCTTCTCCTTGGCAATCACTATCGAGAACCACTTGATACCCTGGCGGCGAAGCACGATAAAGACGGCGCGAGATGCCTTGGCCATGTACTTGGGCCCTATGCGTTTGACCAGTTGCCGCCCCAGCCATCCCACCACGCTCTTCATCTTCTGCAACAGCGGATACTTGCCCAGCATGAGTCCTGAACTTTCGATGGACACCACCTTCTGTATCGACTTGGTTTCATCGGACTGCTCGTCGTCGGCAGTGCCGTACAGCAATAGGATGCGTTGCATGGCCATGTAGAGGCATGCCTGGAAGAATGCGATGTCGATGGCACAGGCAATGACAATGCCCACGATGCTCACGGGAAAGCAGGTGATGAACGACATCATAAACACCAAAGAGCCGAAAAACCACCTTAACGACTTGTATTGTTGCCGCTTCTGCTCATCGGTGAGGACACCTGACAGTGACGTGGCCAAGGCCTTAGCATACACCTCGTCCTCGTTGTCGCGATAGAAGCGATGCACCACCTTGCGCGTATATTTTTCTTTGTCGAGCCGCACAACATTGAATTTCAACACAAGCGACAGCAGCCACGCATACTTATCGATACAGTAGCCAGCCAGTTGTTTTATTTTCTCAATCAAAGCCACTTCAGCATTCGTTGTTTTTTGATTGGCTGTGGATTAGCGGGGAAGGAAACGACGGATGTGACTGACCTTGAACATCCAGCAGGTGTTTTGCTCCAGGTGACGCTTGAGTGGGCCCATGCCGGCAGTGTCGACGTGATCGCGTCCCATGGTGACGATGCCATACACACGGCCATCGCGCATCACAGGGCAGCCGCTAGAGCCGTGGGTGATGCGATCCACCGTGGAGATGCGGCGATAGCCGTCGTCGTCGTGCTCGCTCAGCACGAGGCAACGCGTGGCCACTTGCCGCAGCCCTGTGGTGAGCCACTGCCAGCAAATCACATCCAGCTCGTCGAGCGGCTCGGCATCGGCCTGTGCCAGCGACAATGGACTGTGAAGTCCGGGAATCGGGTATAGTGCGATGTCATAGCCATGCTTGTCGTCACCCGGCAGTTGGCGAGGTGTCCACAGGTCGTATTGCAGCGCATGCCAGTCGGCACCGTTGCGCAAGTAATAGGTCTGCTCGCGATTGAGTACATGTCCCGCCGTGAGCAGGTATCCATCGATGCAGAACGCCGTACCGGCAAACGAGCGCTCGTCGCCCATGTGACGAAACAGTGGCATCACGTATCTCTCTAATTCATAATTCATAACTCATAATTAAGAATTATTCCTGAGTTCACGCCGGCACTGGCTGCGGCTAGGGTCATTATCACTTATCATTCGTTGCTTAGAACTTGAGCTGCAGGCGGACGTTAATCTGTCGGCGAGTGAGGTAGTTGGGCACAGCATACTGCAACTCATTGACATCGGTCACCCAGTAGTAGCTGCTCACGTTGCTGATGTCGAAGATGTTGAACACGTCCACACCCAGCCAAATGCTCTTAAAATGGCTCAAGAAGCCTGTGGCCGGCCGGTGGCCGGGGCCGACGAGCATGAAGCTCAGTCCCACATCGACGCGCTTGTAGGCCGGTTGGCGGAAGTAGGCCTGGTCGCGCGTCATGCGCGGCGCGGTGGTGGGCAGGCCGTCGCTAATGATGCCCTTGAGGCTGAACTTGAGGCGGGGCACCGAGGGGAAATAGTCGGTAAAGAACAACGCCACGCTGTAACGCTGATCGGTGGGGCGCGGCACCTTCACACCATTGAGGGTCTCTTGCGTCTTCATCAGCGAGACGCTGAGCCACGAGTCGGTGCCCTCGACAAACTGTCCAAACAGCTTCATGTCGATGCCGGCCACATAACCGCTGCCCTGGTTCTGACCGCTATACACCATCTTGAGGTTGTCGACCTCATAAGGGATAATGTTCGAGAGGTTCTTGTAGTAAATCTCAGTGGTGAACTTGAAGGGCCGATTGATGGCTCGGAAGCTGTAATCGCCACCCAGGATGGCATGGATGCTGCGTTGGCTCTTGATGTCGCGGTTCAGTGCGATATAAGCATTACCCAGCGAGTCGATGCGCTCCATGCGGTACTCCTTGTAGAACGGAGCCTGGTAATAGAGACCTCCTGCCAGGCGGAGCGAGAAGCGGTTGTTGCGCTCGGGCACAAAGCCGATGCTGAAGCGCGGCGACACGAGGGTCTCCTTGTTAAAGTCCCAGTAACTGACGCGGATGCCGCCGTTGATTGACAACAGGCCCGCTGTGGTCATGAGCTTGTAGGTGTCCTGAGCGAAGAAGGCAAACCGCGTGGTGTTCAGGTCGTGGTTAGAGCGCTGATTATAGATGACGTTGACCTCGCTGGGTATGTGCGGCAGCGAGTACCCGGCCGAGTCGCGCCACTGCCACTCGCTCGATCGGTCGTAGATGCTCTCGCGGCGCATGGTGATACCGTAGCTCAGATTGTTGTGGTTGATGCCGGTATTGCCCTTAAGGGTCAAGTCGTAGACACTGAGCTTGAGGCGGTTGCGCGCATGCTCGTGATATTTTCCCACACCCAGCTCACCACCTACGCCATCCTCACCGCCGGTGCCGGCCTCATCTAGCCAGTACTCGCCGTGGATGTCGTAGGCCACCAGCTCGTTGGTCTGATAGCCCGAAGCTTGCAGGGTGAAGTCGGCGGCCTTGCTGGCGCGATAGTTGAGCGACAAGGCACCGAAATAGGTGTAGAACTTGTCGCGCTCCTGACCGTCGAAGTAGACCTTGAACGACTTGGCGTTGGTCGATGTGCCGAAGCTGGTCTCGCGGTTGACGGGGACAAACCGATAGTTGTTGAGCGATATATTGCCCAGGAACGCTACTCGGAACTTGTCACTGGGCTTGAGCACCATGTAGGTCTGGTAGTCGAAATACTGCGGGTCGTACTCGCCCTTGCTCTCGAGCGATCCCAGCAGTGACGAGTTGCGCTTGTAGCGCGCGCCGTGCATCATCGAAAAGCGCTTGGTGCCGTAACCCAGCATCAGGCTGCCACCCTGCAGGCTGGCCGTGACCGACCCCTCGAAGGCCTCGGGGTCGCGGTAGGTGATGTCGAGCACCGACGACATTTTGTCGCCATACTCGGCATTGAAGCCACCGGTCGAGAACTCAACCTTCTGCACCATGTCGCCGTTGATGATGCTCAATCCCTCCTGCTGGCCACTGCTGATGAGCTGTGGGCGATAGACCTCAATGCCGTTGATATAGACGCTGTTCTCGTCGTAAGAGCCACCTCGCACCATATATTGCGACGACATCTCGTTCTTGCTGCTCACACCGGCCATGGTGGTGAGCACGTTCTCCACGGCATTGCCGCTGGCGCTGGGCGTGATGCTGCTCTGACTGACATCGATGCCCTGCATCGAGTTGGTCTGTTTCTTGTACTCGGTGATGGTGACTTCATTCAGCTCCTGCGTCTTCTCGTAGAGCTTGGGGTTGAGCGTGACGGTTCCCTCGGGCTTGATGAGCTCGCGTGTGACGGTGCCATAGCCCATACATGAGAACTCGACACGTATCGTGTCGGCCTTGGGTACCGACATCTCATAGAGCCCTTTCTCGTTGGTGTTCACTCCGATGGTGGTGCCCAAGATGCGCACGGTGGCAAACTCGATGGGCTTCCCGGCATCGTCGATGACTTTGCCGGTGATTTTGACCTGCGCTTTCATGCCCAGTGCCACCAGCAGGAACAGGGACACGAGCAGGATATACTTCATTCTTATCACGAATCTTCGAATTAGAGAAATATTGTTTCGGAACAAGCCTCGTGGCTATGCGTTCTAAAAAACAATAACGCAAAAAAGCGCAATAAAGTATAGCATAGCGTTGAAAACCACAAACACCACAGTCAATCGCACTGACAAATCGCACTGGCCAGCGCATTGAGCTGTAGGCACTGCTCACGTGTGATAGCTACCCGGCTCGCAGGTTATTCTTGCTTGAGCTGCTTGTTGATTTGCTCGATGTAGTCGAGCAGCTCGTCGCGGCCGCGGCCATCGGTACTGCTGGTGAGGAAGATGGGTGGCAACTCCTCCCAGGTCTCGAGCAGCTCGCGCTTGTAGGCCTCAACGGCCTCGGCACCGGCCTGTCGGCCCAGCTTGTCGAGCTTGGTAAACACGATGCTGAATGGCACGCCGCACTCTCCCAGCCACTGCATGAAGTCGGTGTCGATCTTCTGCGGCTTGAGGCGGCTGTCGACCAGCACAAAGAGATTGGTCATCTGGCGGCGTGTCATGATGTAGCCGCGTATGATCCGTTCGAGCTGTGCGCGCTGCTCCTTGCCGCGCCGGGCATAGCCGTAGCCCGGCAGGTCAACGATATACCACTCGTTGTTGATGCGGAAATGATTGATTAGCAGCGTCTTGCCAGGCGTTTGCGAGGTCTTGGCCAACCCCTTGCGCCCGGTGAGCATGTTGATAAGCGATGACTTGCCCACATTGCTGCGCCCGATGAAGGCATACTCGGGCAAGTTGGTGTCGGGGCACTTGTTCACATCACTGTTGCTTATCTCAAAGTCGGCATAACGTATGTTCATTGTTCCAGAATTTTTTTCGGCAAAGATAATGCTTTTTCACCACACTGACAACAATGCCGGTGCCCAAAGGGACACCGGCATTAGCTGGCATGCACACAATTGTGCATTGTGCATTATGATTTGTGCATCAATCAGAGATTGGGATTGACCTTTCTCCACTCGCTGATGGGGGGAACGATATCGAGCTCGACCAACTCGTCGCGCATCTTGCACAGGTGCTCGTAGCTAGCGTCGAGCTTGGCCATCTCCTCGTCGGTGCCCTGCGGCATCTTGAAGGTGCAGCCATTCTCGTCGAGCGTGGTGTCCATAGCCATCATGATGTTCTGGTAGCGTTCGTTCTTGACAAATGTGCCAGCGGGCCACACAAACTTCTCGCCGCCCATGACCGAACGAATCATCTCGACCGACAGATAAGCCGGGCTCTGGAACGAGCTGCGTCCGCGCAGTTCGATAATCTTGGCGCCACCCTTGGTGACATCCACCTTCATCTGCTCCCACTCTTCCTGGGTCATCTTGCCCTGGGCAATGAGGTCGTAGAGCGGTGTGCCATCGATGCGCACCTGCGAACCAAACACGGCCATCTGCTCACCGTGACCACCATAGGTGGTGCAGCCGGTGACCTTGCTCTGCATCACACCGAAGTGCTTAGCCAACGCGCTCTGCAGGCGGGTTGAGTCGAGTCCGGCGAGTGTAGTGACCTGCGAGGGCTTCAAGCCCGAGTAGAGCAACGTCACCAGACCAGTCAGGTCGGCGGGGTTGAAGATAATGACCACATGCTTCACATCGGGCAGTATTGCTTGATGTTCTTGCCCAGACCCTCGGCAATCTCGCAGTTGCCCTTGAGCAGATCCTCGCGAGTCATACCGGCCTTGCGGGGAGCGCCACCACTACTGATGATGTATTTAGCGTTGGTGAAAGCCTCGGCAGCATCGGTGGTTGCCGTGATCTTCACATCGCCAAAACCGCTCTGGCGCATTTCCTCGGCCACACCCTCGGGCGAGAACACGTCGTAGAGGCAAATATCGTCTGTCAAGCCCATCATCAGGGCAGTCTGAACCATGTTTGAGCCAATCATGCCGGCTGCGCCGACGATGACCAGTTTGTCGTTAGTCAAAAATGCCATTTTTTCAATTTTTATGTTATTAATAATGTTTTTCTCGAAACAGACTGCAAAATTACAAGATTTATCACACCCCACCAAACTTCCACATTTAAATATTGTCAAAAAAGAAGCGAGAAGCGAGAAACCCCTCCCTTTTGAGAAAGGAGGAAGTGGCAGGAGGGGATAGAAGGAACCTGTCGGGGACGGGAGAACAAATGCCGAGAATATGCACACTACATGGTAACTATTCACCGATTGCTTATAAATAGCGAATCGAAGACGCAGAGCGGGTAGTAGACCCGATTTTGTGCGAAAATTTGTGCAAACCGAGCACAATGCTGAGCTTGCTCAGGCATTGTTGAGGTGCAGCCAAATTTATCCAAAGACCATGCAAGAACCCCAACGGGGTTCGCAGCTTGGTCTAGATAGCAACTATAAAAAGTGCCTCGAAGAGGAACTTCATATCCAACCCAATCCATTGTGTAAAGTTCCTCTTCGAGGCACTTTCTCGCTACTAGCCTTAGGACCAAGCTGCGAGAGTCTTCGACTCTCTTGCATCTTTCGCACAAATAGCTTCTTCGAAGCATCCTGCATCTTCGATGCATTTGCTGAATAGATACACCACATGCAGCTACGGTTAAATTTTGTTAATTAATCCCTTGCCTTGATTAAAGGTTTGCCCAGGCTAAAAGAATACATTATCTTTGCACATCCAATCATGGTCCTAGTGGCCAAACGGACATTGTTTAGTTATTCCACGAGCGGCCAATCTTACTATTAGTAATTTTGCTATTCTTCTCTTTATCATTAGAATGCTTGGCTTTGCTCCACGCTCGTGTACGTATCGTATAGTTATTGGTCTGAGGGAGCACGGGCCACAATGATTGATAAGGACAATGCGCTTATTCCGATTGAAAAATTGCCTCATGACGTTCGTCATGCTGATTGCAACCTTGCCCATGATTCATGCTGATGTTACCCTATGGGTGCGTGCCACCGATGCCCCGCACATCTATGTTGAGGGTAATGGTACCGAATCGTTATCGGGCTACAATGTGTGGCCCGGCAAGACACTTGACACTAAGTTGACTGTGGAGGATGGCTCCACATGGTGGAAGTGTGTGCTTGAGGGTGTGTACAACATTCCAAAACTAATCATCAACAACGGCAACGCCGGCGGAAACAACCAGACCACCGACATCAATGATGTCACCGGCACACGCTACTATCACTACAACAACTACGGCTTCTATCTGGACCTGACCAGTGTGCGCAACGCCACTACTTACTGCTTCTTCCAGCCCATGATTAAAGGCAGCAGCGATTACGACTGGACAAAGGACGGTGCGGTGTTCACATATGGCGACACAGAATTGACGAAATGTGGTGGCTACAACACACCTTATAACGAAGCCACTGATGTATACGTCTATGTAGGCAATGCAACCATCAACGACGGTGCACGATTTACTTTCAGTCGCAAGCAGACTGCCAAATCCAAACCGTGGAATCGCATCTTGGTACAGTATCACAAGGGTGGATACTATCAAAATACAGGTTGGGGTGACACGAACACCACTCCCAGTTCGGCCAACCCCAGTTGGGCTAATGCTGATGCATATACTAACGCCACTTGGTATGGCGCTGAAGAATGCACAACCGAGTTCCACGACATCCTGTGGCCCATTGAGGTTAGTCCACGTCCAGTCAAGGTGCTCACCCAACAGGAGGCACAAGGAATTACTTTCCAATGGACCGGCACCGACGGTACCCATGATACAAACCTGGCAGAAAAGGCCACCAATCCCCGCCACATCATTGCACTACTCAAGGAGGCGTTCACCAATCGCAATGTACCCGGAAACATTTATCGCGGCTATGATTCGGAATTTCAGCCACAAGAGAGGGTAGATTACAGCATTAGTGACCTGTACACCAGCGGCAACAAATGGGGCGGCTGGGGCATAGCCAAAGGCACCTATACACCGAATGATGAGGGTTTAACAATGTTCCTGGTCGAGCTGGCCGACAACTATAATCAAGAAGACGCAAAGAATGCTACGGTGAAGACCTACGCAGAACTGGTCAACTATTACTCACGGTTTGTCAAATCAGTGCAACTGCTCACACAGAGCATTCGCATCGAGGATGGCCGCAAGAGCAGTACGGCTTTCAGCATCTCGGGCAACCTGTCGCGCTTCTTCCTGATTGCCAAGGGCAAGTGTTCTTCGGCCGAGCGAATGTCGACCGACGCACCCTTCGGCGATGCTTTCTTCTTCGAAGAATTCAGCCCCGTTGACAATCGGGGTGAAGGTGGTGATGACTGTTATGCACGCCTTGTGGCCGGCGAGGCCTTCCCCATCATCCACGACTGCCCATCGGTAATGGCACGTGGTCACGAGTTCCAAATGAACAAGGGCACTACAGACTCTTATGACGTGAGCAACCTGCTCATCTCTATCCCCGACTATCGATTGGTCTATCACGACAACCGCAAACCCAATGCGACAAGCCAAAAGGATTACTTCAACTATAACCCTAGATATCAACCATCGACCATTCTCTATACCGTGGCACTAACCGCTGAGGCAGTGTCATCCGGCACCGAGGGCAAATACACTGTCAACCTGCAGTGGCAGTCGGCGCTTGGCGCAGGAGCTGAGGCCGATATGCCTCAAATCTACAAGGTGTATCGTGTAGTCAACGGGTCGGTCAGCGGCGAACCCATCTTCACTGCTACCGATGTCACCGCTTGGAACGAAGAGGTCGATCAGTTGCAGCAAGGATATCACCTGACCTATCTGGTCACGGCTCAGCCTGTTGATCTGTCGCTGCCGCAAGCACAGAGCAATAATGCCCGCGTAACCATCCCTGGATTAGACCCACTTGAGCGACTGGTGCTAATACTCAACGGCGACGCCGGCAGTGTGTTTGACCCTATCGCACTGACCAACACCTACACCAACCGCATCGAGTTGCGTAATGGCACGGGATGGAGCGTGCAGGGCAAGCATATCGAATCAGGAACCACCATCGAATTCTTCCGTTTAGACTCGCTGGGTAGTGAGCTTAAGCACTTGGCCGATCTGAAGTTCACCTCCATTGAGCCCCGCAAGTATGACTACCAGGTAGTGACCGATGGTTCAGTAAGTGCAACCGGCTCGTTCACTAGCGAGAGTGACTACGGCGACATTGACTTCGCTGGCTTCAGCATCGTCGACCAGTTTGTGGTGAGTACGGCAGAGAATGCGCACCCCGGCCTATACAAGTATCAGGCATCGTTCCTACCTCCGGCGAATGTTATAATCGCTGGAGCCGAAGGCGAACGAATCTACAGCAACCAAGTGGACATCCAAGTGTACAAGACCTATGCTACAGCCCTAAACGGTTTCACACAAAAACAGGTTGACGACGACATCACCCGACCCGAAACCACCCTAGATAACCGCGTGGGGGTGAACATGACGCTCGACAATTCCAGCCAGGTATTCAACTATGCACTGATGAGTCGCAAAGATGGCAACTGGAATGACACAGGTGCTCATGCCCAACGTCAAAATAGCGGTAACTATATGGTGCACGACGGCGCAGGCAATAGCCACGAGGTGGCATTCGACGAGGGGCAAGCGATGATGACACAGCCCATCGTAGAAGCCGCCGCACAGGGGCAACCGGGGCAATACGACTATGTGCCGATAATCTCGACATTCCCAACCTATGGCGAGTACGATCACTACAACACATACGGTGCCGATGTGAAGACTTGTCTGGTTTCGGCCGTGGATGTGCAAGCCCAAAAGCCTATCGCCAGTGAGGACACATTCGTCGACGAAAATGATGCCGATAAGCCATTGTGTTGTTACTACCAGACACATCTGACCATCACACCCAGCGTACCCAATAATGTTGTGCCCCAACTGGTGCGAGTATGGAAAATTCTGCCTGATGGGGTTGCGCATGAGGTACAACAGAGGTACATGTCACGCCTTGATCTCACACAACGGTGCTGGCTGTATGACCAAGAGTATGAGTCTGGTAAGGGAATAGTCCCAATTCAGGATTATGCTCTTGACGAAGGATTCAGTGGAACGATTGACCTCTATGACAACTTCGGCGGGCTTAATGTAACTGATTGTGAGACGCAATTCACCGCCGAATATATCGTAAGAGTATATAGCAAAGCTATTCCGACGACAGTCTCGTCCCCACGAAGCAATAGGGCAGAGGAGACCTCTGACAACTGGAGCGTGGCTGAAGGCCGAGTACAAGTCAAATTTGGCAACGGCAGTGTCATAACAAGTGTGAATGCAGTGAAAAACCAAGCCATGGTGCACCGTGTGGACTATTACAATCTGCAGGGTCAGCGCAGCAATCATCCATGGTCTGGCATAAATGTCGTGGTGACGCGCAACACCGACGGCTCGTTCACTACCTCGAAGATTGTGCTGAATTAACCTGCTTTGTCTGACCTAGCCACTGGCGTTGCCACAGGGCAACGCCAGTGGCATTAATACCAAAGTATGGAAAACGAAGAAAAAATTGTCACCCCGCGTGACTACACATTCATTGAGTTACGCCGAGAGGCCCGCCGACGCTCATGGCGAATGTTCTGGGTCGGTGTCCTGTTGGGCATCGCCCTATGTATCCTCGTCGCCTTCACCCTCGGCATCCGCATCGGTTCAATCACCTCACAATGCCGCCAGCATCTCCGCCGGCGGCTTTTTTTTCACACTGCTACTACTGAACAGAACTACATAAGAAACTTGAAATTCTTACTTCTTAATTCTTAATTAATTCGTAACTTTGCGGCTCAAATCCGAAATGCATGGATCAAGAATTTGCATCATCACTGCTCGAGCAGGCCGTGAGCCAGTTTGCTTCGCTGCCTGGCATCGGACGCAAGACCGCCTTGCGCCTGGTGCTGCATCTGCTCAAGCAGAGCGAGCAGGACGTGACGGCCTTTGGCGAGGCGGTCATCAGGCTGCGCCGCGAGATACGCTACTGCCGGGTGTGTCACAACATCAGCGAGACCGAGGTGTGTCCCATCTGCTCCAACCCTAGCCGCGACGCGTCGACCATCTGCGTGGTCGAGAACGTCAAGGATGTGATGAGCATCGAGAACACCCACCAGCACCATGGACTATACCATGTGCTGGGCGGACTCATCTCGCCTATGGATGGCGTGGGGCCGCAGGACATCGAGATTAACAGTCTGGAGGAGCGTGTCAAGGCCGGTGATATCCGTGAGGTCATCTTGGCACTGAGCGCGACGATGGAGGGCGACACGACCAACTTCTACATCTTCCGCCGCTTGGCCCCCTACCCCGACGTGAAGATCACGATGCTAGCGCGTGGTGTGAGTGTGGGCAACGAGATTGAGTACACCGACGAGTTGACCCTGGGTCGCTCCATCCAGAATCGTACCTTGTTCAGCGACACGTTCACCCAAACCAACTCTTAACTAAAACTTTTAACTTACGACAGTAAAGTGGCCGACAACTACATCGACAAGCAGATGCAAGACTACGAGGCGCGACAGGCCCGCAAAGCCAAGGCGCAATCAGGTAGGTCGGGGAGCGAGAGTTTTGGCTTTCGCTCCCTTTCCTCCCACACCACCGTACGTGCCGTTCGGCATACGGCGGTTTGGCTTGTTTTCAGAGGTGTCTTTTCAGGCCACCTCC
>JAFUVK010000045.1 GCA_017477555.1 Muribaculaceae bacterium
GAAATCAAGAACGATGGGAGGTGGCCTGAAAAGACACCTCTGAAAACAAGCCAAACCGCCGTATGCCGAACGGCACGTACGGTGGTGTGGGAGGAAAGGGAGCGAAAGCCAAAACTCTCGCTCCCCGACCTACCCGATTTGCCTAATAAGTTAGCACTATATCTCTTTAGAAGAACACACTCACCATGCCGAGAGATGTGTTCCTGACAGGGTTAACTGTAAGTTCATTGAGCATGTATGGTTAATATTCACATTCCATCGCATCATAATCATCTATGAATAATGTACGCTTTTCGCCTTTACATATAGTCTCAACTTCATAATTGACTTCCAAGTAATGTTCACCCACCTTTGCAAAATTCACATATTGAACTACTGCATGGTGCACACAATCGTCTTCACTACAATACCAATAGATGATGTCACCGACTTTATATTTTGGAGGTAATGTTATCATAATTTACTTTTTAAAGATGCAGTCCCTATGCCATTCAAGGAATTAGGGATTGATTTCATACCTTCTTGGAGTAATGAGACTTGCATCCCAGTGTCTTGATGTTGTAAGTCCTATGACAGCCTGCAAATGCAGATTAAATCTCATCTAGCCCTAAAGACTTCAAATAACGATATGTACCATCATAGAATTCTGGTAGTCGAGTACTATCTTTTGTGATTCCTTCCGGAACACAAATCACCATTCCTTGTCTGGCCCTTGTCATTAAAACTCGATAGGCATTTAACTGATACGATTGTGCTTCCTGTTTTCGAATCTTTTGCCACTTGCTACCACGGAAAGCATTATGATCCCACCCGTGATCTGTATACCTGAAATCGCCATCCCAGACCAAGCCAATCCAGTCTAGTTCTAACCCTTGAATGTCAAATTCAGTAGCAGCATCTTCTAAAAAAAGCGACGAACGCACATCCGTTTTATCAGCAAGAAACCAACTTTCAACATCTGGTTGCAATCGTACATCAATAGCCAACGGTTTTAGGCGATAAGCCTGAGACGACACCACTAAACCATACCTCTCAGAACCTCGTGCGTTATCTTCTAACCACTGTTTAGCCCTGTCAAGATTCCTAGTTAAAACTATAGGATAATTCTCTTTGAACTCATTGTATAAAGAACTAGCTTGCTCAATATGCCTTTCTAAAAGGTGGTGAACAAACTTTGATAGACTCTCGGCTCTAAAAGAACGCATAGATACCGCTAAATGCAATTGGTCTACCTGCTGAGCATTTCTATTATTACGTATAAGATCAGCAACATTACCTTCTGCATATTCTTTGTCTGTCAGATGCTTTGATATATATACTTTCCAATTAGGGAAGGTCTCATTAACAGCTCTAATCCATTCCCCTATTCCTGCTTCTCCAGTATTTATCTCTTGTCCTCCACCAACTAAGCAAACGATCACAGCCCAGTCTTTTCTCAAGTCTAGTGACCAAATCAAAAATTCAGCTTCAGACATAGGAAAATCTGGAACTTTTTTCATGCCTCCTCTGCTGCCGCCTTTTGCCAACCAACCCGCTAAATGCTCTAAATCCCATGACCTTTGAGCCTCATCAAAAATAGCCACATGTTCCACTTCTCCATGACCAGCAGTTTTATGTGCAACGGATTTTGAATCATCGATTTCCAGCCTGCCATTTACTATCGGCAACTTTATCTTCGCTAGCATATTACTGCGATAACGGTGAATGATTTGAATAAACTGTGACACTTCACGTTTGGCATCGGTTATATTGCATTTATTACCTTTTTTGCGCTCACGCTTCTGCTTGTCTTTTGCCAATGCCGCAGTCAATACTTTTACTAAAGGTCCATTACCCGATAAATAGACCGCTAAATTACGGTCAGAATCAGGTGAATCACCAGATTTAAGGGATTGTTGAATTGCAACATTCAAACCAACGAGAGTCTTACCTGCGCCAGGAACACCTGTTACAAAACAAATACTCTTCTCGCCTTGCGCTTTACTTTTTTCTATAACATCAAGTACAAACTGCGTTGTCTCCTCTAAAGCTGCCCCCGCAGCTTCATGACGTGTAATGTCCTCGACCGAATGGTTCTGATAGAGAGCACTCGCAGCTTCAATGATTGTTGGAGTTGGTGAGTACCTACTAATTGCCCATTGTGCAAATTCTTCTTCGCTTGAAGGTAACGCATGTTCATTACTTATGACGGAAGCTATTAACTCTTGCAATCTCTCAGCATTCGTTAGAAGTGGATTGTATATTTTATCATCATATACAGAGAAGAACAATTTCGTTGAAAATAATCTGGCATCAGTTGCCACCAGTATGGGGACAATGGTACGATTATGGCTCTCTAAATGGAAATTTTTCAAGTCGAGAGCATAGTCCATCACTTGCTCCACATCGGTTTGCAGATAATCTTGTTTGCCTGCCTTAAACTCTAATACAAAAACTATACCCCTGAGCAACACTACAACATCAATGCGTTTGCCTAGTCGAGGAATGGAATACTCAAAAATAATCTCACCGTTCTCATTATTCCAGAAAGAAAGAACTTTTTGCATGAGCTCAATTTCTTCAGACCATGCATACTTTTGTTCCTTCACACTATCTCCTTCATCATTTCTTGAGATCTTGCCAAAGATCGTATCTATAGAATCAGCAACGAAATTAGATAGAGTTGACTTATAATAAAAACGATTTATCATGCCATGAAACTTTATTTAGCGCTTTTTACCATCGGTAACAGCGTTATTGTGCAAAGATAGGAAAAATTTGTGAGAGTGCCAAATGGGGGTGGATTTTTGGGGCGGTTTTCGGTAAATTCACCTTAGCGGTGGAGGGGGGGCGGCGCGAGGAAATTCTTTACAGTTCTTTCCAATTCTTTAAACACTGGAAAGAATTATTTCAGAAAGGGCTTGACGGCCTCTACAAAATTCTTGCTCCTGACATAGCCTCTCTTGACTTTATTAAATGCAAACTCATCGAGAAGCCCAAGATTGACGAGGCCCATGATGTCAACTTTGGCAGTCGTTGCACTGATGAAGAATTTGCTCTGAATGTCTTTGACTGTGATAACCTCTTTGGGGTTATCCACAAACATCTTGATGATCTGAGCCTGTCGGTTGTTGATGTTGCCTAATTGCAGGAATGTGTTTGCCGCTTTCTTTTCTTCTTGCTTCCGCTTGAGGTAGTCTTGCAGTTGATTGAAAGACAGACCCAAAACGCGCAGGTTATATGCCACAAAATATCCGATGTCATTCCTGTCGGCCTCGGCATAACGAAACGACTTCTCATAGGCCGTCTTAGACTTGGCAATGACCCTGGATATGGAGAGATATTCTGTCAACCAATACTTCTGCTTCAGCATATACCAGTAGAACAAGGCGCGTGCCGTTCTTCCGTTGCCATCCACAAATGGGTGCATATAGGCAATCATAAAGTGGATGATGATGCCACGGATGATGGGGTGTATGAACACCTTTGGCTTCTTGTCGTTGAAAAACCGACAGAGTTCTTCTACAAATTCAGGGATCTCGGTGTAAGCGGGTGGCCGATGAACGATCTCGTGAGTGATGCCGTTCTCGACAACGACATCGTCATTGGTGCGGAACCGCCCTGCATCTTCGGGCCGTTCTAGTGTGTGCTCGGTCATCAGCTGATGCACTTGCAGCAACAAATCCACAGTCAGTGGCGCGTCTTGATGCTGAACCACAAACTGGATGGTCCTATAATTGTTGACAATCATCTGCTGCGACTTGTCCTTGGGCGTCATCTTCTTGCGCAGCATATCCTTGGCGACCTGACGCGTTGTGGCGGCTCCTTCCATCTGGCTTGAGAAGATGGCTTCTTCCATCAACGAACTGACCAAGTAACGTTCCTTGCTATCATCAGGGATGATTGAATTGGTTCCCCAGAAACCACCAAAGTTCATGTCGAACTCGTGGCATTGGCGCTGCATGTGGTTGGTGAGACCCAATGTAATGCCATATTGTGGCCATACGTGAGTCATACTCTTCATTCTGGAGGCTTTGACATAGGTCCACAACTTCTTTGCAGAGCATCCCTTTGGCGCTTTCTTGTATTTAACGGTGTCCCAATACGCATATTCTTCGTTGATTTTTTCAACCAAAGCAGAAATGGCTTCATCGGGTGGCGTCACCAGGGAATCTAGCATTTCTTCTGGCGAAATGCGTGGGGGTGCTTCAAGTGTACTCATTTTATTCTTGTTATTTTGCCACAAAGTTACCCAATTCTTTCCAGTCTAGAAAGAATTGGAAAGAATTGGAAAGAATTAGGCTTTGTTTTTAACAATATATAACACTAAATTCTTTCCAGTGTGGAAAGAATTGGAAAGTTTTTGGGGGGTGGGGTGGGCTTGTCAGAGGAGGATGGCGGCGGCGAGGAGGATGGCGGCGATGGCGGTGAGGCCCATGAGCAGGGTCATGAGGGTGACGGTGCGGTAGCCGTCGCCGGGGCGGATGCCGCCCATGCCGGTGACGACCCAGAAGTAACTGTCGTTGGCATGCGACACGGTCATGGCACCCGCCCCGATGGCCATGACCACCAGGGCGGCAGCCAGTGGCGAGGTGTAGCCCAGACTAGCCATCATCGAGCCAGAGTCGGAGTACATGCCCATGATGCCCGCCGTGGTGGTGATGGCGACTGTCGACGACCCCTGCGCCGACTTGAGCACGGCCGCGATGATAAAGGGGAACGCCATGCCCAGGGCCGACAGGGTGCCGCAATGCTCCTTGATGACATTGACAAATCCGCTGTCGGCAATGACGGTGCCCAGCACACTGCCGGCAGCGGTGATGAAGATGATGGGACCGGCGGTCATGAGCGACTGCTGCGTGATGTCGTAGGTCTGCGACATCATGCCTCGGCGTGCCAGCAAGGGCAGGCAGCACGCCGTCGCAATCATCAGCGCCACAAAAGGTTTGCCCACAAATGTCAACAGCGTCGCCCACGTGCCTGTGGCACCGGTCAGCGCCACCACGCTAGCCACTGCCATGAGCGCCACTGGGACGAGGATGGGCATGAAGGCTGCCAGAGCCGGAACGCCCGAAGCCACCGTTGGGCTACTGGCGGGCTGAACCTGAGCGGGCTGAACCTTGCGCCCAACGCGACCCGCAAAGAAGTAGGCGGGAATGAGCGAAACGAGCGAGATGACCACACCCAGGGCAATGACCAGCAGCAGGTTGTCGTCGATGCCCATCAGGCCTGCCGCGGCCACAGGGCCGGGCGTGGGCGGGATGAACACGTGCGAGGCGAACAGGCCCGCCGCCAGCGCCAGCGTCAACGTCACCGGCGACTGGCCCGACCGTGCTGCCAGCGAGTGGCTCACAGGACTGACTAACACAAATCCACTGTCGCAAAACACCGGAATCGACACAATCCACCCGATCAGCAACATGGCCAGACGCGGCGAACGGCGCCCGATCGTGCGGTCGACCGCCCACGCCATGGCTATCGCGGCACCAGTCTTGTCGAGGATGGTGCCAATGAGCGTGCCAAAGATGATGACCAGGCCAATGCCCGTAAAGATGGCCGAGAAGCCCCGCCCTACCGTGTCGGGCAGCGTCTGGAGCGGGATGCCCAATGCCAGCGCCAGGACCAGCGCGGTCACGAGGATGGAAATGAACGGATGGACACCAAAACGGGCAATGGCCACCACCATGACCACGATGGCGACCACAAAGATGAGAAGCATTGTCAGAGCACTCATAGGGCTTGCAGTGATAAGTAAGATTGGTTATTGTTCTGGGGCATCCTCATCGGTGCCCCAGGTCATGTTTTCAGGGAATCCAGCGGCGGATGATCTGGGTGACCTTGCCGCCCTCGATCAGCACCTGGGTGTTCAGCTCATTGAAGTCATCGCGCTGGCCCAGCTTCTGCAGGTAGCTGCGGGCGTCGGTGCGGATGGTGTCGACCGGGTCGGTCGGCTCGATGCCGCAGTCGATGACCACGAGGTCGCTGGCCACTGGCACTGTGGCCTTGCCCAGGGTGGTGTAGATCGAGTGGTCGTCGAGCTGGATGGCGCGATAGGTGCCGCCGTCACCGGCCTGCAGGTCGGCTCCGTCGTTCTCGATGCCGTCATTGATGGTCTTGAAGCCGTCCTTGTCGTCAATCTTGGCCACGACGATGTTGCGTCCCTGATAGACGATGGTGTCGCCGGCCTTGAGCTGGCTGATGTCGACCGCGTCATAGAGGTCCTCGCTATAGACCGTCATGGTCAGGGTCAGGGCCGTCCAGTCGAAGTCGGCGAGCTTGAACTGTGCGGGCACGGTGCAGTCGGTGAGCGAGTCGGCCGTGATGCCCGCGGGCAGGGGGCGGACACAGCGGTTGGCACTGGTGTTGTCGGCGGTGTTGGTGGTGTTGTTGCAGCCGGCCAGCATGATGGCCGCAGCTGCGAGGGTGATGATTTTGCGCATGACTTTATTAAAACTGTGAAATTGTTTGGTATGATAAGCAAATTCTGTGCCAACGGGAGTCGCTTGACTGCTGTGTTGTCGGGTGGGGATTGACCCCCCCTCCCCTTTCCCAAAGGGCGGGGGAGCTGGGTGCCTGTGTCGACGGCGGGTGGGGATGACCACTCACCTGGGCTCTCCACAGGGGAGAGGGACTGTGGCCAATCACGGGGCACGCTGTGTCCCTACGCGGCAGCTGCGTCGTCGATTTGCCACAATGTAGGGCTGCCGGCAGCCCTACATATATCCCTCCTGGCGGGGGAGAGGGATTTGGCGGCAATTTGGCGCTGTGGCGGCAGGCGTTGCCCGTAATGTCTCTGCTTTGTAAATTATTTCGGCAATTGTTACGGGCCGCATGGTGGCTATATGATATTTTTTTCGTAAATTTGCAGCGGACTATTGTGTCTCATCACAAACCTACCTTAAAAACAGATAATAATAACAACAAAATACAATTATCCTCATAAACCGTATTAATTATGGAAAAAAATGAAATGAGAGAGGTCATCGCAAAGCGTGCAGCCAAAGAGCTGCACGACGGTGATGTTGTGAACCTGGGTATCGGAATCCCCACGATGATTCCCAACTATCTGCCCGAGGGCGTGTCGGTCACACTGCAGACCGAGAACGGCGCCATGGGCATGGGCGCCACCCCCGCTGAGGGCGAGGAGGACAAGAACCTGATTAATGCCGGTGGCGGCTATATCACGCTGACCCCTGGCGCATGCACCTTCGACTCGGCAACGTCGTTTGCCATCATCCGTGGCGGACATGTGAACGTGTCGTTCTTGGGAGCGCTGCAGGTTGACGAGAAGGGCAACCTGGCCAACTGGATTATCCCCGGCAAGATGGCTCCCGGCATGGGTGGTGCCATGGACCTGGTGGTGGGTGCCAAGCGCGTGATCCTGACCATGGAGCACACTCAGAAGGGCAAGCCCAAAATCCTTAAGGAGTGCACCCTGCCGCTCACCGCAGCCGGACAGGTGGACATGATCATCACCGAGATGGGTGTGATGGATATCACTCCCGAGGGCATCGTGCTGCGTGAGATTCATCCCGAGTTCACCGTCGAGCAGGTGCAGGAGGCTACCGAGGCCAAGCTCATCATCGCTCCCGACTTGAAGCCGATGGACATCTGATTCAGTTTATAGTTGAAAGTTTATAGTTTGTTATGGACTATCAATTTCTCAAGGTGGAGCACAACGAGGGGGTGACGGTGCTGAAAATCTCGGCCCCGAAGTCGCTCAATGCGCTCAACTCGACGATCCTGCGAGAGCTGGACCACTGTGTCGACCACCTGGACGGCACACGCGTGCTCATCATCACCGGTGACGGCGAGAAGTCGTTTGTCGCCGGGGCCGACATCAGCGAGATGGTCCACCTCAACCAGGAGCAGGGCCGCGAGTTCGGTCGTCTGGGCGCTCAGGTGTTCCGCAAGGTGGAGCTGCTGCCCATGCCGGTGATAGCAGCCGTCAACGGCTTTGCCCTGGGTGGTGGCTGTGAGTTGGCCATGGCCTGCGACATACGCATCGCATCGAGCAAGGCCAAGTTTGGCCAGCCCGAGGTGGGGCTGGGCATCATCCCCGGCTTCTCGGGCACCTACCGCCTGCCCAAGCTCATCGGCCAAGGCTATGCCAAGGAGATGATCTATACGGGCAAGGTGATTCGCGCCGACGAGGCCCTGCGCATCGGTCTGGTCAACGCCGTCTACGAGCCCGACGAGCTGATGGCTGCCGCCATCGAGATGGCCCGGAAGATGGTGGCCAACGCCTCCATCGCCATCGGGCTGGCCAAGCGCAGCATCAACGAGGGCTATGACCTGGACGCCGATGCTGCCATTGCGCTGGAGAACGACCTGTTTGGCCAGTGTTTCAGCACCGCCGATCAGAAGGAGGGCATGGATGCCTTCCTGAACAAGCGCAAACCCCACTTTACCAATTCATAATTTATAAATCAAAATTCATAATTCCCAAGTTCTTTCAGGACTCCCAGAGAATTAGCAATAATTTAAAAACAATCGATATGAAAATTTGTGTCATTGGAACCGGTACCATGGCCAAGGGCATTGTCAAGGCTTTTGCAGCCAAGATGCCTGTGGTTATGAAGAGCCGCACACAGGCCAGTTTGGACAAGGCTATGGCTTCGATCAACAAGGGATATGCCAAGTTGGTCGAGAAGGGTAAGATCACTGAAGACGCGATGAAAGCCATCCTGGCCAACATCGCCACCACTACCGACTACGCCACCTTTGCCGACGCCGACCTGGTAATTGAGGCTGCCGTTGAGAACATGCAGCTGAAGAAAGACGTCTTCACCGAGCTCGACAAGATCTGCAAGCCCGAGACCATCTTTGCCACCAACTCGTCGTCGCTGTCCATTACCGAGATTGCGGCATGCACCAGCCGCCCCGACAAGTTCATCGGATGCCACTTCTTTAACCCCGCCGACCGCATGGCGCTGGTCGAGGTCATCAAGGGGCAGCTCACCAGCGACGAGACTGCCCAGTGCATCGTGGACCTGACCACACAGATTGGCAAGACCCCTGTTCCTGTCAACGAGGCCCCCGGTTTTGTGGTCAACCGCATCCTCATCCCCATGATCAACGAGGCTGTGGGCATCCTGGCCGACGGCATCGCCAGTGCCGAGGACATCGACAAGTGCATGATGCTGGGTGCCAACCACCCCATGGGCCCGCTGGCGCTGGCCGACCTGATTGGCAACGATGTGAATCTGGCCATCATGGAGGTGCTCTACAACGAGTTTGGCGACCCGAAGTATCGTCCTCACCCGCTGCTGCGCAAGATGGTGCGCGCCGGCCTGCTGGGCCGCAAGACCGGTCAAGGTTTCTATAAGTATTAATCTATGGGATTAGGGGTTAGAGTTTAGAGTTTAGAGTTTTTACTCGATTCTTAATTCTCAATTCTTAATTCTCAATTATAAAGGAATATATGGATTTTAGCTATTCGAAAACTGAACAACTGTTCCTGCAGATGATACGGTCGTTTGCCGAGAATGAGGTGAAGCCTCTGGCAGCCGAGGTCGATGAGCAGGAGCGATTCCCCATCGAGACCGTCGAGAAGATGGGAAAACTTGGCATCATGGGCATCCCGGTACCCAAGCAGTATGGCGGTGCTGGCGGCACAGTGCAAATGTATATCATGGCCGTTGAGGAACTGTCGCGCGTGTGCGCCACCACAGGTGTCGTGCTCTCGGCCCACACCTCGCTGTGCATGGCTCCCATCATGGAGAACGGCACCGAGGAGCAGAAGCAGAAGTATCTGCCCAAGCTGGCCTCAGGCGAGTGGATTGGTGCTTTCGGTCTGACCGAGCCCAATGCCGGTACCGATGCCGCTATGCAGCAGACTACCGCTGTCGACGCCGGTGACCACTGGGTGCTCAACGGCTCTAAGATCTTCATCACCAACGCCAGCTACGCTCATGTGTTCATCGTCATGGCCATGACCGACAAGAGCAAGGGCACCAAGGGCATCTCGGCATTTATCGTCGAGAAGGGAATGCCGGGATTCAGCATCGGCAAGAAGGAGCTCAAGATGGGTATCCGCGGCAGCGCCACTTGCGAGCTGATATTCGAGAACTGCATCGTGCCCAAGGAGAACCTCCTGGGCCCGCTCGGAAAGGGATTCAACATTGCCATGAAGACCCTGGACGGTGGCCGCATCGGCATCGCCTCGCAGGCTCTGGGCATCGCCCAGGGGGCTATGGACGAGACCGTGAAGTACACCAAGGAGCGCAAGCAGTTTGGCCGCGCCATTGCCAAGTTCCAGAACACCCAGTTCCAGATGGCCGACCTCAAGACCAAGGTCGAGGCAGCACGGTTGCTGGTGCGCAGCGCAGCATGGAAGAAGGACAATGGGCTGCCCTACTCGGCCGATGCAGCCATGGCCAAGCTATTTGCAGCCGAGACGGCCATGGAGGTCACCACCAAGGCTGTGCAGTTCCATGGTGGCTACGGCTACACGCGAGAGTATCCTGTTGAGCGCATGATGCGCGATGCCAAGATTACCGAGATTTACGAAGGCACGTCCGAGGTCCAGCGCATGGTCATCGCCGGGCATTTGTTTAAGTAACTAGTAGTTATGTAGTTAAGTAGTTAGATGGAGTTAAGACGTATGTCTCATGGCGGTTGCAACTTGGCACACCGCGTCTTCATCCGAAAGTCTATCGGCTTCACTGCCAAACTATTCCACAACTTAACTCCTTAACTCCTTAACTCCTTTAAATTCTTTAACTCCTTAGAAAAATGAATATTGTAGTTTGTTTAAAACAAGTTCCCGATACGACCGAAATCAAGATCGACCCCGTCAAGGGTACCTTGATTCGCGAGGGCGTGCCCAGCATCATGAACCCCGATGACAAGGGCGGCCTTGAGCTCGCACTGCGTCTGAAAGACCAGTTCGGTGCCACCGTTACCGTCATCTCGATGGGACCGCCGCAGGCCGATGTGATGCTTCGCGAGGCATATGCCATGGGTGCCGACCGTGCCATCCTGTTGAGCGACCGCAAGTTTGCCGGAGCCGACACATTGGCCACCAGCTATGCCCTTTCGGGCCTGTGCCGCGTGCTGGACTATGACCTGATTATCGCCGGCCGACAGGCCATCGATGGCGACACCGCACAGGTCGGTCCCGAGTTGGCCGAGCATCTGGGTCTGCCACAGATTACCTACGTGGTCGATGCCAAGCTGCAGGACAACGGACACCTGCTCGTGCACAAGGAGAACGAGGACAGCACACAAGTGCTCGACGTTGAGGGCAAGTGCCTGCTCACCGTCCTGGCCAGCGCTTTCGAGCCCCGCTACATGAGTGTGAGCGGCATCATGGAGGCCTACAACAAGGAGGTGGAGGTGTGGAGCGCCGACAAGATCGATGTCGAGGAGACGAAGCTCGGTCTGGCCGGCTCGCCCACCAAGGTGTTCCAGTCGTTCCCCAAGGCCATGAAGGCCCCGGGCGAGTTGCACGAAGTGAGTGAGGAGGAGGCAGTCGAGCTGATTGTCGCCAAGTTGAAAGAGAAACACATCATCTAAACTTTAGTTTTTAGGCGTTAGGCGTTAGACTTTAGGCTAGCAACTGACAACTAAAAGCTAAAACAAGGAAAAAGACATTGCTATGGATAAGAAAGATTATAAGAACGTATTCGTCTTTGCCGAGCAGCGCGAGGGTGTCATTCAGCCCGTCGCATTCGAACTCCTGGGCAAGGCTCGTGATTTGGCTGATGTGTTGGGTGAGAAAGTCGTCGCCATGTTTCTGGGCTGCGGCATCAAGGACCAGGCACAGACCCTGATTGAAATGGGGGCCGACGAGGTCATCGTTGCCGACTGCCCCGAGCTCAAGGACTACCTGAGCGAGCAGTACTCGCAGGCCGTCTATCAGATTATCGAACAGCGCAAGCCAGGCATCGTGCTCTATGGTGCCACCACCATAGGTCGCGACATGGCACCGCGCTTGGCATGCCGTCTGCGTGCCGGCCTGACCGCCGACTGCACCAAGCTTGAGGTGCAGCCTGCCAAGGAAGAGGGGTTCATGGATCTGCACTCGACGCGTCCCGCATTCGGCGGCAACCTGATGGCAACCATCGTGTGCCCCAACACGCGCCCGCAGATGTCGACCGTGCGTCCGGGCGTGATGCAGAAGCGTGAGCGCGACCCGCAGCGCCAAGGAGTGGTCACCGACTTTGCGCCTAAGTTCGACACCAGCAAGTTCAAGGTTCGCCTGGTTGAGACCATCCGTGCCGACAAGAATGTGGCCGACATCAGCGAGGCCAAGATTCTGGTCTCGGGCGGACGTGGTGTGCACGACAAGGAGGGCTTCGGAAAGCTCCAGGCACTGGCCGACCAACTGGGTGGCCAGGTGGCCTCGTCGCGCGCCATGGTCGACAACGGTGTCATGCCTCACGAGTGCCAGGTGGGACAGACGGGTAAGACCGTGCGCCCCAACCTCTACATTGCCTGTGGCATCAGCGGTGCCATCCAGCATCTGGCCGGTATGGAGGAGAGCGACCTGATTGTCGCCATCAATAAGGACAAGTACGCGCCCATCTTCAGCGTGGCCGACCTGGGCATCGTGGGTGACCTGCACAAAATCGTGCCCATGCTCACCGAGCGCCTCAAGCGTGAGATGGCTCAGTAATAAGCCACTTGACCATAAAGCATTGCGCCGCATGACCCTGGAGGTCGTGCGGCGCAATCGTTATGTCGGCAAGAGGTCAGTGTGCGTCGAGCCAGTTGGTGGCCGCGGCGTGGCTGGCGGTGAGACGTACGCGCCCGTGATAGGCATTTTCCATCTCCTCGATGACGATGCGTTGCACCTGGTCGAGCTCGCTGGGCACGACATCGAAGTTCAGCTCGTCGTGCACCTGCAGTATCATCTTCGAGCGCAACTGCTCTTGCCCGAACCGGCGGCTGATGGCCACCATGGCCCGCTTGATGATGTCGGCAGCGGTGCCCTGTATGGGAGCGTTGACGGCGTTGCGCTCGCTGAAGCTGCGCACCACCGCGTTGCGCGAGTTGATGTCGGGCAGCATGCGGCGTCGGCCGTCGAGGGTGGTGACATAGCCTTGCTGCCGGGCTTGCTCCACACTGCGGTCAATGTATTGGCGCACACCCGGGAATGTTTCGAAGTAGCCGTCAATCAGCATCTTGGCCTCGCTGCGGGGGATGTTGAGCCGCTCGGCAAGCCCGAAAGCCGATATGCCATACAGGATGCCGAAGTTGGCCGTCTTGGCCTTGCGTCGCTGGTCGGGTGTCACTTGCTCCAGTGGCTCGTGATAGATGCGTGCGGCGGTCAGGGCGTGGATGTCCTGGTCGTGTGCAAAGGCGTCGAGCATCGTCGTGTCGCCACTGAGGTCTGCCACCAGTCGCAGCTCAATCTGTGAGTAGTCGGCGCTGAAGAAGATGTTGCCGTCGGCCGGGATGAACGCGCGGCGTATCTCTCGCCCATCATCGTTGCGCACGGGGATGTTCTGCAGATTGGGGTTGGCGCTCGACAACCGTCCGGTGGCGGTCACTGTCTGGTTGTAGGTGGTGTGTAGGCGCCCGGTGCGTGGGTTGATGAGCTTGGGCAGCGCGTCGACGTAGGTCCCTAGTAGTTTGCGCTTGCCGCGCAGCAGCAGTATTTTCTCTACGATGGGGTGACGGTCGCGCAGCTTGAGCAGAATCTCCTCGGTGGTGCTGTATTGCCCGGTCTTGGTCTTCTTGGCCTTGGGGTCGAGTTGCAGCTTGTCGAACAAAATCTGCCCCACCTGCATGGGCGATGCGGTGTTAAAGGGTTCGCCGGCCAGTTCCTGGCACTCCTCTTCGAGGGTGTGAATCTGCTCGAGCAGGGTGGCGGAGTAGCTGTGCAGGGCCTCGACATCGATGCGCGCGCCCGTCAGTTCCATGTCGGCCAACACGGGAATGAGCGGGTGCTCGATGTCGGTCAGCAGGTGGGTGAGTCCTTCCTGGGCAAGCTGTCGGTCCAGCACGTCGGGCAGCGCGTAAGTGATGGCAGCTTGTTCACAGGCCCATTGCGTCATCCGTTCGGCCGACACTTGGTTGAGTTTTAGTTGGTTGCGCCCTTTTGCTCCCAGTATTTTCTCATCGGGGGTGGCTGGGTAGCCCAGCAATTCGAGGGCGATATCGCTGGTGGTGTGCGTGCGCTCGGGTTGCAGCAGGTAGTGCGCCACACCGGTGTCGTAGTAGGGGGCGGTCATCTTCACTCCCGCCACATCGAGCATGACCATGAGCCGCTTCACATCGTTGGCGATGATTCGCGCCGGTGAGGTGAACAGTGGCTCGATGGCCTGCAGCATGAATCCCATGCCGTCCATGGGCAGATAATAGGCCTCGGTGGGGCGGGCACAAAGGGCTAGGCCCACCATCGTTGCGCGCATGGCCTCGTCGCCCACACTCACCAGGTGGACGGCCACCTGTGGCTCTTTGATGAGTCGCTTGACCAGTGCTTCGGCCTGATAGGTGTCGCTCACCAGTTGTGAGCTGGGTAGTGCGAATCGCGTGTCCTGTTGGGCCGGAGGTTCCGGTGTGTAGTTTGCCACTGGGGTGTCGAAGAGCGAGAGCTGCCCGTTGTGGTTGGCCGGTTGGTCGCCAGATAGTGGAGGGGTGGGGGAGGGGGTCGCAGCCTGGCGGTGACTGTGCGTTGCGCTTGGTGCATTGTGTGGTGTCTCCAGACCCACATTGGCCTCGCCCTGGTCAATCAGGCGCGCCGTGAGCGTGCGGAACTCCAGCTCGCCGAACACCTGCCGCAGTGCGTCGAGGTCGGCCGGATGGCGGCGCAGGGCCTGCTCGTCCCAGTCGATGGGCACATCGGTCTTGATGGTGGCCAGCCACTTGCTCTGGCGTATCTGTTCGACGTTGGCCTCAATGTTGGCCTTTAGCGCGCCCTTGAGCTGGTCGGTGTGTTCGAGCATGTTCTCAATCGACCCAAATTGTCCGATGAGCATTTCGGCTTTCTTGGGTCCCACATTCGGGCAGCCGGGTATGTTGTCGGCCGTGTCGCCCATCAGCCCCAGCAAGTCGATGACTTGTGAGGGGTGCTCCACTGCATATTTGTCCTTGACTTCCTGCACACCCAGTATCTCGCTCTTGGCAGGATTGTAAACTTTGATGTTGTCGGTCACCAGTTGGGCAAAGTCCTTGTCGCCGGTCACCATGTAGGTGAGGAAGCCGTGCTCCTGTGCCATATTCGCCATCGTGCCGATAACATCGTCGGCCTCGTAGCCGTCGACCACAATGACGGGAATGCGGTAGGCCTCAAGGATGCGCTTGATATAGGGCACTGCGGTAAGGATGCCCTCGGGAGTCTTGTCGCGGTTGGCCTTGTAGTCGGCATAGGCCTCGTGGCGGAAGGTTTTCCCGCCCGGGTCGAAGCACACGGCGATGTGGCTGGGGTGCTCGCGACGCAGCAGGTCTTGCAGCATGTTGACAAAACCGAAGATGGCCGACGTGTCGATGCCCGTGCTGGTTACGCGCGGATTGCGTATCATCGCATAGAAGGCTCGGAAGATGAGTGCATAGGCATCGAGCAGAAGCAGTTTTTTATCTTGCATGGTGGTACATTTTTCAAAAACACGATAAAATTAGGGCTTTTTTGGCAAATAGAGAAATATTTGTCGGTTTTTTCGTCCTGCCGGGCAAATAAGGACTAATTTTTGATAAATTAGGCTTCGTCTCGGCAAAATCAAAGTAAACTTTGCTTTTGCGCTCAACTTGCACTATGTTGAGCGCTTTGCCCTCGAAATTAGGCTTCGTCTCGGCAAAATCAAAGTAAACTTTGCTTTTGCGCTCAACTTGCACTAATTTTTGATAAATTAGGCTGCGTCTCGGCAAAAAAAATGAAAAACTTCGTGTTTCATTTTGTTTTGCGCTCAACTTGCACTAATTTTGTGCCGCAAAATGACAACACTTGACGACATACGCCTGTTGCTGGCCGACGACCTGCGCCGACTCAACGACATAATCGAGCACACACTGCACAGCGATACAGAGCTGATGAACTCGATTGTGACGCGCTATCTGGCCACTAAGGGCAAGCAGTTGCGACCCATGCTGACACTGCTCAGTGGGAGGCTCTTCGGTCAGGTCAACGAACGCATACTCTATGCCGGAGCCGCCATTGAGTTGCTGCACAACGCATCGCTCATTCATGACGATGTCATCGACCAGGCGCGACAGCGTCGTGGGGTCGAGACCATCAGTAGTGTGTGGAGCAATCATGTGGCAGTGCTTGTGGGCGACTTCTTTGTCACCGGAGCGCTGCGCTGCGCCGTCAAGGCACGCGACGCCAGGGTGCTTGAGTCGTTGGCGCAGATGGGCGGCGACCTGTCGTTGGGCGAAATCAATCAGTACGACAACGCACGCAACCGCAACATCGACGAGGACACTTATCTCAGCATCATAGGCAAAAAGACGGCATCGCTCTTTGAGAGTTGCGTGGCTGTGGGGGGATATGTCAACAACGGCCCCGAAGAACAAGTCCAGGCGCTGTGTCAGTATGCGCGACTGCTGGGACTGGCTTTTCAAATCAAGGACGATACATTCGACTACTACGATGACACTACCGTGGGAAAGCCCACTGGCAATGACTTGCGCGAGGGAAAAATCACCCTGCCGCTGATCTATGCCCTGAACCGTACCGACCTGCCTGAGCATCAGGCTATGAGGACCCTGGCGCACAAGGAGCAGCTCAATGCCGCCGATATCGCCACACTGGTCGAGTGGGCCAAGCGTGCCGGAGGCATCGACTATGCCAACGCCACGATGCAGCGTCTGCGCCGAGAGGCCGACACCCTGCTCGACATCTTCCCGGCCAGTGACACCGTCGAGGCGTTCCGACAAATCTTTTGCTACATCATCGACCGCAATATCTAAGATTCATTCATAATCACTCAGATTCCGCAAGTCGCTGCCTTGCGATGAGATTTGCACAATCTCTCCAGGGCAGCAGCGTCTTCGGCGCTGATCGACATGGTTACTGCAACAGTGTAGGGCTGCGCCGCAGGCGAAGCCACTGAAAAAGTGGTGATAGAAAAGTGAAGAGGTTGTAGGCGCTATTTTGTGATACCTCTTCATGTTTTAAGAGGCATCAATCGCAGTC
>JAFUVK010000068.1 GCA_017477555.1 Muribaculaceae bacterium
GAAGAAGGAGTTATGCGGGCATAACGACTGATGAGCAAAGCAAAAAGGGACAAAAAGATGAGCTGGAGGTATCACCATAATTAATCATACCAAATTATTTTTTACGGTTACTTAATCAGTTGTTTCATTTTTTCCTTGCCGCGGCGCAAGTGCGACTTGACAGTGTTCTCGGGCATCGAGACGATTTGAGCCACTCGCTTGATGGGCAGGTCTTCGATATAGAACAGGGTGATGATGGCGCGCTCGGTCTCGTCGAGTTGCGCCAGTGCCGCGCGCACCGTCAGGCTGGCTTCGGTGGCTATGGCCGAGCGGTCGGTCATGGCCTCGCCCACCACGACATTGTCGAGTTCTTGCGTGGGATGCTGCGCCCGGGCATGGCTGTAGAACTCATTGTAGGCGATGCGATAGAGCCAGGTGGCAAAACTCGACAGTCCCTTGAAGTTGCGCACGTTGACATAGGCCTTGAGGAAGGTCTCCTGCGCCAGGTCGTCGGTGAGTGCCTCGTCGCCGCCCGTGAGGTTCATCAAGAATCGGCGCAACTGCGACTGATAGGCCTCAACCAGCTGCCCGAAGGCTTGCCGGCTGTCGCCCAAAGCACATTGCGCTATCAGTCGCAGTTCGTCGATTTTTTTCATTGTTTTTTCTGGGATTTCTGGGAAAACTGGGAGTTCAGGGAGTTCTGGGAGGACTACTGCTTGTTGCGCCAGCCGTTGATGGCATCGCGCTGTTCCTGATACTCGATGAAACCCTTGCCCAACCCGATGAGCACGAGGATTGAGAAAACGCCTACCAGCATGGTCTCGTGGAACATAATCATCAGTCCCAGTCCCACGGCCACCAGGATGAAACTGTTCTGGAAGGCGCGCCAGTTGATGCGCGGCGTTTCCATGGCCGGTTGCTGTGTCGCTTGCGTGGCTTGACCATTCCACGGGTCATTCTGCGCATTCAGGGGCGGGGGTGTGGGGTTGCCATTCTCGTCCTGTACGGGCTCGACGGGTGTGCCATCCTCGAGGGGACTGCCTTGGACGGGCTGCTGCGGAGCCGGGGCGCTCCACACGGGCTGTGCGGGAGCATGACCGTCGAACACGTAGGGCGGCAGCGGGTAGTTGTTCTCAATGGCTTTCTCTACCATCTTGTACTTGCGGCGGCGCTTGAGGTAATTGAACAGCATGATGAGAGCGATAAGACATACCATGCCCCACACAAAGGCGATGCTGATGTTCTCGGCCGTGTTCGACCAGATGCGCTGCATGTCGACCCAGTCGCTGCGATCACTCAGCTCTTGTGGTTGTGCCACCTCTTTGTCGGCCAGATTGATGACGGTGTCGTCGAGCAGGACACCCAGTTTCTCGGTGATCTGTGGAGCGGCAATACGCACAGTGTCGCTATCTCTGGCGATGATTAGAGTGCCGCCTTGCAGACTGACGTTGTCGGCAGCGTTCAGGGGTATGATGGCCATGATCGCGGCCATTATCAGTAATGTGATTTTTTTCATCTTGAGTTATGTTTTATAGTTTGTTTTCGTGCATTAGACGCATCGAGTGTGCGAAAAAGTTGCAAAAGTTGTGGCAAAATTACGATTTTTAGATAAATTTGGCGACACCTCAGCAAAAAAGCGAGCTTTTTTGCGTTCGTTTTGTACAAATTTTTTCTAACTTTGCGGCCAGAACCTTTTAAAAACATGATGAAAATGAGACAATTATTACTTTCGGTGATGGCTTTGTTGCTAGCCATCGGCCTCCAAGCCCAGGAGGCCCAAAAGCGCGAGATGCGCACCGTGTGGGTCGCTACAGTGAGCAACATCGACTGGCCACAGACCCGCGGCACCGGTGCCAATGTCATCGCCAAGCAGAAGAAGCAGCTGACCGACTTGCTCGACGGTTTCGAGGCGGCCAACATGAATGCCATCTGCCTGCAAGTGCGCGACATGAGCGACGCGTTCTACCGCTCAAGCTACGAGCCGTGGTCCAGCTACATCACCGGCACGCGTGGCCAAGACCCTGGGTGGGACCCACTGGAGTTTGCCGTTCAGGAATGCCACAAGCGCGGCTTGGAGTGCCATGCCTGGGTCAATCCCTACCGTTTCAGCAACAACTATGGCAACGACTGGAACACCCCACAGGATGTGGCACTGAAGAACTCCGGCCTGCTGATGCAGGTGGGGAAGTATGTGGTGTTCAACCCTGCCCTCGAGGGCTCGCGGCAGCGCGTGGTGGACGTGTGCCGCGAAATGATTGAGAACTATGACATCGACGGCATCATCTTCGATGACTACTTCTATCCCGGCGGAGGCACGCCCACCGATGCCACCGCACCCGACTACCAGCTGTGGCAACAGTCGGGCACGTCGCTCTCCCTGGCCGACTGGCGGCGCGCCAACGTCAACCTGATGGTGCGCAACGTCTACGACATGGTGCAGACCACCCGTCCCGGTGTTAAGTTTGCCATCGGTCCGGCAGGCGTGGCCGGCACACGCAGCACATCGGCCGCTCAGCACGGTGTGGACCCGTGCCCCACGGGTAGCGACTGGCAGTACAACACCATCTACAGCGACCCGCTGGCGTGGCTCGAGGAGGGTACCATCGACTACATCTCGCCGCAGCTCTACTGGAAGACCAACCATGCGACCAACCCCTTCGGCCCGCTGACGCAGTGGTGGAGCTATGTGGCCAACCACTTCGGGCGGCATCACTATGCCAGCCACAACATCTACTTCATGGCCGAGACCAACACCCAGGCCGACTGGGACGAGATTCTGCAGCAAATCCGCTACAGCCGCCAGTATAACCTGGATAATGCGCCTGGCGTCAACTTCTACAGCGCCAAGTACATCAGCGGTCCCACCTGCTCGGGCTTCGGCGACTACCTGTCCCGGACACTGTTCACACACAAGGCCATGCCACCGGCACTGACGTGGAAGACACGCTTCGACCTGGGTGCGCCGCAGAATCTGGCCATTGTGGGCGATGTACTCTCGTGGGATGACCCTGGCACGCGGCCTATAAAGTATGGTGTGTACGCCATCCCCAACTCGGTGCCGGCCGACGAAGTGTGGAGTGAGCAGTTTGGAGGCATCAAGAGTGACTATCTCGTCAAGGTGTCCTACAGCAACTCAATGGAACTGCCCGAGCAGTACCGCACCGACCACTGGTATGCTGTGACGCAGGTCGATGGCTGGGGCAACGAGTACGAGCCGGCCTACGTCAACGCACCGTCGGGACAGGCCGACACAGTGACCCTGCTGTCGCCTGCCGACGGAGCCACGGTCGAGTGGGAGCAGCGTTTCGACTGGTCTGATGCCGCCGATGCCACCTATCGTGTTCAAGTGTCATCGGATGCTGATTTCTCTGGCATTGCGCTTGATATCAAAGGCTTGACCGCGAGCGAGGCGGTTATCGACTTGGGTGCATTGTCGGCTCAGACTACTTATTACTGGCGCGTCATCACCCAGCAGCGTGGCCGCCTGTCCACCCCATCGCAGGCCTGGACCCTGGTCACCGGTGAGCGCGAAGTGGGCAACTTTGAGCCGGGCTACGTCATCAAGCGCGATGTGTCGGCCTATGAGCCTATCGGCCGCTTGCGGCTCGACAACCGGTGGGTGCGGTCGGTCAAGGACGACTACGCCAACATCGTCTTCGACGGCGATGGCCTGATGAACCGCGGCTTCACCGTGTGGAACGGCCGCGTGCTCGTGATAGGCCGCAGTGCGGGTGCCAGCGATGCCGATGTCTACATCTTGCACTATGACGCGCGCACGGGCGAGCTGCTCAAGAAGGTGATGGTCGACCCTGTGGTGCAGTGCTCTTACTACCCCGGCAACGACATCTTCCAGGACGACAATGGGCATGTGCTCATCAGCAATCTGGTGCTCAACATCGCAACTGCCCCCATCAACCTCTATCACGTGGACCCCGACACAGGGCATGCCACACTCATGGGGACGATGACCACCGGCGAGACCACAGGTAGGCGCGTGGATCACTGCAACGTCAGAGGCGACATCATGGCGCGAAGCTATCACGTGTATGCCGCACTGAGCAACGGCACCGAGGTGGTCAAGTGGCAGGTGGCGGGTGCCGGTAGCGCCAACGTCTTGGGAACACAGGTGATGAAGGCGCAGTCGTTCAGCCCTACCGGTGCCGAGTACTTTGGGTTGGCTCCGCGCGTTTATCCCGGACTTGAGGAGACCGTCTGGGTCACTGGCGGCTCGACCCACCTCACGCGCTACGACTTGGCTACCGGTAAGGTCCAGGATTCCTTTGACGCAAACCCGTCTATCCGCCCCGAAGGCACCGAGGCTAACGGTGCTGCCTTCTTCGAGCTGCAGGGCCGGCGGTATATGCTCTATCCCTATAGCGACTACCGCAGTGCCACGGGCTTCCGTTTCATGCTTGCCCAGAGCGAAGGCGGCGAGAAGTTGGCCGATTATCGTGCCACTTGGATTTTTCCTGCTCAAGGCTTAGGCAGCGTCAACAGTGCCACCTGGGACGCACCTTGCTGTGTGACCGATGGCGACCGGCCCAATCAAAAGAACCTGTACGTCTATGTGCCGGGCAACGGCTTGGCAGCCTACACCCTGACGGCAGGCGTGTTGGGCGACGTGACGGGTGACGGGACGGTCGATGTGGCCGATGTCAATGCCGTGATCAATATCATGCTTGGAATCAATACAAACATCGATCTGATAACCGCAGGTGATGTTACTGGCGACGGCACAGTCGGTATCGAAGATGTCAACACCATCGTCAACATCATGCTCGGGAAATGTTAAAATAGAGAAATTCTTGTAGTTAAATATAAAAAAACTTAAATGTGCACCTTTTTTATTAAAGGTGCTTTTTTGTTTGCAAAATATTGTGTAAGTTTGTAGCGTGATATGCTATTAATTCGGCAAAATCGAAAGCGCAAAATCTAAAACAAATCAAACATAAAACAATGAAATTATGAGAAAACAGCTACTTATGCTACTGTTATTTTCGCTGATGGCGGTGTGGGGCATGGCCCGCACGGTGACCGGCGTGGTGACCGGAGCATCGGACGGCGAACCCATCATAGGGGCGTCGATCCAGGTGCACGGAACCTCACGCGGCACTGCCACCGACCTGGACGGAAAATACACAATTGAGGTCAATGACGGCGAGGTGCTGGATGTGACCTATGTGGGCATGGAACCGGTGTCGATCAAGGTCACCGCGGGAAAGACGGTGATCAACATCGAGCTTAAGGAGAATGCCCAAGTGCTGGGCGAGGTCGTGGTCACCGCCATGGGACAGACCCAGGAGAAGAAAAAACTGAACTTCGCTGTGCAGCAGCTCGATTCTGACCAAGTGACTGCTGGAGGGTCGGCCAATTTTGCCAACTCGTTGCAGGGCAAGGTGGCCGGTCTGCAGGTGTCGACAGGTGGCGGTTCGCCTAACGCAAGCACGCAGGTGATCATCCGAGCCATCTCGTCGATGAACCCCAGTCAGAACAATGAGCCTCTGATGATTGTCGACGGCGTGGCCATTCGTGGACAAGGCTCATCGCTGGGCGACCTGAACCCGAATGACATTGAGAGCATGACCGTGCTCAAGGGAGCTGCAGCGTCGGCACTCTATGGCCAGGAGGCAGCCAATGGTGTGATCATGATCACCACCAAGAACGGCAGCAAGGATGGCTCGGTACGCGTCAATGTGCAGACCACCCTCGAGGTGAGCCGTGCAGCCCGTGTGCCCAAGCTGCAGTCCATGTTTATGCCGGGTAGTCGGGGCATGTACAAGGAGAATACCGCCAGCGGTGGTTGGGGACCTTACCTTCGTGCCGAGGACATTTGCTATGACAACGTGGGAAAATTCTTAACCACCGGAGTTATGCAGAAGTACGACGCGTCGGTGTCGGGCGGAACAGAGAAGTTCAGTGCCTATGCCTCAGTCTCCTACATGAACAATCAGGGAATTGTCCCCAAGGACTACAAGAAACAGCTCACTGCATTCATCAAGGGTACTTTTCACCCGTCCAAGCAGGTCACACTGCAGTTGTCGGCCAACCTGAAGAACAGCACTGCACGTGGCTCGGGCAGTCCCATCTCTACCATCTATAATTGGGGACGCAACAAGAATATGGCTGACTACGAGACGCTTGAGGGACATGTCAACTGGTGGGCACGCTATGAGGCTTGGGACAAGTTGACCGACCTTGAGCGCATCAACGCAGGTGTGTCGCCCTACTATGGCCGATACAAGGACAAAGCCCGCACCGAGGACACGCGTTACATCATCAATGGCATGGTGCAGTACCGACCCATCGACGATCTGGAGTTTACAGGCAAAGTCACCTACGACAAGGCCTATTCAATCTATGATGGTTATTCGGTGCCTCGCATCTACGAGGGGGACTTGCTCAATCCGGATGACACAAATGTGCAGGCCGCACTCACCGACTCTCAGTCGTTGTTTGGCTCATATAGTTTCTCGCCCTCGAGGGGTGAGCAGTGGGTGACTCAATTTTTGGCGACCTACAAGAAGACTTTTGCCCAAGACTTCTCTTTCAATATCCTCTACGGTATGGAGTGGAAGCAGTATTCCGGTGTGAGTACGTCAATCTACGGTGAGAACTTCCAGCTCGGTGGTGATTACTACAGCTACAACAATGTGGACTTTGAAAATGCCAATCTGGTGATTTTCAATCGCTCGGTGTTGAGCCACAGCAAGTGGAACAAATACGGATACTTCGGCGAGCTGAGGTTCGATTACAAGGGCATGGCACAGTTGTCGGGCACTTACCGCATGGATGGCTCATCGCGCTTCAAGCAGGCACCGCAGACCAACTACTCGTACGCTTCGGTCACGGGTGGTGTGATCTTCAGCGAGCTGTTCCACCTGCAGAACAAATGGTTCTCTTATGGCAAGCTGCGTGGTAACTGGGCTAAGGTTGGTAAGGATGGCCCACAATACAAGTTCACCGACACCTACAAGCAGTGGGTGATGTTCCCGGATGGTGGCTATGGTGTCGATCCCACCATTGGCCGAGCTTATGACCTTCACCCCGAGATGACGAGCTCGTGGGAGATTGGTGCTGACTTGCGCTTCTTCAACAGTCGCACACGGCTTGACTTGGCCTACTACTCCACGAGTGTGGGCAATCAGATTGTCACTGTGCGTGTGTCGCCGGCATCGGGTATGATTTTGCAGACTCGCAACGAGGGCGAGCTGGAGAATCATGGTATGGAGATTACCCTGGCGCAGGACATTATCAAAAACCGAGACATCGACTGGACAGCAACGCTCAACTTCTCGTATAACCGAGGCAAGGTCATCTCGCTGCCCGAGGATATTATTGAGATTCAGGGCACGCAGTATGGCGACATCTTCCCAGTGGCTCGCCTGGGCGAATCTTCGACAGGTATCTCGGGCAAGGACTACGAGCGAGACCCCAACGGCAATGTCATCTGTGACGAGAATGGCTATCCCATCATCAGTCCGCAGAAGGGGTTGTATATCGGCAACCGTGAGCCGGACTTCCTGTTGGGCCTAGGCTCGAGCTTCCGCTACAAGAATGCGACACTGTCATTCCTGCTCGATACACGCAAGGGTGGCGATGTGGTCAATGTCACCGGCCGAAGCCTCATCAGCAATGGTATGAACCACCTGTATGATAAGTATCGTAACCGCGAGATTATCTTCAACGGTGTGCAGGCCGTCACAGCACCCGATGGCACAGTCACCTACGAGAAAAACCGCACACCGATTGTGCTGGACAACAACTTTATCTCTCAATATTATAGTACGGTGTCGTCCAACTTCATTGAGGACGGGTCATACATACGTCTGAGCTATGTGACCTTGGGCTATGACTTCACACCGCTGTTCAAGAAGACGTGGGCAGTCAAGGGCTTGAGCGCCACATTGACTGGGCGCAATCTGTTCCTGCTCACCAAGTACACGGGTTCCGACCCGGCGGTGCTGGCTTCGACGGCCGGTGGCCCGGGTGGAATGGGCATCGACAACTATGCTGTTCCATCGACACGTAGTTTTAATTTTACGCTTAAAGCAACATTTTAAAACCGACTGACTACGATGAAAAAGATATTACAATTTTCCTTGCTTTTATCATTGTCACTGCTCACGCTGGGTTGCAATGATATGCTTGATGAGAATGTTGACCACGACAAGCCACATTCTATTGATGCCAAAGTGGGCTTACCCACGATTGTCTTCTATGCTCAGCAAGTGGTGTATGACCATTCGGAGTATTATGCCTACTTCTCGCAAATGCTCACAACGGGTGGAAAGAGTTCGGTGGGCGCCTACTCCTATAAGTGTGAGTGGGAGATGCTGACCATGAATCGTCACCCGATGTGGAGGCGCCACTTCTACGACATCGGTAAGAACTGCGTAAACCTGATTGAAAACGCGCAGCAAATCAATTCGCCCAACTACGAGCTGATTGCGCGAACCATCAAGCTGATGTCAACGCAGCTCACCACCGATGCTTTTGGCGACATGCCGCGCAGCCAGGCTTATGTGAGCAACTCGCCGGCCTACGACACACAGGCATCCATCTACAAGTGGATGCTCGACGAGTGCGACGAACTGATTGCCATGTATGAGAATCCCGAGATTACTCAGGCGACAACCAATCAAGAAATCACTTTTAAGGAAGACCGTGTCTATGGCGGCGACCTGGAGAAGTGGAAAGGACTGGTGTATGCCATCAAGGCGCGATTGTTGCTGCGCAACATACCTAATATCAACACCGGAACCGAGGTGTGCAACCAGATTATAGCAGCGGCCGATGCGGCCATCAACCAGTGGCGCAAGGGCGACTTGCGCTATGGAGCATGGTTCGGCAATGAGCCGCGCTACAAGTGGGATGGTGGTACCAACACGCAGAACGCCGTGTGGAGTGTGGCTCAGCCCATCATCAACTCGTGGGAGTCGCGTGGTAACCTGCTCGGGAGCGCAATCCCGTCCAAGTGGTTTATGGTCGACCTGTTGGGCATCAGCAAGCCCGGCGATCCGGCAAAATGCGGCATGTACAATGGCGAACGGGCGCACGACGGCTTTGCCAACGACCCGCGCTGCGCCTTGTTGATGATCGCGCGTACCGGTCCGCGTGATGCCGCCACCACCAGCGAGGTCATCAAGATGCGCTATCTCGAGAACAACATCGGCATGGGCACATCCTATAAGATTGCCAACTACCCGCATCTCTACATGGGAGCATATGCTGGTGCGACCGACTCTTACAATCCCATCTTCACCATGGAGGAACTCTACTTCATCAAGGCCGAGGCACTCTACTGGCTGGGACGCAAAGCCGAGGCATGCGCACTGGCCAAGGAGGCCACGCAGTGGAACATCCAGCGGCACCTGGACTTCTTCCTCGAGAAGTATCCCAACCCCAACTACAACGAGCGCACCGACAACAAGTATCCCGGCAACTCGGTGGCTGGTGGCAAGCCCGGATATGAGCAGGCCGAGTACTGGGAGGCACAGGTCAACGCCTTCCTCAACAATGAGGACTACTTCCGATCGGGATCAACACCGTCGGTCGACAAGGTGGAGAACCGCGGAAACAAGCACTGGTTCTTCAATCCCAGTGAGTTCTCGCTCAGCGACCTGATGCAACAGAAGTACATCGCCATGTATCTCCAACCCGAACAGTGGACCGACATGCGTCGCTATCACTACAGCAACAAGCGCAACAACTATGGCATCGGCGATGCCAACGAGATTGTTTATCCCGAGTTGCGCCGGCCATACAACCTGTATGCCGCCTACTGGATTGATGGCCTGACCGAGGCGCAGAAGGAGAACACCTGGATTCAGCGACTCAACTACGACCCCGAGACCGAGGAGAAGTACAACAGGGCCGAGCTGCAGCGACTGGGAGCCTACAAGAACTACAAGTGGCTGCAAGAGCCCATGATATGGGCGCACAAGGCTGGCGAGATTACGTCGCTCACCGGTGAATGATAGATGTGTTTTGTTTAACCGAATATAGAATATACGATGAAGAAGATATATCAATTGTTGGGTGTGAGTGCACTTGCGGCGGTGTTGATGACATCGTGTGCCGTGCACGACCCATTTGCCGACAATATGGAAATCGGTGTGGTCCTGCCAACGGTCAGTTGGGAGCAGAACTCCGTGACCATCAAGGCGGGCAATTATGCGGGGTTTAAGGCCATGTACTACACGTCGGCTGAAAACGAGATTGACCACTGTGCCGTGTGGGCGCAGACCAAACGCACCGACGAGGCTGCGGCAACGGCTCGCCTGACCACCGCATTGTCCTACACCAAGACCATCACCACTGTCGACACGGTGCGCCGCCAGCAGTTGGCCACCTATGCGCACAGCAAAGCGGTGTGGGATGGCTATGAATATGTGTTGACCGACTCGTTCCCGACATCTAAAACACTCGAGCCCAAGACTTGGAGCAATCCGCTTGAGTGGGATGAGGAAAAGTTCAACGAGTATTATCCCAGCACGTTCAAGGGTGAGTTCTGTTCCTATCTGGTGAATGCCTTGACCAAGGACAGCACGTACTATAACGACTTGCGCAACATCTACATCAACTATGATTTTACGCAAGAGCAGTTTGAGGCGATGAATACCAAGTACAATGTCAATTATCCCACTGTGGTGGAGAGCGGTCAGAAGTCTGACGCCTGGTTTACAACCGATGAGGTGGACCACTACTACTATATCTCGGTCGATGATGGCGTGACCACCATCCACGAGATTGCTTCGCCCGACTTGGCCCCGGCCGGAGTCAATGTCTATGAGGTATATAAGTCATCAGAGTGGCTGCTGTGCAGGTATAGCGACGACACGGGAGGAAAAATCACCAGTGTGCGGCGCGAGTGCATGCCCTACTGGAAGGAGTTGCTTGAGCAGATTCCTTTCACAGCGTGGATTTATAACACCGCCGAAAAGACTTATTCCGTCAACTTCTCGCGTAACTATACGCTCAATCCCGACTTCCGCGTCTACGACAAGGCTATAGGAAAGGCGGGCATCACATCTGATAACAAGGAAGTTTCTCTTAACTAAACACTATGACTATGAAAGTTCTTAAAATAACTGGTTTGATTGCTTTCTTGGCATGCGTGTTGTCTGCTTGTGTCGATAAAGAGCCTACGTATGGCAATTTCCCAGGCAAAGATGTCGATTTCACCTACAATGTTGACGGTGACGAGTACATGCTCGACTTCTATGTCGTGTCGACCATTCAGTTCAACAACACCTCGGCCAAGTCGGGAGCAATCACATGGGACTTTGGAGATGGCCACACCTCAACCGAGGCCAATCCCAAGCATAAATTTGACAAGGCGGGGTTATACAAAGTGTCGCTCACAATCGATGGAGTGGGCACACGTACCTACCCTCTGCTCATCTATGATATTGCACCCACACTGTCGGTGGTAGAACAGAGCGCTCCCACCGTGGTCATCAACGATGTTACCGTCCTGCTGGGAGTGGAGTTGCCCAACCCCGAGAATCTCAAGTGTCGTTATGAGTGGATCTTCCCTGAAGGGACGAGAGATGCCAATGGCAACGAGATTACACGCTTCGATGGCACAAGCGATGCGCAAGGCAATATCTCCAACCCAGGCGCGCTCACATTCAGCAACATCGGCTCGCAGCGAATCGAGTTGCACACTTGGTTTGACACCGAGGGAGAGAACCGGCGCCTGGAGGACTCTTATGTCAACGTGCAGGTCGGGTCGAGCGTGCCGGCACCTACCATCTACTATGCCGAGCTGGGCGGAAACATCAAGGCTTATAAGCTCGTCGACATGAGCCTGTTGCCACAAGGCACTAAGAATATGGCATTCGACATGGGAGTGAGCTCGGGAAATATGCCCACACAACTGGTGTTCGGAGTAGAGAAGACGGCCACCGACGAAGGTGCGCTTGAGCAAGATTTTGTCTATATCCTGGACTGCGGCAAACAGTATTACTATGTCAACGATGAGAACAGTGTGCTGGGCGATGGCAAAATCACTGCTATGAGTGCCGATGGCACCAATGTCAACGTCATGGTGACCAATGTGGGCGGACAGGCGTTCAATGACCCGTTCCAGGGATGTGTCGACGGCGAATATCTCTATTATACCGACCGCAACACGGGCATCCGGCGTTTGCCGCTCAACACGCGTGGTGCAGTCGAGGAGACAAACTTCAGCAGTACGGCGGGATACTTTGTGGTCAACAACCAGCTGGCCTACTATGGTAAGGGCATCTCCTACGGAGCTATTCACACCGGCATCTATGTCGACAGTAAGGGCATGTTCTGGTGGGGAAAGAACTATTCGGGCTATGGCATCTATCGCTTCAAGCCGGGCAACATCGTGGCCGGTGGGGCCAAGGCCAGCGACCCCATTCCTTATCCCATCGTGCTCGAGACCACACAGCCGCGTGCGTTCACCCTCGACGAGGATCTCGGCTATCTGTATGTGTGGATGACCAAGGGGACGACACCAGATGTGGGATTCGGCCAGTATCCGCTGCCGGCCGACAACGCCACCGTCACCTACGACAACTATCTGAAATTCATTCAGATGGATGCCGATCCCATCAACACCACCGATGCCGAGGGAGTCTACACCACGCAGATGGCTGTCGACCCGCAGACGCACTACGTCTACTTCGGCTTCCGGGCTGCAAAGACCGAGAAGAACTACACCACCGGACTCTATTACTTCAACCCCGACGACGGAAAGGTGTATAACTTCAATGACAACAAGGATAAGATTCTGGGCGTGTGCATTAACCCGCGCCTGACCAACCTCTTCTGATAAGATAAATGAAGAAGCTGACTCTAATTATCATCGCATTGCTCGCACTGACGGTCACGGCACAGACGGTGGCCGTCAAGCGCGAGGCGCGTGGTGTGTGGCTCACTGCCTATCTGAGCGAGTGGCCCAGCGGGGCCATCACGGCCACCAATGCCAACACCATGAAGAAGGCCTGCCAGAAGATGCTCGACACACTGGCGGTCAACAACATGAATGTGGTCTACTTCCATGTGCGAGCCATGTGCGACGCGCTCTACAACTTGGCCTATGAGCCGTGGTCAAGCTATTGCTCCAGCTCGCGAGGCACACCGCCGGCGTTCGACCCGCTTGAGTTTATCGTCGATGAGGCGCACAAGCGCGGCATTGAGCTGTATGCATGGGTCAATCCCTACCGTTACATGCCCAAGACACGCACCACATGGGGGACCGACTCGCGCAACTACGAGAACTCGCATCCCGAGTGGCTCATGAAGACAGACTACGAGACCATCCTCAACCCGGGCATACCCGAGGTGCGCCAGCGGGTGGTGGATGTGTGTCGGGACATCATCACCAAGTATGATGTTGATGGACTGGTCTTCGATGACTACTTCTATAATCAGGACAACCCATCGTTTACCCTCGATGCTGTGCAGTACAACGCCTACCGTGCGGCAGGTGGAACCCTGAGCCAGGCCGACTGGCGCCGCGAGAATGTCAACCAGATGGTATACGATGTCAACCAGATGGTCAAGCAGACCAAACCCTGGGTGCGCTTTGGCATCAGCCCGGCTGGTGTGGCGTGCAGCAGTCCCACGGTGGCCGCGCAGTATGGTGTCGACCCAAGTCCGGGTAACGACTGGCAGTACAATCAGATTTACAGCGACCCCATGGCATGGATCTCGCGAGGAACCATCGACTTTGTGTCGCCCCAGGTCTACTGGAACACCTCTGGAAACTATGACGAGGTGACCGATTGGTGGGGCATGGTGGGGCACAAGTTTAACCGCCACGTCTACATCAGTGGATATGCCGTCGAGGCATCGAGCGATGCCTGGAGCCTTCCCGAGTACCTGCTACAGGTCAATGTCATGCGGCAGGCCATGACCAGTGGGGTGTATGGGTTGATTTACTTCAGGTACAACACCTGGCGCACACTCAGCCAGACGGTTGACGGGCGCGTGACTCAGCTGCGCCACTATCTCAAGCGAAATGTGTTTACCACACCGGCCATCATGCCCGTGCCTGCCTGGCTCAAGCCCGACCGCGTCTACACCACGGTGAGTAATGTGCGGCTCGACGGCGACTCACTGCGCTGGACTCCTGAGCAAAATGTGCGTTATGTGGTCTATGCTATCCCCGACGGCGTGACCGACGCGCAGTTCCGCTGCCAGCCAGAGTATATGCTGGGCATCAGTTACAGCCCGGCTTATGGCATCGACGCAGCTCATCGCACAGGCTACCGCTATGCGGTGACCATCCTCGACCGCTGGGAAAACGAATATGCGCCGGTTATGCTCGGCGCCACGCCACAAGCGGCACCCAAGCCCACCATCATGGCACCGGCCGATGGGGCCAATGTGTCGAGGCTGGGCAAGCTGCAATGGACCGCACCGGGAGCATCGCTGTTCACCGTTGAGGTTTATAGCGATGCCGAACTCACGCAGCAGGTGACACGCGTCGAGGTCGACTCCACCAGCCTGCCCGTGACTGCACTGCAGGGGCTCGCTCTTGGCGAGCGTTACTGGTGGCGCGTGGTGGCGCGTGGTGTCAACTTGTGGGACAATGCCAGCGACACACGTTCGTTTGTCCTCGGAGCCATCGCCATCACGGCACCGGATGGGGGAGCCACCGACGTAAGTCTCACGCCCACCATTACTTGGAACAATATGGGCAGTGGCACGTCTTACTTGCTTGAGCTATCCACCACGGCCAACATGAGTGCGGTGAAGTATAGCGTGACTACCACCGAGCCGCAACACACTGTGCCTGACTACAAGCTGGCCGGAGCCACAACCTACTATGCCCGACTCACGGCCACACAGGGTGGCCAGACCGAGCAGTCGCCCATTGTCTCGTTCACTACAGTGGAGGTGATACCGTCGGTGCCCACCGTGCTGGTACCGGCCACCGACGGCGGACCGCTCTACGGCACCTCGCGCATCCAGGTAGAGCCTGAGCAAGGCATTGGCTCGCTCAGGGTCGAAATCAGTGCCACCAGCACTTTCCCCACACGCTCGACCTACAAGGCCACCATCACCGACGGCTCGTTCCGCTCGGTAGAGCTGCAGGACATTACCGGTGTGGGCAAGCAAGTCGAGGGCACGACCTACTATGTGCGCACACGATTTGCCTACACCACCTTCGCTACCGGCGCGGCGGCTCAGTACACCGACTATTCGCCCGTCATGTCCTATGTCTATCATGCGGCAGTGGCTGGCGATGTCGATGGCAATGGCTCGGTGGGCATCGAGGATGTCAACGCCGTGATCAACGTCATGCTTGGGCGTGCGCAGAACCCCCTGGCCGATGTCAGTGGCAATGGCTTGGTGGGCATTGAGGATGTCAATGCAGTAATCAACATTATGCTTGGTAACTAAGATGAATATATTAACAATCAATAAACTAAAATTGATGCAACTATGAAGAAAATCTTACTTTTTGCCGCTATGGCGGCAATGATGGCCATGGGAGCAAATGCTGCCATCGATGGCCAGCAGTATGATGCCGTCAACGGCATTAACATCGCCAACCAGTGGATCCTGGACCGCATCCACAACGGTGGGCAGTTCTCGGCTATGGATGCCTGCAACGCGCGTGCGCGCACAGCTGTCATGGCTGGCGACATCATCTATGTGGCACGCAGCGAGGCCAAAACCATCGTTCAGGGCACCGACACCCTGGGCAGTGCATCGGTCATCTACCGCTTTAAGGTCGAGGACGGCACCGAACTGCCACCGCTCGATGTGACCCTCGACGGACAGCCCTACATGGTTTTCCTGGGGGTCAATTCGATTGGTGTCGACAACTTTGGACACGTCTGGGTGGCACCCTACACCAGCGAGGCAGAGGGGTCGGTCGCAGTGCCGTTCTATAGTCTGAACACCGAGACTGGCGAACTGACCTTGCTGGGTAAGTTGCCCAAGGACATCGTCCTGCGCACCGACTACTACGACGTGCTGGGCGACATCACCCTGCAGGAGGCCGGATGCACCATCATGAGCGCAGCTGCCAACAGTGCCACTGTCTATCGCTGGCATGTGGCTCAGGGCGATAGCTTTGAGTATGTTGAGGGAGGCTTCGACGGCGACACCTACCTGGACATTGTCGACTTCTATCCCGAGAGCGTCACCCAGTGGGCCTATGGACCTACCGTCAAGATGTGCTATGACCCCAATGCCGATGACCCCTATGCGGGCGAACTCTTCTATGTCGACGGCTTCAATGGCGCACCGGCCCTCTACGACGTGACGGGCACCTTGGTCGACTCGTTCGACGGTGTGGCACCCGAGTTGGCACCCTATGAGGTGGGAGCCAATGGATGCGCCGAGTTTACGCTCGATGACCGCAACTTCTTGGTTTACGCCATGGCGCAGTACTCGGGCACGACCGATGCGGGTCTCATGCGTGCTTGCCAGGCCAACATCTGCGAGCTGGGCGAGGGTATGTCCATTCCCGGCATGCAGCTCTATTGGACCGTCCCGGCCAATGGCCTGGGCGAGGTGTCCGACGGTGGCAACCGTGTGCACTGCTTCAATGTGCAGTATGGTGAGGAAGGCGGTGAGCCTTGCGTCACGCTGTTCACTTACAAGTGCTACAACGGCATGGCTGTCTACAAGATTGGCAAGGGTGTCACGCCCAACAATCCCGACCCGGGAGTGCCTGGCGATATCGATGGCAATGGCTCGGTGGGCGTCGAGGATGTCAACGCTGTGATCAACGTGATGCTCGGCAAGGCTGAGAATCCCCTTGCCGATGTCAATGGCAACGGCTCGGTGGGTGTTGAGGATGTCAACGCCGTGATCAATATCATGCTGGGCAAATAATTGACTTTCCACGAAGAATTATGGTTCGGCCGGGTGTGAGTGCGCATCCGGCCGAACTGTTTTAGCCGGTCAGGTGTTTGGCATCATTGTTGCTAATTCCTTTATGTTATGACACATCATGCGTTCAACTTACGTGCCCTGACCACACTCATCTTGTTTTTGGCCATGAGTGTGGGGGCACAGACCGTGCCCAACTCCGGCGACTCGACATCCGAGGCCGACTCGATTGAGGTTCGGCTGGTCACATTCTATCCCGGTGCTGAGGTGTTCTCGCTCTTCGGGCATACCGAGTTGCGGGTCACCCAAGGCAACGCCGACTGGTACTACAACTACGGCGTGTTTGACTTCAACACGCCCAACTTTGTCTACCGCTTTGTCAAGGGCGATGCAGAGTATCTGTGCGCGCCGTTGCCCCCACAGTATGCCACTATGGGCATGGAGGGGCGGCGCATGGTCGAGCAGCGGCTCAATCTCACCCAGCAGCAGGCGCGCCAGGTGCGCGACTACCTTGTTGTCAACTCGCAACCGGGCAACAACACCTATGTCTACCAGTATCTGGGCGACAACTGCTCCACACGCCCGCGCGACATCATCGAGATGGCCCTGGGCGATAGTCTCCACTATGCCCCGATGACCGATTTTGTCACCTATCGTGACATGATGTCACACTACACACGCAACTATCCCTGGGAACAATTTGGTATCGACCTGGTGCTGGGGGCGGACTTGGACAAACCGCTCGACGTGCGCCAGCGCATGTTCATACCCATGGCGCTGATGCAGGCTGCCGCACGTGCTACCGTAACCCGGCAAGGACGCTCGCTGCCGCTGGTGACCGACACGCAGGTGGTGGTCGACACCAGCGAGCAGGGCACGGTGTTGCCGCCCACGCCGTGGTGGCGCTCACCCATGGCCGCCGCGCTGGCTCTGCTGGCCATCACCGTGGCCATCACCGTGCGCGACTGGCGGCGGCATAGGGCGACACGGTGGTTCGACACGGTGGTCTATGCGCTATATGGCTTGGTGGGGTGCGTTTTGTTCTTCTTGATGTTCTGCTCGGTGCGCGAAGCTACTTGGCCCAACTATAATGCTTTGTGGGTCAATCCACTGATGCTCTTCCCGGCTGTGGCTGTGTGGTTCAGTGCCATGCGCCGTGTGTTGCGCGCCTATCATGCGGTGAACCTGGCGGTGATCGCCTTTACGGTCCTGGCGTGGCCCTGCCTGCCGCAGGTGGCTAACTCGGCCTTTTTCCCACTGATGGCGGTGCCGGCACTGCGCTCAATCAATTTTTTATTAAATAATTAGGTGTAGTTCCTAATAATTTCGTACCTTTGCAGCTTGATTGGACAGAACAAGAA
>JAFUVK010000046.1 GCA_017477555.1 Muribaculaceae bacterium
ATCCGAGCATTTTCAGCATCTCTTCAGCCCAGTATTTTCGTTGGGCGAGATCACAAATTTAACAATTCTAAACATTTGGCCGAAAAATCGGGTACTTTTTCAGTGGCCTCCCTGGGAGGGGGCGGTGGGGCATCGCCAAGCGTGACATCGAGGAAGCCTAGCAGATCATCCTTGCAGCGCAGCCTTACGAGAGTTAGCCGCCCTGTCGGGCGGAAAGCTTTCAAAATCTAAAACAAAATCGCACAGTCGATACAATATATTATTCTGCCTATGTGAAGATTTTGTTAGATTTAGATAATCTTGACTGCGCCTCATCAATGTTCAAGCAAGCTCGACATTGAATTCGGCTTGTACAAGATATTGCGCACGCGATAGCGTGCGCCGATACGGACTGACTGGACGCTACCATGCGCAGAGGATGTGGCCAATCCCGCGGCACGCCGCGTCACTACCTCGCTACTCAACCCCTCACCTGGCCTCTCCCCTGCCAGGGGAGAGGGGCGCAACAGGTTGTGCAACTGATAACTAAGGACTAAAAACTAACGTCTAAAAACTATTTCCCGAGCGCTTGCATCAGTGCGTCGGCCAGGAGCATGCCCTGCAGCTCATAGCCCGCCTCGAGCTGGTGCAGATGGTCGTTGGGGTTCATCAGCCCGGCGGCAATCCACTTGCTGCTGGCCCCGCGTCCACCGGCCACGGCATAGAGGTCCCACGTGGCTATCTTGTGCTGCCGTCCGTAGTCCAGAATCATCTGGCGCACGCGCTCGGCATTGGAGTTGGCGACATAGCTGGTGACGGTCTTGTAGACGGTCTTGTAGCGTGCTTTCTTGCGTCGGCCGCCACCCACTTTCACCTTCTCAGCCACCTTGTGCGAGGTGTGGCGCTGAAACTCCATGGGTGTGGTGAGTAAGAACTTGGCCTTGGGGTTGTGGCGGCGTATGTCGGTGATAAGCCGGGTGATGTAAGTCTCCATGCCCGTGGGGTTGCCGGCCGCTTCGTTGGTGCCCAGTGAGATGATGACCAGTTGCGGTTGCAGCACCTGCAGCTGTTGTCCGAAGTCGGCCACCTTGCAGTAGGTGCTGTAGGTGGCTCCGTTGTTGCCTATCGAGTGGACCATCACGCCGCGGCGGTCGTTGGTCAAGATGGCTCCATAGAAGTCGCTGGGACAGGGCACACCCAGGGTGAGGGTGTCGGTCAGACCTTTTAGTTGAAACATTTGTGCCCAGGGTGATAACTCCTTGGCAAAGAGAATCTCGCCGCCCACACTAGCGGTCTCATATCCTCCCTTGGGGGCATGGAGCAGGGTGATGCGCGAGAACTGGTCGCCGTCAACCTTGGCCTTGACATACAGCTCGGTGTAGGCCGTGTCGAATCGCACCGCTACCCCGGTCATGCCCATGTCGGTGGTCCAGTTGCGGCTCATCATGCGTGAGTAATCCTTGACGCGGGTGCCGGCTTTGAGGATGTAGTCGCGTGGCTCGTTGGTCTTGGCCAGGTTGAATGCCGCGATGAGCCCGCGTCCGCCGTTGCCCCACTTGTCCTGCATGCGGTTGCGCACCTGCGCCGTCATGATGTCGGGCTGAATGTGGCTGTCGCCAATCTGCACCAGCTGGAACTTGCCGCCCTGCCATTGCTTGGGGCTCTTGAGCGCCTTGCGCAGTGCCGTCCAGTTGTCGCCATTGAGCACGATGTGGTTGGCTTCATTGTTGATAAAGTCAATCTCCTGTGCCGGCACCACCAGTGCCAGCAGGGCAAATGCCAGTGTAAAAAATAACTGTTTCAAATCATTAACAAGTTGTTAGTCTTTTCGGTAGTATAAAAAAGATTATATCGATTATGGACTATAAAGATACAGGATCAACCTCGTCGAGGGCCACATACCACACGTAGCCGCTGACGTGGGTCTTGCCCATGTGTGTCAGACGGTTCATATAGCCCTTGACTTGCTGAGTGTGCGCATCGTTTTTCTCGCCAAACTTGTAGTCGACAACAATCCACGAGCCGTCGGGGCGGCGCACCACACGGTCGGGGCGGCGCGTGGTGCCGCTCTGGTGTCCGGCCGAGAGGTTGCGCTCGTTGTAGACGCGATTGTCATCGGCAAACCAGTCGCTGGTGCGCGGGTCGTCGAACATCCGGTCGATGATGCCGCGTATGCGCTCCAGGGGCCACTCGTTGTCGTCGGTGCGGATGATGCCTCGATTCAGGCAGAAGCCCCATGCGCGCTCCACGTCGCGGCGGTAGGCGATGCGGCTCAGCAGGTTGTGCAGGCGGGTGCCGGTGTTCTGCTTGTCGGTCAGGTCCTCGGGCAGCCGCACAGCCAGGCGTGTGGTGCCCGACGCCACCTGATAGGGTGGCATAGCGAGCGACTCTGTGTGGCTGTTGCTATTGCTATTGCTGTTGCTGTTGCCGGGCTTGGGCTTGTCAAGGCTGGTGTCGCGCTCCTTGCCCCACTGATAGATGTTCTGGTCCACCTTGGTGAGCTTGACATCGGGGTCGGACGACTGTGCGCCTTGCTCCAGCACTGCCTGCAAGACTTCGCTTAGCCCCTTGCCGTAGCTGAAGATGTGCAGCTCCTGCTTGGGGCGGGTCAGTGCCACATAGGTCTTGTCCATGTTGTCGACCAGCACATCCTGGTCATAGTGGTCGACAAAATTCTGCAGACACGTGCCGGTGGCGGCCAATTTGCGCACTTCGGCCTTGTTCAGCGGCAGGATGGGCGGGATCATGTCGTCGGTGATGCCACTCTGTGCCACGATTGCCGCTCCGCCCTCGTCCAGGAATTGCTGGCGGTGGACCCAAAAAATCTTGCTCTTGAGATCCATGTTGCTCACCTCACCCTCTAGCAGCCAGCTGGCGAATGGTATGACCACACAGTCAAACTCCAATCCCTTTGACTTGTGAATGGTGAGCACGGTGACGGCATCGTTGGTGGTCGATGCTGGAACGGTGAGCTTGCTCTTCTTGTTCTCCCAGTATTCAAGAAATTCGCGCACCGTGCCACCGCTGCGTTGCTGGGCAAAGTCGTTGACACAGTCCTGGAAGGCCAGCAGGTGTGCGGTTTCCAGCGGAGTCGTGTGGGTGTCGTGTATGTAGCGGGCGATGATGTGCTCCACAATGTTGGTCAAGCTCATCAGCTCGGTGCTACGGTCGGGTAGCAATCTGTCGAGCTCGTCGGCATAGGCCGCTGCTTGCTCGTCGAGCGACAGTTGCTCAAGCTCTGTCGCTTGCTTGAAGCACTGTTCCAGCGTCAGTCCTGCATCCTGGCTGTCGCCGGCTGCCATGTGCTGCATGAACAGTCCCAGCACATGAAACAACCGCTGCTTGCTCAGTTGTTTGCGGACTTGCTTGCGCAGCGTGGATGCGTCGGTTTCGTTGTCGGGGGTGTCTTGCGGCAGCTGATACTGTGTGAGGTCGATAAACCGCAGCAGGCTCACTATGCGCTTCACACTGGGCGAGGCCGACACAAGCATCGACTCGTCGCTGGCCACGGCAATCTGCCGGTGGGAGTCGGCGGTCTTGTTGTACTCCATGATGCGCTTGACCACATCGCGCCCGTCGTCGTTCTTCTTGACCAGGATGCCTATCTGGCCCCATCCGAATCGCTGGTGCAACTCATTGAGGTAGTCGGGCAGCAGTTGCAGCACTTGGTCGCACTCTTTGGGGGTGTCTTTGTCGCTGCTCATGATGTGCACGCGCACCATGCCGGTGGGTGAACTCTTGTGCTTGTGTTGCTGAAAGTCGGTAAGTTGACCGTTAGGCATATAGGTGCGGCGAAGCATGCTCGAGCCGGCACATTCGGGCAGTTGCAGCAGCTGGTCGAAGAGCCAGTTGTTAAACTCCACGATGGCCGGGCAGCTGCGGTAGTTGGTGTCCAGCGTCAGTTGTTGCAGGCCGTGCCTTGTTGCGCCGAAGTCTTGCCCGATGGCGTCGCGAAACAGGCTGGGGTCGGCGTTGCGAAAGCGATAGATGGATTGCTTGGCATCGCCGATGAGCATGCACAGGTTCTCACCGCTGTGCGACAGCGCCTCGTACAGCAAGGGCTTGAAGTTGTCGTACTGCTTGCGGCTGGTGTCCTGAAACTCGTCGATCATAAAGTGGTTGATCCATGTGCCCACGCGCTCGTATACAAACGGCACGCCACTGTCCAGCACACGGGCGATGAGGTCGTTGGTGTCGGCAATGAGCAGCTGGTTGGTCTCGCGACTGTACTGCTTCACGTTGTCGTCGATGCGGTTGAGCAGTCCCAGCAGCCCCAGCTCATGGGGTAGCTTGGCCAACATCTGCCAGGTGTGCCAGGTGATGATCACCTCGTGGCTCCACTGCATCACGGCCTCGACAAAGCCCAGCGGAGGTTGATACTTCGCTTTGAAGCTGTTTTTGACCAACTTCTCTTCGGTGAGCTCGGCAACTCCTTCGCTGTACTGCTCGCCACGGGCGATGACGTTTTCGGGCTGCATATAGCTGTTGACCAGTTTGTTGCCGCCGCTGATGAAGCCGCGGTCGACACCGTGCTGGTCTATCAGCTGGTTCATGCTGCTGCCCAAGGCCTTGTAGCGCTCCTCATAGCCCTTGATCAGTGCCAGCAGGCGTTTCTTGAACTCTTTGATGCGGCTCAAGTCGGGCACACGTGTGCCCTTGTCTTGGCGAGTGAGGTAGTCGCTCAGTTGGGGCATGTGCTTGCGGAAGAACTCGTTGTTCATCATGCTGGCCACGCTCATCAGAGCGCCATTGTCTCGAAACAGGTTCCAGTCCTTGCCGGCGTCAACCTGCTGGCTGATGTGCTGCTTGACCCATTCCTCGACATCAGTCTGCCCGCTGCCGGCACGGCGGATGCCGGCACCCAGCGAGAGCAGGAAGTTGTGGATGGCAGTGCGCAGCGCCAGGTCTTCGTCGATCTGGACCTCGTAGTTGTAGTCGCGGTCCAGCTCGCGGGCAAAGTTGCGAAGGATGCCCTGGAAAAACGAGTCGATGGTGCTCACGTTGAATGTGCCGTAGTCATACAGCAGGCTCGCCAGGGCGCACTGTGCCGCCTGCCGCATGCGCTGCGGGTCCAGCACACCATCGGCCCAGCATTGCTGCTCCTGTTCCATGCGCTGGAAGTCGTTCCAGAAGTCGCTCTGTTCTGTGGCGGTGGCCAGCAGGTACAACTCGTCGACGATGCGTCGCTTCATCTCGTCGGTGGCCTTGTTGGTAAATGTGATGGCCAGAATGTGGCTATGATAGCCCGCCGCGCGGCGGTAGTTGAGTTTGCCGTCACTGCCCTGCTCAAACAGCAGTAGCATGATGTAGCGCTTGGCCAGCGTGTAGGTCTTGCCTGAACCGGCCGATGCACTGATTTGTAATACTCCGTGATGCACTGTCGTTAGTTTATGGTTTTACAGATGATGGTTGATGGTTGTGGCCCAGGTGTCTATTTGACGACAAAACCACGCTGGCGCAGCAACTGCATCACGCGGTCGCGATGGTCGCCTTGAATGAGGATCTCGCCGCCGCGGGCCGAGCCGCCCACACCCAGTTGCTGCTTGAGTTCACTGGCCAGTTGCTTGAGCGCGGTGTCGTCGCACACCAGGTCGACAACGAGTGTGGCCACCTTGCCTGCACGGCCCTTGCGCTCGATGACCACGTGTACCGTCTGCCTGCCTTGCTGCTGCAGCGCGTCGCCGCGTGGAGTGCCACGCTCGGCGGCACGTTCGGCTTCGATTTGTTCGGGGGTGGGCACATCCATGCCGAATGCCGCACCCAGTTTGTCTTTCCAGTCCACTGTCTAGTTTTTAGTTAAGAGTTGCGTTGTCGGGGTTACGCGGGGTACCGCGTGAAGAGCCAGGCTGCAGTGTCGCTGGCTGTAGCATTGTGCAAAGTTAATGCTTTTTAGGCAATAATCGGGTGCGTGTGGCACAGAAATTGCATTTGTGAGCTAAAAAAAACGGGAAATCTTTGTGCAGTTCGAAAAATAGCAGTACTTTTGCAGACCGTTTTAGAACTATTTTAATTAATAACACATTTATTATTTTTGATTTAGAATTATGGCATACGTAATTTCAGACAGCTGCGTGGCATGTGGAACTTGCCAGGGTGTTTGCCCCACCGGCGCTATCAGCGAGGGTGACATCTACAAGATTGACCCCGATGTGTGCATCGACTGCGGTACTTGCGCAGACGCTTGCCCCACCGGCGCTATCGCTCCCGGCGAGTAATCGAGGGTTTTAGACGCATAAGACGTAGGCAGAGTTGCACTTCCCTATGGGGAGATGCAACTCTGTTTTTTTTGTGTGGGCCTGGCCCGGCGAGTCATCCGCGCAGCAGGCGCTCGAGTTGGGCTGGGGTGGAGTGGGGCAGGAGGTGTTGCAGATGGGCTAGGATGCGTGCCCGCGACTCTTCGGGAGTGCGGCTGCACAGGCAGGCCTCGCGGCCGTAGAGCCGCTCGGGCGTGGTGAGCAGCGACCATCCCCAGCCGTACTCGCGGCCATGGCGGTCGCGGGGATACACAAAGTCTTCGGTGACGATGCGGCAGGCCATCTGCAAGCGGGTCACGTAGGCGTCGAAGCGGCTGCGCATCTTCGGCCCGGTGAAGCCGCATGCCTGGCGCAACTCGCGTGTGATGAGGCTGCCGTGCTCCTGCAGGGTGAGCAGGATGGCCTCGTCGATGCTGCCTGCCTCGGGCGCGGGGTGCTGGCTCCGCCGCCAGTTGCAGAAGTCGGGCCACCACTCCAGGCTGATGTAGCCGGCCTTCTTGTCGAAAAATTTGCCATACACGCAATTGCCCTCGGTGATGATGGGGCCTTTCCACTTCCACATGGGCCAGTCCCACCCGTCGTCATAGACCACATAGCGGCACTCGGGGTCGACCATCTCCTCGGCCGAGAAGCCACGTATGCCACTCCACAGCAGTGGCACAAACCCCAGCTGCTGGATGGCTTCCATCATCTGTGGCGCACTCGATATCGGTTCTTTATCCATTATCATAACTGCCCACAAAGATACAATATTTTTCGCAAAAGCAGCCGATTGACGGGTCAAGAAAAAAAGTCCCACCACATATATTCCATCCACACCTTGCCGTCAGTGCCGATGCGGATGGTGATAGATGGGCTTTCGTTGTCTCCGGGAGTGTCGGTCGAGTCATACACATACACCCTTTCGGCCGGTAAGTAACTCCAATGATGGTCTTTGTCCACCAGTGTGTTGAGATGCTGTATTTGATTTTCGGTCAGTGGTTCAATGAGTCGCAGCGTCCATTGGTAGTCGCTCCAGGCGCTGGATGGGCGCACCATGTTGTCGGTTTGTTCGACCACGACATAGTCAGGCAACTCCAGACCCGCCACGGCGGCAATCTTCTTGGGATTTTGGGCGATGCGCTGGTCATACGACATAAAATAATACAATGTGGCACATGCGATGATGAAAATGGCGATGGCGCTATAGCAGCCGGTCAGTGCCGTATTCTTGAAATCCATTGGGTTATAATTGGTTTTAGGGTTATACATCCGCACGATGTGCCAGGTGTGGCATGCCATGCTTGGCGCATCGTGGCATGATTACTTAAATCCTATGTATATAACCCAACAGGCAAATGGTAACCCAGCTCCTTGCAACGGCAATCGCCGCACAGTAGAGGGCTGTACGGCGATATGGAACCTGTGCTCCAGGCTTAAACGTGGCCAGAACTGTGTGAGCTAATTGCTGCCCAGGATTGAGGTGATCTGATGGGCGCTTAACCGTTTGTAGCCGGCACCGGGCTTAGAATCGTCGATACTGAATGGGGCACCCCAAGTGATGTCCTTCAGGTCGAGCGACAGGCCCAGCGAGTTGCTGCCCACTTGGGCTTTGACATCGGCATGGTGGGCGATGAGGCCGGCCAGGGTGGTAAACACATGGCTGTAGCGGGCGGTGTAGGGCGTGGCACTGCCACGGGTGGGCGTGACGGTGACCGACTGCATCTGGTTTTTGTCGTTGATGGTAAACTCGTAGTTGAACCCTTGAGGCTGCTGCCGGGGTTGGATGCGGTAGCCATCGGTCTGGGCGGTGAGCTGCACCAGGCTCTGGGTGGAACTATTGAGTGTGCCGGCCCCCAGTACAAAGGCGCGCCCCAAGAAGATGTCCTGCAGGGTGCCTATGCTCACGGGAATGCCGTTGGTGATGAGCGACAGCGGCTCGGCGATATAGCGCTTGTGGTACTTGTCGACCACGAGTATACTGTCGTTGGTGACCACGAGCTTGCCCACTTCGATGCCCAGCATGGGACGCACCGAGATGTAGATGGCCTTGTCGCGAATCATGCGCATCTGCATGCCGCTCGATAGGGTTTGCGAGCCGCTGACCTTGATATTTCCGCCAGCCTGCATGGTGGTCCAGCTGCCCTGTGTGGCGACAAATGCCGAGAGTCGCTGGTCGAGGGCTTGCTGGATGCCGGGTGTGACATATGGCCCAGATGTTGTGGTGATGGTGTTGTCTTTGGTGGTGCGGCAGCCTGCCAGGGTTACTGCCAGGAGCGAGAGCGCGATGGTAAGTTTTTTCACAATTAATTGAAAATTGAAGATTGAGATTTAAAAATTGAGTGTTGCCGAACGAGGAGACGGATAGTCCGCCAATACGGGTGACACGACATTATTCATTGTTCATTTAAAGAAAATGGTGCGATGTTTCACTTTGCGCTGCAGCAGCTCGTTGTCGGGCATGAGCTTGAGGGCCTTCTGCCACTGCTCGACGGCAGCCTCATGCTCGCCGTTCATAAACAAGATGTCGCCATAGTGGTCCAGCAGGTCGCCGCTTGGGGTGTCGTCGTTCTCGATGGCGCTCTTGATGTAGACCAGTGCCATGGCATAGTCTTTCTTGGCAAAGAACACCCAGGCATAGGTGTCGAGGAATGTGGCGTTCTGCGGCATGTCCTTGACCGCCATGGCGGCCATCCGCTCGGCCTTGTCCAGGTCGCGGCCACACAGCGTCAGGAAGTAGGCATAGTTGTTCATGATGCTGGTGTTGAGCGGGTTGAGCTGCAAGGCCTCTTCATAGAGCTTGAACGAGCCCACGGTGTCGCCCATCTCAAAGTGCACATCGCCCATGCCGCCGATGAGGTCGCTGCGGGTCTCCACGTCGGTGCTGTCGGTGAGCGTGAGGGCTTTCTCGTAGGTGTGCAGTGCCTTGTCGTACTGCTTGATTTGGAAGTAGGCCGGTGCGATGTATTGGTACAGGTCCAGACTGTCGGGGTTGTATTCCAGTGCCTTGTCGCCGGCGGCGATGGCGGCCGGGATATTCTCGTCCATAATGTTGACAATCATTAGCTTGCGCCACATCTGGGCATCGGTGGGACGCACATCCAGCACATAGCCCAGCTGCTCGGCCGCGCGCCGGTAGTTCTTGCGGGCAATGAGGTATTCGCTGTACAGGTCGTGAATCTGCGCTTCGTGTGGATGCAGCTCCAGCACCACGTTCATCAGCGTGTCGACGCGGCCGGTGGAGTCGTTGGCTGCGATGCGGTCGCGCATGAAGTCGATGAGCACTTGCATCTTGTCGTCCACTTCAAGGTTCTCATTGACCAGTGCCTGGCGCACCTGCTGCTCGTAGGCCGCCGAGTCGCCCACCATATTATAATATTGTGCCTTGGCCAGATAGGTGTAGCCGTTGTCGGGCTCGGCTCGTTGCGCTCGGTCCAGGTAGGTCAGTGCGCTGTCCTGGCGGCCCATCTGCGTGAGCAGTGCGCTCATGGTGATGTTGTACATGGCATTGTCGGGTGCGGTGGCCAGCAGCGCGTGCATCTCGGCGATGGCGCGGGCGGTGTCGTTCAGCGCCATGTAGGCCGACACCTTGCGCGAGGTCAGTTGCATCGACTTGCCGTGCAGTGCCTCGATCGAGTCGAAGGTGGCTATGGCCCCCTGATAGTCGCCGGTTTGGGCCTGTGCGTGCGCCAGCCGGGCCTGCACCTCCAGCTTGTTGGGGTTACGGTCGCTCAATGCCTTGATGGCGCGCAGTGCCTCCTCGGGCTTGCCCAGCATCATGCACGCGTCGCTGTAGAACGTGGTCTCGTAGAAGTCGCCCGGCGAGGCCTCAAAGTGTTGCCGCATCAGTTGCAGCCCTCGCTCGGCACGTTGCTTGGTCATGTTCTCCATCGTGAGCAGGCAGTAGCCCAGATAGAACGAGACCGCGCTGTTGGTCGAGTCGATGTCGTGAGCCTGCTTGAGCAGGTCGTAGTAGGCATCGAGGCGGTCGTGCGACTTGTGGTTCTGCGCCTCGAGAAAGATGTACTCGGCCTTGCGCCGGTCCTGCTCGGTGATGTGCGCCTTGTCGCTGCCGGCCAGTGCCATAGGGCCGGCCACCAGCAGCACCAGCAGAGCCAGGACTATGTTTCTTGCTTGGTTCATTCGCATTGTTGAAGTGGTCTGTGCAGTGGCTGCAACACTGTTGCGGCTTACTGAAAACAGCAGACTCAAACTAAACTATAAACTATTAACTATAAACTATTTGCTCCCCGTGTGTCCGAAGCCTCCTGCGCCGCGCTCGGTGTTGTCGAGCGCATCCACGGGCTGCCACTGCACGGTCTCGTGTCGGGCGACGACCATCTGGCAGATGCGCTCACCATCCTCGATGGTCTGCGGCTCGTTGCTCAGGTTGGCGATGATGACGCACACCTCGCCGCGGTAGTCGGCATCGATGGTGCCGGGGGTGTTCAGCACCGTCAGTCCACGCTTCAGTGCCAACCCGCTGCGGGGCCTGATTTGGCATTCATAGCCCTGTGGCAGAGCGATGTAAATGCCCGTGTGCAACAGTGTGCGCTCGAGCGGCTGCAGGGTGACTGGCTCACCGAGCCATGCCCGCAAGTCCATGCCTGCGCTCTGCTCAGTGCTGTAGGCAGGCAGCGGATGTGGCCCGCGATTTACTATTTTGACTTGAACTTTTTCCATTTGTTTTGCTATTGAACTTGCAAAGTTAGTGCAAAAAGCGCAATTCCCCACGCTCTCAACCGCTAAAAAAACAAAACGGGCACCTATCAAGAGTTGACAATCATTTTTTTGATAATTCTGAGAAAAGTAGTACTTTTGCAAAAAAGATTGTACATTATGTCAATGAATTGGGACAAACTGATATGTGACAAGCGTTTGGGACTGGAGGACCACCACGACGACAAGCACGGCGTGCGCAGCGACTTCGAGCGCGACTACGACCGCCTGGTGTTCTCGTCGCCTTTCCGGCGCTTGCAGAACAAGACACAGGTGTTTCCGCTGCCTGGCAGCATCTTTGTTCACAACCGACTCACTCATAGCCTGGAGGTGTCGAGTGTGGGCAAGTCGCTGGCCCGAGAGATAGCCATCAGGCTCATGCCGCGATACCAGGGCGAGCCGTGGGCCTATAAGCTGCGCGACATCGGTGAGATTGTTGCCGCCGCTTGCCTGGCGCACGACCTGGGCAATCCGCCATTCGGGCACTCGGGCGAGAAGACCATCGGGGCCTACTTCAGCGAAGGGGCCGGACTGGCACTGCGCGACAAGTTCACCATAGGGCAGTGGAACGACTTGACCCACTTCGAGGGCAATGCCAACTCGCTGCGCACGCTGGTGCATCAGTTCAAGGGTCGGCGGCCCGGGGGCTTTGCCATGACCTATTCCACGCTGGCCTCGATAGTCAAGTACCCCTACTCGTCGACGCAGGCGGGAAGCAATGGCAAGTTTGGATTCTTTACCAGCGAGAAAGAGGTGTTTGAGCGCATAGCCGGCGAGTTGGGCTTGGTGCAGCTGGGCCCTGAGCGCTATGCGCGTCATCCGCTGGTCTATCTGGTCGAGGCCGCCGACGACATCTGCTACCAGGTGATGGACATCGAGGACGGGCACAAGCTCAAAATCATCAGTACCGAGGAGACGCTAGAGCTGCTGCTGGCATTCTTCGACGACGACCGGCAGCAGCACATGCGCCAGGTCATGACTCATGTGGCCGACCCCAATGAGCAGGTGGGATACTTGCGCTCGTGTACGGTGGGACTGCTCGTGCAGGAGTGCGCCAAGACCTTTGTCGACAACGAGCCGCAAATCATGGCAGGCACTTTCACCGGTTCGCTCATCGATCACATCGCACCGCGTGCCGCCCAGGGCTACCAGCGCTGCAGCCGTCTGGCCTACGACAAGCTCTACCGAGCAAGCTATGTGGTGGATGTCGACCTGGCTGGAAACCGCATCATCAACCTGCTGCTGTCCAAGCTTATAGAAGCCGTGCTGCACCCCGAGCGCAACTACTCGCAGCTGTTGCTCAACAAGTTCCCACAGCAGTACGACGTCCATGCCCCTACGCTGTTCGAGAAGATTCAGGCCGTGCTCGACCACATCAGTGCCATGACCGACGTCTATGCCCTGAACCTCTACCGGCAGCTCAACGGTATAGCACTGCCCACTGTATAAGCAGGCGAGAAATTCCATCCTAATCATCCCTCCCGAATATGAAGAGATTTAGACTATTATTATTGCTGCTGGCCGTGGTGACGCTGGCCACGCAGGCCCAGAAGTTTGCCATCCTGAGCGACGTTCATGTTACCCCAGGCAACTCCAACGAGGCGCAGCTGCGGCTGGCAGTCGACGAAATCAATGCCGGGGATGCCGATGTCGTGCTCATGACCGGCGACCTCACTAACGAAGGCAGCGACGTCCAGCTACGAAATGTCAAGGCTATACTGGACGGCATCAGCAAGCCGCTATATGTTATCCCCGGCAACCACGAGAACAACTGGAGCCAGAGTGCCTGCAAGACGTTCAACGACCTGTGGGGCGATGACCGATTTGTCTTCGAGGTGGGGCACCTGGTGGTGGTGGGCATGAACTGTGGGCCGTTTATGAAGATGGGCGACGGCCACATCAAGCAGGAAGACCTGTTGTGGCTCGACAAGACGCTCCACGAGCGCGTCAAGCCCGGCATGCGTGTGCTCAGTGTCAATCACTACCCGATTCTCGATGACCTGGACAACTACCGCGACTATGTTGGGGTCCTCAAAAAGTATCCCGTGATCACCCACCAGTGCGGACATTACCACTCGTGGCGACAGTATGAGACATGCGGCATCAGTGGACTGATGGTGCGCGCGCTGGACATGGGAGGGGGCGACTATGGCTATACGCTGCTCAACGTGGACCTGGACCGCAACTGGATACACGTCTACAACAAGCCCATTGCTCATGAGCCGGAGCTGAAGTTTGCCTATAAAATCAATCTCGAATACGACGATTTCCAGCCGCAGCAGGACCTCAACGTGGTGCCGCAAGGATTTGCGGTGAAGCAGGTCTATGCCGATGATGCCTCAATCTTCACCCGGCTGGGGGTTGATGAGCAGTGCATCTACTTCGGCAACTCCCTGGGCTATGGCAAGGCACTGGACAAGCGCACTGGCCAAGTGAGGTGGCAGTACAAGACCGATGCCATGCTATTTGCGCGCCCGGCGGTCGGCCGCAAGCATGTCGTGCTGCCCACGGCCGACAAGCGGCTGGTGTGGCTCGACAAGAAAACCGGCAAGCCTGTGTATGAGCACCGGGCCGATGGGCCTTATGTGGCCGATGGCGTGGTGGCCGACGGTGTTCTATATCAGGGTGGATACAAGACCTTCCAGGCGTGGGACGTGAAGCGGCACCGGCTGCTGTGGAGCTACAACGACATCAACAACTACTGCCAGGCCGCTCCGGTGGTCGATGGCGCCGACGTGGTCTTTGGCGCGTGGGACACCTACCTGCGTGTGCTCGACCGCAAGACTGGCAAGCTGCGCTGGCAGTGGAACAATGGCAAGAACGCCAACCTCTACAGCCCCGGCAACGTGGTGCCCGTGGTGACAGCCGACAAGGTGGTGATTGTGGCACCCGACCGTGTGACCACCGCGCTGAACCGCCGTGACGGCAGCCAAGTCTGGCGCGAGAAGAACGACAACAAGGTGCGCGAGAGCTTGGGGCGCAGCAGCGACGGCCGTGTGGCCTACGCCAAGACCATGGACGGCACGCTGGTGGCCATGTCCACCGGCGATAACTATCAGGAGCTGTGGAAGGGCGACGCCGGCTTCGGCTACGAGCACGCGCCGTGCATCATCCTCGAGCACAAGGGCTATATCTTCATGGGGTCGCGCCGCGGCATGCTGGCCGTGTTCGATGCCCGCACCCACCAGCGCGTGGTGAGCTACAAGATGGGCAGCAGCGAGGTCAACGGCTTCGAGGTCGACCCATCGACCGGCGATGTCTACTGCTCGCTCGTTGAGGGCACCATCCACCGCGTCACACTGCCACTATAAGCAGCGAACAGCGAACAGTTTGCTGTGTCTACTGTTCGCTGTTCGCTGTCTACTGTTCGCTGTCAGCTGTTCGCTGTCAGCTGTCTATCTGATCCGCTTTCTGTCCTTTTCAATCACGATGCCGTGATAGTCGGCTGCCACGCTCTGGCCTTGCAGGTTGTAGGCTCGCGAGGGTAGGGCAGGGTTCTGTGCGCTCACTGCGCTAATTGCCGACGACCCCTGCGTCTTGGCGGTGTATTCGGCCTGAGCCTTTCTCATCTGTGCGATAAACTCCTCGCTGCCCTGCAGTGCGCAGAAGCCGATGCTGGCTGCTGTGCGGCTGTTGTCGACATCGCTCTGCCAGTGAGCGCCCACGATGACGCGGCTCGTGCAGTAGTCCCAACCGCGCTTATACACCTGGTCGGCGCGCTCGGGGGCTATCTGGGCCAGCAACAGCGAGATGGTCCATCCGCGCAGGCTGTGCCCGCTGGGATAACTGCCCTCACCGCGCAGCTCGTCCTCCTCATGCGACGGCATCGTGTCGTCGAAGCGCTCAAATGGGCGCTGCCGCTTGTAGTGAGCCTTGGTCTCCTTGCGCATCGGGTCGGTTGTGGCCAGACTGTTTTCCAGCAGTGTCCAGATTTCGGGAGTATTTGCCGGGTCGATCTCCAGTCCGAAGGCTTCTTTCCACAGTTGATACAGCTTGACGTGGTCGTCCCACTCAGCATCGGCTATCGCCTGGGCCACACGCTCAGAGTCCTGGCGCTGCTGCTTTCCCCAGCAGTAGCGTACCACATCGTTGGCGAACTCCGGACTGTCGAATGCCGGTGGCTCGGGCATGATGTTGATCAATTTGGGCAATTGGTCAAGTTCGATGTAGGGTTGCACCGCGGTGTCTTGTGCGCTGATGCTCATTGCCGCCATCATCACAGAAGCAAGCATCCAATAAGTCTTTCTCATGTTGTTATGTTTTTTTAGGGTAATGTCTTTTTTTGTAGCCATTCGGCAACTTTTGCTGAAAATTGCTGCAAAGGTACAACTTATTTTTAATTCATCGGTAAAAAAATCATGTCACAAGTCGTATCCCCTGCCAGAGGAGGGGAGAACAGAGGCTCACCTCGCTTCTGGCTGTGCCTGCGGCGCAGCCCTGCATTTTGCGGTAATTGTTACCCGAACAAATAGCGGAAAGCCTCCTCGACCTTGCTCACCTCCACCAGCCGGATGGTGAACCCGTCGCGTTTCACTCCCTTAAGGTTGTGCTTGGGAATGACGATGGCCTCGAATCCCAGCTTCTGTGCCTCGCCGATGCGCTGCTCGATGCGCGTGATTTGCCGGATCTCGCCCGACAGGCCCACCTCGCCGCTGAAGCACACTTGGCGATTGATGGTCATGTCCACGTTGCTCGACAAGATGGCGCAGATGATGGGCAGGTCCATCGCCGGGTCGGCCACCTTGATGCCGCCGGCGATGTTCAGAAACACGTCCTTCTGTGCCAGCTTAAACCCCACGCGCTTCTACAGCACGGCCAGCAGCATGTTCATGCGGCGCTGGTCAAAGCCCGTGACCGACCGCTGCGCCGTGCCATAGGCCGCCGTGCTCACCAGGGCCTGCACCTCAATCAGGAAGGGTCGGGTGCCGTCGATGGTCACCCCGATGGTGGTGCCCGACAGTGGCTCGTCGGTCTGCGACAGCAGCATCTCGCTGGGGTTGGTCACCTCGCGCAGGCCATCCTCCTTCATCTCATAGATGCCTATCTCGCTCGTGTTGCCAAAGCGGTTCTTGATCGACCGCAAGATGCGGTACATGTAATTGCGGTCGCCCTCAAACTGCAGTACCGCGTCCACTATGTGCTCCAGCACCTTGGGGCCGGCGATGGAGCCTTCCTTGTTGATGTGTCCGATGAGGATGACCGGTGTGGCCGTCTCCTTGGCATAGCGCTGGAAGGCTGCCGCACACTCGCGCACCTGGCTCACTGTGCCGGCCGCGCTCTCCAGCTCATCGCTGGCGATGGTCTGGATTGAGTCAACGATGATCAGGTCGGGACGGTCGGCGCGAATGCTGGCGAAGATGTTCTCGAGCGAGGTCTCGCACAGCAGGTAGCATTCGCAGTCCATCTGGCTGCCGGCGATGCGGTCGGCACGCATGCGCAGCTGCTGCGCACTCTCCTCACCACTGACATACAGCACGCGCCGCGAGCGGATGCGGAGCACGTTCTGCAGCACCAGCGTACTCTTGCCTATGCCCGGCTCGCCGCCTATGAGCACGATGCTGCCCGGCACCAGGCCTCCGCCCAGCACTCGGTTGAGTTCACCGCTGGGCAACTTGATGCGCGGCAGCTCCTCGGCCTTGATTTGCGAAATCTTCACCGGCCGTGCCGCCTCGCGCTGCGTGCCGTCGGCACCATACTTGGTGCTCCGTTGGCTCTTCGGTGCCACCGGCTCCTCGATATAGGTGTTCCACTCGCCGCAGGCTGGACACCGGCCCACCCACTTGGGCGACTCCGCCCCACAGTTCTTGCAGTAGAACACCGTTTTGTTGGTTGTCTTTGCCATAATCTATTAACTTTCTGGAGTAGCTGCTTTTCGGTAGTTAAAGGAGTAAAGTAGTTATTTAGTTAAGACGAATCTCTTGTTGCCCACTGGGGCTAGTAGCGACAGAAGGGTAGCAGGAACTGCCAAGGCGGCTGTAGGGACGTAGGGAAGTATGAACTGCCAAGGCGGCTGTAGGGACGGCATTGCTGCGCGCGTTGCGCTTGCCCTTCGGGCTCCCGTTCGGTCGCGAGCACTTCGTGGTTCCTATGCCGTCCGCCTCGGCAAAAGGTAATGTTGAATGCAGCCTGGAGGCGGACGGCACAGGGGTGCCGTCCCTACCGCCACCTCTCCTTAACTCCATTTAACTACTTAACTTCTTAACTACATCAGAAAAGTGAGTAATTTTCGGCAAAAGTAATCATTTTTCCCGACTTGTACAAAATTGTTGAGAGTTTCAGGCCTCGAGTTTCGGGCTGAGCGCGCTTGAGCGACTCTAAATTGTTGGCTATTAATAGCGAGGCCGAATGTAGGGCTGCGGTGGGTGGCGGCAGCCCCTCTCCCCTGGTCGGGGGAGGGGAGATGTGGCAAGATTTGCTGAAGGGTTGCCAATAGGGATATTTATTCAGCGATTATACTTGCTGACTGTCAGCTGTTTGCAAGAGTAGGCAACCAGTTTTTCCTTCATAAATGCACATAACATAATTCATAATGCAGCGCGTCTGCGGTCTGCTCCCCTGACATTATTGCTCAACAGTAAGCCCGAAGGGCTGGCAGAACACAGGCCGGGGTGTAGCGATAGCGCAACCCCGGTATAGATGCCCGCCCGCCATCCAAGCCCTGAAAGGGCGGCAGACACCCAAGCGTCCCTCTCATGCGCATATCGCCATTCCACCCTGTTCGGCCTGATGGTTCCAAACCCCACCCCTG
>JAFUVK010000069.1 GCA_017477555.1 Muribaculaceae bacterium
AGAAATCAAGAACGATGGGAGGTGGCCTGAAAAGACACCTCTGAAAACAAGCCAAACCGCCGTATGCCGAACGGCACGTACGGTGGTGTGGGAGGAAAGGGAGCGAAAGCCAAAACTCTCGCTCCCCGACCTACCCGATACAATTGTAAGTGGCTTTTACTTGCATTCTGCCTAATTTTGCATATCGGTTGCCGCTGCCGAGAGCAGTAGGGGCAAGAACGCAATTCGTGATAATTCATAATTTATTCACCTTTAATAATTAATGTTATGATGAAAAAGCTACTTTTCGCAATGTTGGCCGCCATCATGGCAATCGGCGTCAATGCCACCGAGATACCCATCTACGGTGACGTGGCGCTGAGCGACTACTACGCCATGTTCGACGGCTCGGGGGCAACCCCCGTCAATGACAGTTACGAGGGCCGGGCCAACTACTGGTTCAAGTACAACAGCAATCTGTCCATCGCCATGATCTGCTGGGTGGAAGGCTTCAGTGCGTCGCCCATCCAGGGCAATTCGCTCACCCTGCCCACAACAGTCACCATCGACGGCAAGAGCCACAAGGTGGTGGGGCTGTACAAGCCGGGCAGCAATAACATCTTCCGCGATGGCACTCAGAACCTCACTACACTCAACATCCCTGAGGGATATGAGTTCATCTATGGCGACTACGCCCTCAACCTGGAGGCGCTCACCAGCCTGAAGCTGCCCGCGTCGCTCAAGTGGATTTCGGTCTGGGCGCTGGACAAGTGCACCGCCGTCACGACACTCACCCTCGCCGACAACGCCACCACACCACTGCACGTCGAGGGCTACAAGACTTACGGCGCAGGCTTGTGCAGCAGCATGCCGCTCACCACAGTCACCATCGGGCGCAACATTGAGTGTGATGGGGCGTTCTTCAGCTACAGCAATTTTCCGTGTGCTGCCAACCTCAAGAACGTGACCATCACTGGTGCCGTGCGCACCCTGCCCGAGTATCTGTTCTACGACATGCCAAAACTGAACAACCTGACTATCCATGAGGGTCTGACGGCAATCAGCAAGGGGGCGTTTGAGTACTGCACGGCACTGACCTCGGTAACCATTCCTGGCAGTGTCAAGAGCATTGCCGATTACGCTTTCCGCTATGATGGCGAGTTGGTGACACTCAACCTGGGCAACGGCGTGCAGACCATTGGTGAGGGTGCCTTCCGCGACTGCAAGAAGGTCACTAGCCTGACGCTGCCGGCCAGCCTGCAGAGCATCAACGTCTGGGCGTTCCAGGACATGACCGGGGTCAAGACGCTCACCATCGAGGACAGCGCCTCGCCGCTGTGGGTGCAGCACTACCGCGCATTCCAGCACGGTCTGTTCACTGACTTCGCCGAGGGCTTCACCTGCTACATGGGCCGCAACTTCGACCTCCACGCCGATGATGATGCCGGCGTGAGCTTGGCCGACCCACCGCTGCGCGCCAGCAAGGTGGGCAAGGTCACCATGAGCGACCAGGTCACCGCATTGAACATCTACGAGTTTGACAACTGCAAACTGCTCACCACGGTCACGCCGAGCAAGAACATCACCGAGATTCCCGAGAGAGCGTTCTATAACAACGAGATGCTCACCGGCTTTACTGTGCCCGACAAGGTCACGGCCATCGGTGTTCAGGCGTTTGCCTACGACACCTCGATGGTCGCGCTCGACCTGGGCAAGGGGGTGAAGACCATCGCCGAGAATGCCTTCCGCGACTGCAAGAAGGTCACCAGCCTGACGCTGCCGGCCAGCCTGCAGAGCATCAACGTCTTGGCGTTCCAGGGCATGACCGGGGTCAAGACGCTCACCATCGAGGACAGCGCCACGCCGCTGTGGGTGCAGCACTACCGCGGCTTCCAGCAAGGTCTGTTCACTGACTTCGCTGAGGGTTTCACCTGCTACATGGGCCGCAACTACGACCTGCACGCCGATGATGACGCCGGCGTAAGCTTGGCCGACCCACCGCTGCGCGCCAGCCTGGTGGGCGAACTCACCCTGGGCGTCGCCGTGGGGCCGCTCAACGACAGTGAGTTTGAGAACTGCAAGAAACTCACCAAGATCACCAGCGCAGCCACCACAGTGCCCACATGCCCCAGCGCCGACGTGTTCTACAATGTCAACAAGGACATTCCGGTCTATGTGCCCAAGAACTCGATTGCCGCCTATCAGGCTGCCACAGGTTGGGAATTGTTCTCTAACATCCAGAAGATTGTCAAGCGCGGCGACGTCGATGGCAATGACTCGGTCGACATCGGTGACATCAACATCATCATTAACTCCATGCTGGGCAAAATCGGACAAGAGGTAGAGGGGTTGGACCTTAACGGAAACGGACAGGTTGACATCGCCGACATCAACATCATCATCAACATCATGCTCGGCAAGTGATGGATGAGTCTCGGGCTCTCCGAGCCTTTCGAGAAGATTTAGAGAGGGCCGGCTGGTCACGGTCTCTAGGCTGGCTCTCTCATCTTTTCTTCCTTCCTAATTCTTAACTCAAGTTTCGCAAGTTGGGTAATGTGCTTACAGCTAGTAGCAAAAAGTGTATTTAGCTCCCCTCCTAAGATAGGAGGGGTTGGGGGTGGTATGATGTTTTCACCCGCTTTTGGCACTGATAGTGCTGATTTGCGGGCTGACACACTCCCCCTAACCTCCTCTAACTTAGAGGGGGAACTGACTTGCGAAACTTGAATTAATTCTTCCTTCCTAATTCTTAACTCTCAATTTAAAACCGTAACTTTGCGGCATGAACCGCCGATTGCTCATACTCCTGTGCCACATCATGGTGGCGCTGACGGCCCTGGCCGCCGGCGACACCACGGGCGTGGTCTATTCGGTGGTCAAGATGCAGATCGACCATCTGCCCGAAATGCGCATCCCGCGATCCGGACATCAGGCGATGTACGTAGGCGATGAACTTGTGGTCATGGGCGGACACACCTCGGGCTTTGTTCCCACGCCCACGGCCGAATATCTGGCCAACAACACCTGGCACACGCTCAACATGGTCTACACCCACGACTGTGGCACCTGCGTCAGGTTGTCGGCAGGGCAGATTTTGCTCATTGGCGGCCTGGAGCGTGAACTGGGCATCGGGCAGACATTCACCGTCGAGCGTTATGACCCCGCAACACGTACTTTTCAGGGCTTTTCCTGCCTCGACAAGAAGCGCGCCTTCGCCTCGGCGGCCGAATTGGCGCAGGGCAAGGTGGTCATTGCCGGCAACTGGTATAATGACGACTACATCGAGTGCTTCGACGGAAAGAGCCGCAGCGACTCGGTCAAGCCGGTGACGATGCAGCGATCCGCTCCTGTGGTGCTCCAGGTGGCCAGTGACGAAGCCATCATCTTCGGAGGCATTGACACGCACGGAACGCAGCAATTCTGCACGACGGTCGACTGCTACCGCGGCGAGCCTTTCGACGTGCCGCTGCTGGGGCAGTGGAGCCCTATCTTCATGGTGCGGGGAGAAATGGACTTCTTCGTCGGCGACAAGGGCCAGGGCAGGTACGAGTACTTGGTTCCGGCCGCCAACGCCGATGGGCAGGTGGGCATCATCAGGGTGCTGGGAAAGCAATTCGAACTGCTGGGTACGGCATGTCCCATACCCATGCGCTCGCCATGGAGCGAAATCAGCTATGGGCAGATGCTGGTCGACCGCAAGGCGCGCAGGGCCTATCTCGTAGGATTTGGCAAGGACACACGCCTCTATGTCGCGGCGGTCGACTATGGCAAGGCGTCGCCCACCCGCGGGGCGCCGGTCACGCTCTACTACTCCGAGCCGTTCAATCATCCATGGATTGAAGCTGCGACAGCGCTCTCGCCCGAGGGCGACCTGGTGGTCACTGGTGGCAGTCCTAACTCCAACTATACACCATTCGCGACAGTCGTCAGGCTCCATGTAGCACATGTCCGGGCCGAACAGGCCGGCTGGCGATGGATCTTCTGGGGCGGACTGCTGGCTGTGGCGGCAATTGGCGCAGTGGTGGTCTGGGGAGGCAGGCGAGCCCGACAGCAAGGCAATGCCGAAGCTTTGGAGCATGACGGACAGGCTGCAGGTCGGCAAAGGCAGGAATTGATGCAGCGCATCGACCAGCTCATGCAAGAGCGGCAAGTCTATCTCCAGCCCGACTTTAAGCTATCGGACCTGGCGGTCATGCTCGATGCTAGTACGGTCAGGGTCTCGCGGTGCATCAAGGCCGAGCGCGACTGCTCGTTCTCGCAGTTGGTCAACCGCTGCCGCATCGACCATGCGCAACGCATGATGCGCGAGCAACCCGATGTCAAGATGTCGGCGGTGGCACTGGCATCAGGTTTCGCCAACGAGACCTCATTCTTCCGTGTGTTCAAATCCGTCATCGGACTCACACCCAAGGAGTGGCTCAACCTCAATGCTTAATTCAGCAAAAATCTCTAGAAAATCTAGAATCTCTAGAAAATCTAGAACCTCAACAAATTCAAAAAATCTCAACAAGCAATGAAAAAGTTATATCTCATGGCCATCATGGCCACAGCGCTGACGGCCGGCGCACAGAACAAGGCCGAGCAATATGACCAGTTCAATGGCGACAACGGACTGGTCTATACCTACGACTACGACAACTGGGCGGTGACCTACGACGACTACGAGGGACTCGAGTGGATTCTCACCGAGGGACAGGCGGCCACGGGCCATGTCGTGATTGCCAACGAGATCAACGGAGAGCCGGTGCGCGTCATCGGAGCCGGAGCTTTCCGCAACTGGGAGAGCATGGCCTCGGGAAACACGGCCATCACCGGCGTCACCATTCCCGACAATGTCGAGATCATCCAGATGGCAGCCTTCCTGGGCTGCACCAATCTCAAGACCATCGACCTGAACAATGTGCGCCGCATCGACTATGCGTCGTTTGTCAACTGCGACGGGCTCGAGGAGATACATATCCGCGTGCCGGCATCGCAGATGCAAATCGGATGGGAAGTGTTCAACCACATCGATGAGGAGGGAAGCTTCACCGGAGAGTTCATCCCCGCCACGGTCTATGTGCCGGTGGGGCAGCTGCAGGCCTACATTGACAAGTTCTGCAACGCACCCGAAGACGAGATGTTTTGGGAAGAGAACGCGCTCTACGGCTTTTACATCAACGGACGGCTCCGCGAAGAGGGCGACCACCCTGGTCCCGACGTGCCCGGCGATGTTGACGGCAACGGCTCGGTGGGTGTCGAGGATGTCAATGCTGTAATCAACACCATGCTCGGACAAGGCACTAACACCGGTGCCGACCTCGACGGCAACGGCTCGGTTGGTGTCGAGGATGTCAACATCGTGATCAACATCATGCTCGGCAAGAACTAGAACTGAACCTCCTAAAAACTTCAAAACGACTGACATTTTTAAAAATGTCAGTCGTTTTTGGTAATTTGTTAGCCCATCAGCACCGCCGCGACAGTAATTTTGCGTAGCCAACGTCAAGGCCTCCATTGCAGGCAATGACGAGCAACGATTATTCACTCTAAATTTTGTGTGCTATGAAAAGAAAATTACTGATGATGCTGTTTGTGCTGGGTTTGGGCCTGGTGGCAACAGCGGTCAACCAAGATTTGCCCGGATACGGAACGGTCAATCTGGAGATTTACTACCTTGATGCCAACGCGCAGGGTATCTCAGACGAAGAACCCCTGCAGTATGCGTTCTGTGTCTACTATAGCGCAGAACGCTCCATCGCAGCCATTTTAAGGGTCTTTGAGCAGGGTAATGTGGTGCTGCCCGACCACGTCACCATCCAGGGCAAGAGCTATCCCGTGGTGGGAATCTGGAGCAACAAACTCTTTGCCAGCGGTGGCTCCACCGTGCAGCAGCTCACACTGCCCGATGGGCTGGAGTTCATCGGCAACTCGGGCGAGTGCATCAACGCGCCCAACCTCACAGCCATCACCATCCCCGGCACTGTCACCTATGTCACGTCCAATGTGTTCAGAGCTTGCACGGCGCTCAAGCAGGTCACGCTGGCCGATGGCGACCAGCCCATCGAGTTTGAGGTCGACCGTTGGTATGATAGACCCTTCGACTGGAGTCCGGTCCAGGACATCTATCTGGGTCGCGACTACGTGTGCAAGACCATGCTGTTCAACAGCAGCGACAACGGGCCGGAAAAGCGGGTTACCATCTCGCCCAAGATGACGCAGATGAACGATGAACTCTTCTACAACGACAAACGAGTGGTTCAACTGACCCTGATGGAGGGAGTGACCAATGTTGGCCGCCGGGCGTTCAATTACTGCACCGGACTCAAGCAGCTCGTGCTGCCCAACTCGATGCGCGTCGTCGGCAGTCAGGCATTTGAGAATGCCGGCATCGAGCAGCTCGACCTGGGGCATGGGGTGCAGTTTATCATGGATCGGGCCTTCAATGCCATCGATATCACCTCGCTCACCTTGCCCGCCAGCCTCGACTCGCTCTATAGCAACAGCTTCCGTTACTCGCGCCAGATCACCGAAATCAATATCGAGGACTCCCCACGGACGCTCAAGATGCTGGGGCGTGAAGACTATGGCAACGGCTCGTTCTTCCACCTCGACAACCCTTACACCGTCTACCAGGGGCGTACCATCGAGTCGACCGACCCGCCATTCTACTCAACCAAGCTGCAAACCATCGTCATGGGCAACAACGTCACACAGATTGCCCCAAAATACCTGCAAGGGTGCAGCCAGCTTCAGACTGTGCAACTGAGCAAGAGCCTCACGGCCATACCCGACAAGGCGTTCTATCAGTGCTCGGCCAAGGAGATTGTCATACCCGACAAAGTTGTCACCATCGGACAAGAAGTGTTCCGTGAGTCGTCCATCGAGCGGGTGACGCTGGGCAAGAGTGTGGCACAGATTGGATGGCGGTCGTTCTGGAACGATGATGCCCTCGTTGTCGTCACCAGCCTCAACACCGTGCCGCCCGTGTGCGACAGCGAGACATTCGGCAATGCGACGTTCACTGGAGCCACACTCTATGTGCCGCGAACGGCCATCGACACTTATAAGGACGCCGAGGTGTGGAAGAACTTCTTCAACGTCAGCAATGTGGTCATCCGCGGCGATGTCACCGACGATGACAAGGTCGATGTGGCCGATGTCAATGGCGTGATCAACATGATGCTGGGCAA
>JAFUVK010000070.1 GCA_017477555.1 Muribaculaceae bacterium
AGAAGTAGTGCATCTCGCGGTCACGCGTGTTGAGCGTGCGCGTCATGTGCATGATTTGCGCGCGCAACGGGGCCATGCCAGCGCCACCGCCCACCCAGATCATCTCCTTCTTGGAGTCGAAGATGGGGTGGAAATCGCCGTAGGGGCCACTCATGATGACCTTGTCGCCAGGCTTGAGTGTGAAGATGTAGCTCGATGCGATGCCAGGCATCACGTCCTGGAAGCCGCCGCCTTGATCTTTGGGCTTGAATGGCGGGGTGGCGATGCGCACCGTCAGCATGAATCGGTCGCCCTCGGCGGGGTAGTTGGCCATCGAGTAGGCGCGGATGGTAGGCTCGGTGTTGCGGCATTTGAGCGAGAACATGTTGTATTTCTCCCAAGTCTCGCGGTACTCGCCCAGCGACTCCTTGTCTATGTCCTTGTCGTAGTCCATCTCGTAGGTCGGGATACGGATTTGAGCGTATGAGCCGGGGATAAAGTCCATGTGCTCGCCGGGAGGCAGGGCCACAATAAACTCCTTGATGAACGACGACACCAGGTTGTTGCTCACCACCGTACACTCATACTCCTTAACGCTAAGCACCGAGTCGGGCACTTGAATCTGCAGGTTGTCCTTGACCCTGACCTGGCAACCCAGGCGCCAATGGTCTTGCTGCTCCTTGCGCGAGAAGTGGACGGTCTCGGTGGGGAGAATCTCGCCGCCTCCTTCCACGACTTGAACCTTGCATTGCCCACAGCTGCCCTTGCCGCCACAGGCACTCGACAACATCACACCCTGGCTCTGCAGTGTGCTCAGCAGGCTGGCTCCGGTGTCTACCTCCAGCTCCTTGGTGCCACCATTGATATTGATTTTCACTTTGCCGCTTGGCACCAGATAGTGCCGGGCAGTAAGCAATACAATCACCAGAAACAGGGTCAGAATCAAGAATATCACCGCACTGGTGATGACAGTGGTTGTTGTTATATCCAGTAGTAACATAATAGTGATTATCCGAGTTTAATGCCCAGGAAGCTCATGAACGCGATGCCCATGAGTCCAGTGATAATGAATGTGATGCCCACACCGCGCAGCGGAGCGGGGATGTTGCTGTACGCTATCTTCTCGCGGATGGCGGCAAGCCCCACGATGGCCAGCAGCCAGCCGATGCCCGAGCCCAGGCCGTAGACGGTAGCGGTCCATGCCGACGGGAAGTCCTTCTGCTGCATGAACAGCGCGCCGCCCAGAATGGCGCAGTTCACCGCAATCAGCGGCAGGAAGATGCCCAACGACGCATACAGCGACGGAGAGAACTTCTCCACGGCCATCTCCACAAGCTGTGTGCCACTGGCAATCACGGCGATAAACATAATCAGGCCCAGGAAGCTCAGGTCCACATCGGCCAGGCTAGGGCTTAACCAGCTCAACGCGCCCGGTTGCAGCACATAGCGGTCGAGCAAGAAGTTGATGGGCATGGTCACCACCAGCATGAAGGTCACTGCCACACCCAGCCCCAGGGCTGTCTTCACATTCTTGGATACGGCCAAGAACGAGCACATGCCCAAGAAGTAGGCGAATATCATGTTGTCGATAAAAATCGACTTGACAAACAAATTAAGTTCTTCCATATCTTCTTAATTGAAAATTGAGAATTGAAAATCAATTGTTCCGTATTGCAAGCCAAGGCTTGCAAAAAGCCGTTAATTCTCTTGAAGCTCGGCGTTGCGTGCACGGTGTACCCAGATGATGCACGCCACGGTAATCAAGGCCATCGGCGGCAGAATCATCAGGCCATTGTTCTCATAGCCGTGGTCATAGCACCACTGCGGAATCACCTGATAGCCCAACAGCGTGCCACTGCCCAGCAGCTCGCGGAAGAAGGCTACAATCACCAGGATGATCGTGTAGCCCAGACCGTTGCCAATGCCGTCGAGAAACGATGGCCACGGCTTGTTGTTCAGTGCGAAAGCCTCCAGACGGCCCATCAAGATGCAGTTGGTGATAATCAGGCCGATAAACACCGACAGCTGCTTGCTCACCTCGTAGTTGTAGGCGATGAGCACTTGTTGGACGATAATTACCAGTGCAGCCACAACTACCAGCTGCACAATGATACGGATGGTGGAGGGGATAGTGTTGCGTATCAGTGAGATAATCACGTTGCTGAAGGCCAGCACGCATATCACCGAGATGCCCATCACGATGGCTGGCTCAAGACTCACCGTCACAGCCAGCGTCGAGCAAATGCCCAATATCTGTACTAGTACGGGGTTGTCCTTCGACAGCGGATTGAACAGTGCTTCTTTGTTCTTTTTGTTCAGCATAGTCATTGCGTTTTATTCGGTTGCACTTTGCAGTTTCTTGAAGAAGGGGTCGTAGGCCTTCAGGCACTGGTGCATCATCGTCGACACACCGCGGCTGGTGATAGTGGCACCACTGATGGCGTCGACATAGTCGCTGCCGTCGGTCGGCTTCTGGCCCTTTTTCATCACACTCACATTCTTGAACTCACCGTCCTGATACAGCTTCTTGGCCACAAACTGGTCTTGGAAGGCATCCTCGGTGATTCGTGCGCCCAACCCCGGGGTCTCGCTCTCATGAGAGAAATCGGCACCATAGATGGTGCTGCCATCGGCATCGACGGCCACATAGCCCCAGATGGGACCCCACAAACCGGCACCGTAGACGGGGATGACATACTTGATGCTACCGTCGTCCAGGGTGCACTTCAACACCGGCAACTGACGCTCGGCTTCGGCCAACTTCATGTTCTTCTTCATGTTGACCGTGAAGGCGCAGTTCTTTGCCGAGTCCACCACGTTGCCCTTGTGGTCGACCAGCAGGTCCTGGGTGACATATTTCTCGTAGGTGGCAGGAATCTCGTCGTCGCTCGCGGCTGTGATGTGCAGCGCCCCCAAGATTTGGCTGCGCGTGTCGTTGGCGATGTTCTCGTCCTGTTTGGGCTTGAGGTTCATGTAGATGAGCGCCAGCACGGCACCCACCAGTACGACCATAATGGCCGAGTAGATTATCTGATAGGAATTACTGTTCTTATTCATTGCTCTGGCCCTCCATTATTTAGCAGCGACGCGACCCAGGCGGCGCTTGATGTTGAACGAAACGACACAGTGGTCGATCAGCGGGGCAAATGCGTTCATCAGCAACACGGCAAGCATTGCACCCTCGGGATAACCACCATTGTACACTCGAATCAGGATGGCAAATACGCCTATCAGAAAGCCGTAGACATACTGCCCGATGTGGGTGCGGGCACCTGTCACAGGGTCGGTGGCCATAAACACCGCGGCAAAGGCAAAGCCGCCATAGCACAACTGGCTCAGCGGGTCGAGCAGCGAGGCGGCATAGGCGGGTGTGGCAAAAGCATGTACCAGCGCGCCCATCGCTAGGCCGCCAGCAAACACCGAACACATGATGCGCCACGATGCCACACCGGTCAGCAGCAGGATTGCCGCACCAATAAGGATGGCGACCATCGATGTCTCGCCGGGCGAACCGGCAATCAGACCCATAAACGCGTCGCAAGTGCTGATGGGCTCACCCACCACATTATTTAATTGTAGCGTGTCGCCCACATGGGTCGCTATCTGTCCCAGTGGGGTGGCACCGGTGAAGGTGTCGGCAACAGTGCCGTCGCCCAGACCGAAAGCCGTGTCCGTCTTGACAAAGGCCTTGTCGCCGCTCATGTGCGACGGATAGGCAAAGAATAGGAAGGCGCGTGTCACTAGAGCCACGTTGAAGATGTTCATACCAGTGCCGCCAAACACCTCTTTGGCAAAAATCACCACAAATGCCGTGGCTACTGCCACCATCCATAGCGGAGTGTTGATGGGCACAATGAGAGGAATCAGTATACCAGAGACCAGAAAACCCTCCTGAATCTCCTTGTGGTGAATCTGCGCACCTATAAACTCGATGCCCAAGCCCACAGCATAACTGACCACAATGCACGGCAGCATAGCCACCAGTCCATACACAAACATCGACCAGAACGAGGCATCGGCCTGTCCGATGGACAGATAGTGCTGGTAGCCGATGTTATACATTCCGAACAACAAACATGGCAGCAACGCAACTACCACGGTAATCATGGTGCGCTTCAGGTCGTTGCCGTCATGGATGTGTGCCCCCGACTGCGACGTCGTGTTGGGCGTGAACAAGAAAGTCTCCATGCCGTCGTACACCGACTGCAACTTCTGCAGCCGGCCCCCAGGCATAAACTGAGGCTTGACCTTGTCCATATATTTTCTTAAAGCTTTCATCTCTTGACTATCACTTTAAACTATTAACTTTAAACTATTAACTATCAGCACATCTCGTTGCGCAAGCGGTCTAGGCCCTCACGCACAATGCGCTGCAATTCTAGCTTGCTCGTACAGGCATACTCGGCTAGGGCAAAATCTTCCGGGGCAATCTCATAGACTCCCAGCTGTTCCATCTTGTCGATGTCAAACGTGATGATGGCCTTAATCAAAAACTCGGCATAGATGTCCATCGGTAGCATGTCGTCATACTCGTCGGTGCGCACAATGGCACGCTCACCGCCCTTGACACGCGCATCCATGCTCACCTCGCGTTTGCCGGTGAGCCAGCTGGTAAATGTGCGGTAGATGCTGAAGCGGCTCGGACACAATGAAGCCCATCCCATAAACTCGTCGGGCTTCGCCACTTCGGGGATAACGGTCACATGCCGATAGGGAGCACGCAAGAAGCCATCGGCCTCAACGCGGTAGCCACTCAAGACGTTACCGCTGATGATGCGTGTGTCGCTCGGGTCTAAATCGCCCAGCAGACTGCGCATCTGGCAACCCATCGTCGCGCGCACATAGTGGGGTGTGTCCACGCATTCGCCCGTGAGGGCCACAATGGTGTCGTGGCTTACCTGGCCGGTGCTGAACAGGCGGCCGATGCGGGCCAGTGTCACGATGTCGAGCGTCCACACCACCTCGCCCTTGTTCACGGGCTTGACGTTGGCCAGCTGCACTCCGGCGTTGCCGGCAGGGTGGGGGCCACGGAACGTGTTGACGACAGCACCGTCCACTTCCAGCTCATTGCCGGGCTTGAAGCCCAGGTACACATTGCCGTCGGTCAGACCGTGCAGCACTTCTACACCTTTATTAATATACTGCTTGTCGTCGCCAAGCACCAGTAGCAAGTCGGGAGCTAGTGGCGCTGAGTCAAACCCGGTGACCACGATGTCGCGGGGACGCACGTCGGGCGACGGAACTATGTCGTAGGGACGCTGGCGAAGCATTGCCCACAGCCCCGACTCAAGTAGCACCGACCGAACGTCGCCGTTGGTGTCGTGTGTCACCACATTGGCCTGGTTGTCGGGTGCGATGACGATGGCGTCGATGTGGCGGCGTAAGCCACGGCGCACCTCTTTCACCACACCGCTCACAGGCGAGGTAACCTTGATTTGATCATAGGTCTTGTCGTGAAACAGTGGCTCCCCAGCCCGCACACGCTCTCCCTCGCGTTTGTCCATGCGCGGGGTCAAGCCCGTAAAATCATCGGGCACAATGGCATAGAGCTCACTGGTCGACGCTTCACCTATGGCTGGGTCCACGATGCGACCCTTCAGGTTCAGGTCATAACCTTTTTTCAATCTAATTATTGCCATGCGATATGTTGATTTGATAATTTACTGTAGCGACAAAATATTCGGCAAAAGTACTCAAAAAATCCCACATACACCCCATCTTCACTCTACTTTCTAACATAATTTGTGTTTATTGGAGTTTGAGCGATGGGCTGCGAATATGCCACCATGGTGACAAAATGGCAAAAAGCGCAAAAAATGATGAAATTTTTTGTCAAGAGTTTGCCATTTTCAAATATTTGTAATACTTTTGCGTTAATTTTGTGAGCGATATAGGCTTTTTGGACGCGCCAAGAGACCCATGAACTCGCACAATGTTATGTGTAACAACAAGATAGGAATGCGCAGCATCGATGTGTTCGATGGATGTCTTTCCTGCCGACAAAACACCATTTAACGCTATATAAAACAAAAACAAATAACTTTATTAATTAATCATTTTTTAACAACTTAATTTTATCTTAAAATTATGGCTGAACAAACTAACATCCAGAAGCCTCAGGCTCCCGCGCCTAAGACTGCTCCCAAAAAGGAAGTCAGCAGCAACGTAGGCGGTATCAAGAGTGCATCGATTGTCATCTTGATTTGCTTTATTCTCGCAGTATGCATCTACTTGTTCGTCTTTGGTGCCGGTTCCAACTTCAAGGATGGCAACAATGCCAACGCACCGCTTAACCTGCTCGGTACTGTCTATAAGGGAGGTATCATCGTGCCGGTTCTGTTGACTTGCTTGCTCACCGTGATTGTGCTCACCGTCGAGCGCTGGATTGCTCTTGCAAAGGCTAAGGGCAGCGGTAACATCACCAAGTTTGTTGAGAACGTCAAGGCCGCTCTTCGCGACAAGGACATCAACAAGGCCGAGGAACTCTGCCGCAAGCAGAAAGGTACTGTTGGCGCTATCGTTTACGCCACGCTCCAGAAGTACAAAGAGATGGACAAGGACACCACTCTTGAGAAGGAGCAGAAGCTCACCAGCATCCAGCAGACCCTCGAAGAGGCTACAGCCCTTGAGATGCCGACTCTGCAGCAGAACCTCCCCATCGTGGCTACGCTGACCACTCTCGGTACGCTGATCGGACTTCTCGGTACTGTGCTCGGTATGATCAAGTCGTTCCAGGCTCTGGCACAGAGCGGTGCTCCCGACTCGACTGAGCTGTCGACCGGTATCTCTGAGGCACTTGTGAACACCGCTTTCGGTATCGCAACTGCTGCTCTGGCCCTTATCGCTTACAACTTCTACACCAACAAGATCGATAACATGACCTATGCTATCGACGAGCTTGGTTTCTCGATCGTTTCTACCTTCGCCGCTACTCACTAATCTTGCGACGATACACGTAATTAATTAACAGAAACAATTAAACCCAACAAGTTGTAAGAAATATGGGAAAAGTCAAAATTAAGAAAAAAGAGACGCGTATCGACATGACCGCTATGTCGGACGTGACCGTCCTTTTGTTGACTTTCTTCATGTTGACTTCTACGTTCTTGCAGAAGGAACCCGTGCAGGTGATCACTCCTCCATCGGTCAGCGAAAAGAAAGTGCCTGACTCAAAACTGATGTCGGTACTCGTCGCTCAAGATGGAAAGATCTTCCTGGAGCTGCTCGGAACCAAGGACTCGACTCTCAAGAGCGAGGACTTGCGCGAACAAGCACTCAAGAAGGCTGTCGCTGCTTACAATGAGACGCACACCAATAAGGTGACGCTCAATCAGCAACATGTCGAAGCCTTCCGCAAGCAGAACGCATTCGGCGTACCCATGAGCAAACTCACGCAATGGCTTGAGATGCCGATCGACGAACGTGACAAAGCCCTCAAGACGGGTGGTATACCCATCGAAGAGAACTTTGACATCGCACGCCCGACCGAATTCCAAATCTGGGTCAATGCGGTGTACAAAGCACTCGAGGACGCTGGTGTTGCCGACGACATGAAAAAAGGTACTGGTATTGCTATCAAAGCTGATGCAAATACGCCTTACGACCGCGTTCAGGTCGTGATGAACAATTTGCAGACTATCAAGATGAATAAGTTTAGCCTGATGACGGCTCTTAAAGCAGAGGAGGAATAAGATATGGCAAAGAAAGATTTAAGTCGACAGAAAAAGTTCGATACCCGTATCGACTTCACTCCTATGGTGGACATGAACATGCTTCTGATTACATTCTTCATGCTCTGTACCACGATGATTAAGAGTCAGACACTCTCGGTGGCACTGCCCACCAACGAGAAGGTTGAGCAACAGGACCAGGAGCAGGCCAAGCAGAGTGAGGCTCTCACCATCATTGTCGATGGCTCATCTAAGAAGATGCTCATCGATGGCAAGGATGTGATGATGGCCGATCCCAGCTCGGCGCGATTCTTCTACTACGACGGACAGCCCGACCTTGAAAACCTCAACATCAAGGAGAGCAACATGAAGGGAACTGGTGAAGGCACTCTGCGTGCCATCTTTACCGAGCGCAACAAGGACGCTATCAAGCTCATCAACGAGCAGAAGGCTAAATGGCGCGCCGGTGAGATCACTGAGGAGGAGTATAACAAGAAGCGCGAATCCATTCAGGATGACAGCAACCTCAAGCGTCCTGTCGTCATGATTAAGCCCACCAAGCAAGCTAGTTATGCCGATGTGGTGGCTGTGCTCGATGAGATGCAGATCAACAATATCTCTCGTTGGCGTATCGAGAACCTTAACAAGGATGACTCGACTATGCTGTCGAAGTTGGGTGTTGACCTGAGTGCCCGCAAGTAATTTTGGTGTGAGCTATTTATTAACAGATTAAAGAAGATTCTTATTATGGCATATGTAGATCTTACATCAAAAGAATGGTGCGACCTTGTATTTGAAGGCAAGAATAAAGAGTTTGGCGCATATGAAATGCGAATGCAGACTCCCAAACGCCACAACAAGGCTGTGCTCTATACGTTGGTGGGACTGCTCATTGTAGCTGCCGGAGCTTTTGGTCTGGCCAAGTACAACGAGTATCGTGCCGAGCAGCAACGCTTGCTCGATGAGGCACGTCAGAAGGAGGTTGCTCTCGACCTCTCGCAAGAGCAGGAAGAAGAAAAGCCCGACGAGCCCATCATCGAAGAGAAGAAACCCGAAATCGAGCCCGAGCAGGAAATCGCTCAGCAGAAGGTGACCGAGCTGGCCATCGTCCCCGACAAGGAAGTCAAGGAGGAAATCAAGTCGCAGAGCGAACTTGAGAAGACCGAAGAGGTCTTCACGGCCAAGAACGTCGAGAGCGATAACACCAGCCGTGAACAGCTTGAGAACCTGAACAAGCAGGTCAAAGTTGAAGTGCCCGAGCCGGTCAAGAAGGAAGAACCCAAGAAAGACGAAATCTTCAAGTCGGTTGAGCAGCCGCCCACATTCCCCGGCGGTGATGCTGCACTGATGAAGTATCTTTCATCGCATCTCCAGTACCCGACCATGGCCCAGGAGAACAATATCCAGGGTAAGGTCATCGTACAGTTCGTGGTCGAGAAAGACGGTCACGTCGGTGATGTGAAGGTCGTTCGTTCGGTCGACAAGGATTTGGACCGCGAGGCTATACGCGTCTGTAAGTCGCTGCCCAAGTTCACTCCTGGCCGTCAGAATGGACAGGCCGTGCGCGTGTGGTACACGCTCCCGGTCAACTTCAAGCTGCAAGGTACTAACTAATCCCTCGTGTTTAGTCAATACTCTTTTAGAAAAGTCGCTGAGCCCTTGGCTCGGCGACTTTTTGTTGAAAAATTACTAAAACTTCAACTTTTATTTTGGTGAACCCGCGAATTGAATTAACTTTGTGAATTAATTGGTAAAACATATTATTGATAATCTATTGAAATGAAGTTTTTTCATCGACTCTATCCTGTCGTTATTCTGGCTGCCCTGATGTCGTGCAACAATCAGAAAGGCCCCACCAACACAAGCACGAGCGGTACGGCGGTCATCATCTGTGACCAGTCGTTTC
>JAFUVK010000071.1 GCA_017477555.1 Muribaculaceae bacterium
AACGATATACGCAATTTTTTTTGACTTTTTTTAAAAAAAACACGTGACACGTTCACTGACGTGAGTGCCTCCCCCCGGATGTGATGACCAGGCCGTGGAACAACACAGAAAAAGAGCGTTCCACAATTATGACACAGTTTCAAGGTGGTCAAGGTTGCCTTTATCTACGACCTGCTCAAGCAGAGCGGCAACGTGGTGTATCTGGACAATGTGAGCATCAAGCATCACGTGCCCCAGACCGGCCCCATCGCCGAACTGTCGCAGACCACCTATCGCTTCCCTACGGCCTACATCGGCGAGAAGCTCTACAGCGAGGTGCTCACGCTCAAGAACGTGGGACTCAAGGGGCTCAAGGTCACAGGCTTTGAGGGTCCCGAGGCCTTCAGCCTGGTGATGGACACCGAGAACATCAACCTGGGTGTGAACGAGACAGCCCGCTTCCAGATTTGCTACAAGGCCACACTGATGAGTCCCGTCGAGGCCGACCTGGTGATCAAGACCAATGGTGGCGACGTGACACTGCACGTCGAGGCCGCCAAGATGGCTGTACCCGAGGGCTACCAGCTCGAACTCTTTGAGGGTGCCCAGTTCCCGCCGGCTGGATGGCAGCTGGGCGGCTCGACCATCAACCGCTGGAGCAGTACCATCTATGCCCTGGAGGGCGACAAGAGTATGATTGGCTCACCCTATATCGAGGAGAGCACCATCATCACGCCGCGCCTCGACCTGTCGGCCGATGGGACACCCACCGAACTGATGTTCACCTACTATGCCAACTATGTGGGCGAGGACATCTACTACCCGGCCAACGACCTGATTGTGCAAGTGTCGAGCGACGGTGGACAGACCTATAGCGACGCGTGGACGGCCGACTACACCAAGACCGACACATTGATTAATGTCACTGTCGACCTGGCTCCCTATCGCAGCGACGACGTGCGCGTGCGCCTGGTCAACACCGCTTGCGGCTACGACGAGGAGTATGGCATGGACGACGGCAGCAGCTTTATCATTGACCGCATGTTGCTGCCCGGTGTCTATGGTGTGGACGGAACGCCTATGGCTGCCGAGCTGGTATCGCCCGCCGACAGTGCCGTCAACATCTATCCCAAGAACATTGTGCTCAGGTGGAATGAGGCACAGTTTGCCGAGGGCTACCGCGTGTATGTGGGCAAGGCCAATGGCGGCAACCCACAGTGGGAAGTGGCCAATGGCGTGGACTGTGGCACCGAAACCACCTATACCGTCAAGGTCGCCGACTACAGCACGACCTATGCCTGGAAGGTAGTGGCCTACAACAACGTGGGCGATGCCGATGACTCACCCACATGGGTGTTCACCACACAGGACGACAAGTCGGTGAGCGACTTCCCGTGGAACGAGGGCTTCGAGAGCGGCACGTTCGCTCCACTGGGCTGGCAGGCCCAGGGTGGACAGTACACCCGCTGGTCGGCCAGCGACTACTATCCCTTCGACGGCAAGTACAGCGCCATGGCCTACAGCAACGAGACCGAGGTCGAGGCCGTGCTTACCACGCCCGACATCACCATCAACCAGGAGGGCATGCAACTGAGCTTCTGGTGGGGCAATGAGCGCCCGGTGAGCCTGACCAAGGACAGTGAGGCTGTGCACCTGAACCACAGCACCGTCGACGACGGCATCGATGCCGTGATGATGGACATCGAGGTCGATGGCGAGTGGCAACAGCTCAAGCTCATCAGCGACAACAGCGAGGGTGTGGACGCCGACGGCGAACCACTGCGCTACTGGGTATATGAGACGGTCGACCTCTCGCCCTACGTGGGCAAGACGGTGGCCTTCCGCTGGCGTTATGTGTCGCACAACTACAACCGCTCGCGCGGTGCCGCGCTCGACAATATCAAGATTGATATCGCCGGCTCGGATGTAAGCTTCAGCGTCGACAACTGGGATGCCTACAAGGTCAATGCCACCAAGAGCGAGACCTCGCCCGTGATTGCGCTGACCAACCTGGGCAACCAGGCCGTTACAATCACCGATGTGAAGTTCGGCAAGCAGGGCTTCACGACCACGCTCAACAAGGGTGACGAGATTGCCGCTGCCGATAGCAAGCAGTTCACCATCACCTTCAACGCCGGACTTCAGGCTACTGCCGACTCACTGCTGGTCGACACCGAGATGACCGTCACGTTCAGCGACGGCACACAGGCCGTGCTGCCCGTCAGTGCCATCGCCATGGCAGCTGACTACCGCTACTTCGGCTTCGAGCACGACGACACGGGTGTGGCTCCCGAGGGCTTCACCGTGATGGATGTTGACGGCCAGGCAACCAGTCCGCTGAGTTTCTGGAACTTCCCCAACAACGGCTCGCCGCTGGCATTCTTTGTGCTCAACGACAGCCAGTGCTACAACTCGCTCAAGGAGCCGCACGGACATCAGTCGCTGATGACCCGCTGCAACGGCAACGGAGCTTTCGACGACTGGATTGTATCGGCACCGATGATTGCCACCAACCAGACCAAACTGGCTTTCGATGCCCGCAACTGGGAGAGCATCAACAGTGTGCTCCCGGCACAGACCCCGACGCTGCAGGTGCTCGTGAGCACCACCAGTGCCACCGACCGCGCCAGCTTCCAGCAGGTGGGCTACGACCAGACACTCGACCTCTACGACGACGTGGCCTGGACGCACTTGACCTACGACCTGAAGCAGTATGCCGGACAGCGCATCTTCGTGGCCCTGCGTGCCAGCGCCACCAACTGTCTGGGCGCATTCTACGATAACTTTGAGTTTGCCCATGTGGGGCTGACCTGCGACGTGAATCAAGATGGCCAGGTCGACATCAAGGATGTCAACGAGGTCATCAACGCAATGCTGGGCAAGAGCACCAATCCGCTGGCCGACTGCAACGGCAACGGCACCATCGACATCGTCGATGTCAACATGGTCATCAACGCCATGCTCGGCAAATAGCAAACCACAAGAGGCACTAGAAAGTCTAGAATCTCTAGATAATCTAGAATCTCTAGTGCCTCTAAAAAAAATAATTCTTAACCATTATAATTTTTTTGCTTATGAAACGCTTGAACTATCTGTTTGGCCTGGCATTGATACTGCTAGGTTTCAGTTGGGCGAGTGCTGAGACGGTGACCAACTACACCGTTGACTTCAACACCCGCATCAACACCAGTGACCATGCTTTCAAGGTGGCTTCGGGCTGGGGACACATCGTCTACAGCGAGGAGCAGGAAGACTGGTACGGTGACACCGAGACGGTCTACACGCCCTACACCTATTACACCACATCGGGTGTCGACGGCACGGGCGCGCTCTACTGCGGCGCACAGATCAGCACCACCAACTATGACTACCTCGTCACACCGGCAGTCACCGGCACAGTGACGCTGCAAGTGAAGAGCGGCACGCAAACCAATGCCAACAAGGGCATCAAAATCTATCGCGTCAATGAGGGCGAGGACGGCACGCTCACTGCCGGCGACCTGCTCGTGGACATGACCGGCGACCAGGCTCCGTCATCGTCGGAGTACATCACCGTCACTGTCGAGAATCTGTCCAACGCTCGACTGGGCATCGTGGGCTATTACACCTACTTCGACAACTTTGCCGTCAATGGCACTGCCGAGGTCGAACTGGTGCCGGCACTCACCGTCACGCGTGAGGGCTACACCAGCTGGGTCTATCCCAACTGCGACGCAGAGAACCACTTCACCTATGGCTATACCAACATCACCGTGACCAACTCCGGCGAGCGCACCATCGAGGTCGGTGAGGAGGGCTACAGCATCAGCATCGCGCCGCAGAACAATCTAGCTGCCGCAGTGTTGACGCTCGACATCCCCGTGACCCTGGCTGTGGGCGAGAGCTACACCTTCGAGACCATCACGGTCAATGACACCTACGACGACACCTGGGTGGCAGCCGGCCGCAAGCGCATGGACATCTTTGAGAACATCGGTGGCACCAACGCAGTGGGCAACTGGATCCAGCCCAACCCCTACCTGCCCGGCATGACCGTGAAGGAGGGCTACAGCGACCTGAGCGTGGCCAACACTGCTGCCGCATTCGGCGCATTTGGCATGATCAATGAGAATGTGACCAAGACCATCACTGTGAGCAGCACCGGCGCAGCTCCGCTGGTGGGCACTGTCACACTCGATGCCACGGGATGCTTCAGCATCGACAACACCACCATCAATCTGGCCGCCGGCGAGACCATGGATGTCGTGCTCACCGCTGCCGCCACCACTCCGGGCATCTTCACCGGCACGCTGACCTTTGCCGGCGACGGTGTGCAGAGCGTGACCATCCCGCTGAGTGCCACTGTGCTTGACCCCAACAAGTTCTATGAGCCGTTCAGCAGCAATGCCGGACAGGATATCCTCCCCGCCGGATGGTACGCACCCACCGGCAACTGGGCAAAGACCACCAAGACCAACAACAGCAACAACTATGTCAGTGCCGACCTGATTGCGGGTCACAAACTGATCACGCCGCTGCTACGTGTGGCCGAAGGCGAGAAGATGAGCTTCGACGCGTTCAAGAAGTCGAGCAGCAACACCGATCCGTTCATCAAGGTGTACTACAGCACCAACCGCAAGGACTGGACGCTGGTCAAGGAAGTTCAGGCTACCGAGCTGACCTATAACTCTTACAGCTCATACAACGAGCCCAAGTTCACCAACTTTGTGATCGAGGGCGTGCCTGCCGGCGAGTACTACATTGCCTTCGAGAGCGGCTACTGCGCCATCGACAATGTGTATGGCTTCGAGCTGGTGCCTGTGACCCACGATGTCGTGGTCGACAAGGTTGAGATTCCGACCACTGTCACGGCCAACAATGATGTCACCGCACGGGTGACGCTGCGCAACCTGCTGGGTGAGGTCGAGAATGGCTATGAGGCCTGCTTGTATCTGAATAACACGGAGGTGGCTACTGCTCAGGCTGTTGACATTCCCGCTCAGGGAACGGCAACCTTCGAGTTCACCTTTGTCCCCAACGAAGTGGGCACCTTCCCGGCCATGGCCGAGTTTGTTTGGGCCGACGAGTATACTGTCGCTACCGAAGAGGTCCAGGTCACTGTCAAGCCCGAGACCGCCGAGGCACAGGTGAAGGTGGGTGAGGCCACCACGACCACCGGCACCACCCCGCTTTATCTGAACTACAACAACAGCGAGTCGCAGACCCTCTACACTGCCGAGCAGCTGGGTCTCGAGTCCGGCGCCAAGATCACGTCGCTCACCTACAAGGGCTACAGCACAGGCAGCAAGGTGCTCACCCCGGAAGTGACTGTGTGGATTGAGAACACCGATGCCACCGAGCTGACCAACTCGACCTCGCTCTATAATCCCGAGGGCATGACGCAAGTGTTCCAGGGCGAGTGCATGTTCCAGGCCGCAGGCAGCTACAGCGAGCATGCCGACATGCTGGTCATCAACCTGGCCGAGCCGTTTGAGTACACGGGTGGCAACCTGCGTGTGATGATGCGCGCACTCTACACCGACTATATGCAGGTCTACTTTGAAGTCGATGGCAATGTGTCGGGCCAGAGCATCTATCGCTGCAACGACAACCAGGACACCTTCCTCGAGGGCAACGTGTCGAGCTACCAGGCAGGCACCGCCTCGATGCCCGTGGTCTACCTGGGCATCCAGCAGGAGCCTGCCGTCTATAGCGGTGTTGTGACCGACACCGACGGCAACGCCCTGGAGGGTGTGACTGTGACACTGACCAGCCAGATGCCTGAGTCTGTCGAGGGCGCACCGCGCCGTGCAGCCACTGCTGGACCGGTTGTCTACACCGCCACGACCGATGCCGAGGGCAAGTTCAGCGTTGAGGTTATCCAGGCCGACAAGGTCTACAACGCTAACTTCGCCAAGGAAGGCTACAAGGATGTTAACCTGGAGGGTGTCGACTTTGCCAACGGCAATGTCGTGCTCGACGAGGCTGTGGTCATGGAACCCGACCAATTGACCGGTGTCGAGAACCTCAACGGTAAGGCTGTTGCCGGTGTGAAGTACTACAATGTTGCCGGACAGGCTTCGAACAAGGCCTTTGAGGGTGTGAACATTGTGGTCACCACCTACACCGACGGCACCACCCGCACCGTCAAGGTTGTGAAGTAAATCAATCATTAAGCATGAAGCAAGAAGACTGCCAGGCAGCAATTACCTGGCAGTCTTCATAATGCACAATGCATCATGTCAGCCACAAGCCTCCCCTCCCCTAGGGGAGGGGCAGGGGTGGGGTTTGAGATTAATGACAATGCATAATGCACGATGCCAGCCACAAACCAAGGGCTGATGTACGAAACCAACAGCCACAAGCCTCCCCTACCCTTTCCCAAAGGGGAGGGGTAGGGGTGGGGTTCGGAACCATCAGGCCGAACATGGTGGAACCGCATCAAGCGCATGGGAAGGACGCTTGGGTGTCTGCCGCCCTTTCAGGGCTTGATCGTTTGTTTTGTCCCTGTCACCGGGGTTCCGCTATCGCTTCACCCCGGCCTGTGTTCTGCCAGCCCTTCGGGCTTGCTATTGGCTGGCTTGGATGGTGGGCGGACACCTGGGGTGGGGTTTGGAACCAATGCACAATGCCCGCCACAGACCAAGGGCTGATTTACGTAACCAACGCCACAATAACAGCCACAAGCCTCCCCTAGGGGAGGGGAGGTAAAAACAGAGTATACCAATTATTGCTTTAGTAAAAATGGTTTTATGATGAAGAAATTTACACTTTTATTATTGTCCTGCTTGATGTCGGTTGTGACGATGGCACAGTCGCGCAACATCAACCTCACCATCGGGGTCACCGGCCCAGGCAGTGTGCCACTGCCGCAAGCGGCGGTGACGTTGATGCAGACCGACTACTCGCTGTCGTACGGCACCCTACGCCTCAACGACCAGGGCCAACTGCGCATCAAGGTGTATCCGGGCAACCATCGCCTGAGCGCCTCGCTGGCAGGGTACAACGACGGCATGATGGAGTTTAACGTGGCCAGCGACACAACCGTCACACTGCAACTGCAGGAGGAAAACACGCTGCCCTTCTCGTTACAGACCAGTGTGGTCCACAATGCGGTCACCGGACTGAACGACGTGACGCTCACGTGGAACAAGGAGGCTCCCGTGTTCTACGACACATTTGAAGACTATGAGCCTTTTGCCATACAGTTCAGCCCCTGGACGGGCATCGATGCCGACGGGCTGATGACCGCACCACTGGTGGGCGATTATGTGAACCGCGGCGTGATGCAGTATGCCCAAATCATGAATCCGCTGGCCGTACAGCCAGCCTGGTGGTATGACTACCCCATCTTACGCCCCTACAACGGGCAACAGTATGTGGGCTTTGTGCGCACCTACAGCGGTGCAGCCAACGACGACTGGCTCATCTCGCCGGTGGTAACCCCGGGCAACAAAAATGTACTTGCGTTCATGGCCAAGGCTGCCGACATCTACAAAGAGAAGTTCCAAGTCTACATCACCGAGAAGCTCGACAATCCCGTGCAGACCGATTTCAAGTTGCTCAACGCCGGCAACTACGAGCAAGCCGACTACACCGGCTGGCGCGAGTACAGCTACGACTTGAGTGAGTATGCCGGGCGTCCCGTGAGGTTTGCCATCCGCTACATCAGCGAGGCGCAGATGGGAGGAGCGTTTATGCTCATGGTCGATGACGTGTATGTAGGTCAGGACCAGAGCATCTTCCGCATGCGCCGGCACGGACAGCGCGCACACCGCTTGCCGCTGCGCTCGCCCATGAACCCCAACGAGACATTCCGCATCTACCTCAACGGCACGCAGGTGGGTACTACCGACGGCTATGAGTACGTGTTCAACGACTTGCCGGCCGGCACCTACACACTGGGTGTGCAGGCCGTGTATGCCTCCAGTCAGACCGAGGTGGTCACCACCACCCTGACGCTGCTCGACACCAACGGCCGTGTGACGGTGAATGTTACCACCAACAACGGGCAGTCGCTCGACGGCCAGACGGTAGAGCTGACCGACCGCGCCACCACACATACCTACAGCGCCGTCATTGCCGACGGACAGGCTGTGTTCGCGTCCGTCCCCTATGGCGAATACCTGGTGGGAGTCACAGCACAGCACTACCAGACCTACGACGGCGAGCTAACCGTGGCGGGCGACTGCACCCTCGACATCGTGGTCAAGGAAACGGTGGTCAACCCCTATAACATCACTGCCGATGCCGACTCGCTGGGCAATGTGACGGTGCGCTGGAACCAGAACCTATCGTTCACCGACTCGTTTGAGGACTATCCCGACTTTGCGCAATACGCGTGGGGAGAGTGGCGCAGCTACGATCTGGACCAGCACCCGGTCTACCCCATCGCGCTGGGTTCAATGACCAACATCATCTCCTTCCCCGGCTCAGGCACGGCCAATGCACCCACAGCCATCGCTCCGATGGTGTTTAACCCCTGGCAGACGGTGCCGGCTATGCTCCCCACCGACCCGGCCGTACAGGCTCCGACGGGCGACAAGACCATCATCTTCTTCTCGGCTCAACAGAATGGGTCGAACAAGTGGCTTGTGTCGCCGGTAATGAAGATTCGTGAGGGGTACGTGTGCCGCTTTACCGCCAAGGCCTACGACCAGTATCCCGAAACGATGGAGGTGTGCGTGTTCACCGAGGGCGGTGACCCGTCGACCGATGCTTACGACCAAGTGAGCAGCATCAGCCAGGTCACCACCGGACAATGGACCATCTATGAGACCGACCTGTCGCAGTATGCCGGGCAGGAGGTGCGCATCGGTGTACACTACATGTCGTTCGACGCGTTCTTCACCCAGATTGACGACTTCTACGTGGGCAATGGCCAGGACGAAGGCTCGACCATCGATGTGGGCTACATCCAGCACTACGAGGTGGTGCTCGACGGCACGCTGAAGGGCACAACCACCGTGCCGCAGTTCACGTTCAGCCACTTGAGCGAAGGCCTCCACAAGGTGGGCGTCAAGGCCATCTATGCTAGCGGCGCGTCGCAGCTGGTGGAGTATGAGTTCACCGTGCCCCATGTGACCCTCAAGGGCGACGTGGACGGCAACGGCTCGGTGGGCATCGAGGATGTCAACGCCGTGATCAATGTGATGCTGGGCAAGGCAGAGAATGCCAAGGCTGATGTCAGTGGCAACGGCTCGGTGGGCATCGAAGATGTCAATGCCGTGATCAACATGATGCTAGGAAAATAATCAGACGCTAATTCCTAAAGCAGTTAAGGAATTACGTAGTCAAATGAAAGGGAGAAGTGTCCAGTACTGTCCAGTGAGTCCACTCGGTCCACAGGACAGTATTGGACACCTCTTTTGCGTGATTTTGTCACCTCATCCCACTGCTGCAATGCGTGGCAGCATGTCCCTCTCCCCTGGCAGGGGAGAGGTTAGGTGAGGGGTAGAGTTGCAGTAGGGACGCGGCACGCCGAAGCCACTGAAAAAGTGGTGATAGAAAAGTGAAGAGGTTGTAGGCGCTATTTTGTGATACCTCTTCATGTTTTAAGAGGCATCAATCGCAGTCCATATATATAAGTTCTGATGATTAATTATCGAACA
>JAFUVK010000072.1 GCA_017477555.1 Muribaculaceae bacterium
GCGGACGGCGCAGGAGCGCCGTCCCTACTACTGAAACTACCGTGTAACTACTGAAAACTGATAAAAAAGAAGCGAGAAGGGAGCTTCAGCCGTCCTTCTCGCTTCTCGTTTTTATTCTAGATCGTCAGATGCCCATCTTTTTGGCAATCTTGGCGGGAATGGCCTCCTTGTTGACCATGATATCGAGGGTCTTGCCCAGGAAGAATGCCTCGCTGACATAGAAGAAGCCGTGATAGAGCTGGTTGGTATCCCAGCTGTTCTGCACCTTGAAGTAGCGATTGCCCTCCTGGTCCACAGCCTTGCCCATGATGACCATGCCATGGTCATCGGTGGTCTCTTTGGTGTCGAACCACTCCTGGCGAAGCTCTTGAGTCACCTTGATTTCCTTGACCGGGCCCTTGATGTCCCACTTCTCGGCTTCGCGATCCTGGTCGCTGAGCTGTGTCCAGCGGTCCATGTCGCTTCCCTTGAGGTCGGGTGTATCGGCGATGTCGGGCAAGATGGCATAACCCTTGCGCCACTTGAAGCCCTTCTCGCTCACGTCGGCACCCCAAGCCACAGTGTAGCCGTGGTCGATGGCATAGTTCACAATCTCAAGCAGCTCCTCCATGGGCACGTTCTGGTAGTTGTACCACAGCCAGTTGTCGGCCACCTCAAGCACAAAGGGCTTGTAGAAGGGGTGGTGAGTAAACGATGAGATGCCGATGTAGTCGTCCATCTTAATGGGCAGCGATGCGGCATAGCTCTGCGGAGTATAGGTTTTACCCTCCCAGGTGAAGGTCTCGGGCAGTTTGCCCATGTAGGCATCGAGCACACCCTTGAAACCGTCGATCCAGGCGGGAGTCAGTTTCTTGAGCTTACGCTGGTTGATGACGCTGGCATATCCGCTCAGGGTGGCAGTGAGCTCGGCTGTGTTGAACTTCTTGTCGCCATAGGTCATGCCCGTGTACACTTCGTTGGGCACCATGCCGTAGCGCTCCCAAACGTAGTTCACATCATCGGCGGCTCCACCTTCGGCAAAGTTGATAGTACCGTCCATGCGGATGTACTTGATGGCCTTGTCGAGATAGCAGTGATAGACCACAAAGCCCTCACTCAGGTGAATCTCCTTGCCGGTCTTGCGCAGGATTTCGCTCTCAAAGAAGGTGTTGGTCGAGTAGCACCAGCACGTGCCCGACTTGTTCTGGTCCTTGACCGGGGTGGTCTTGACAATCTTAGTGTCGGTAAACTTGAATCCCGTGCTGTCAGGGATGACGACTTTGTCGTCGGCCATGGCGCAGACCGTAAGGCCCATTGCCAATGTTGCAATCAACAGATGTTTCATTTGTGTTAAGTTTTTGTGTTAGATTTGTTTATGTTATTGTTTGTTGTTATCAAGCAGTGCCCGTCGTGATACTCAAGCACCACGACCCCCATCTCGCAAAGGTTGATGACGGCCTGCTGTGCACTCGAGCGCGAGCAGTGAGCCAGTCGCGAAAACCCACTCAAGGTGATGCCGCCATGTGACTGCAGATAGTCGAGCAACACTTGCTCGCGGTCGCTGAAACTGAGCACCGCCGGCACGTCGTCACGGCTGTCACGTGCCATGACCCTGACGTGGGTGGCACTGGCCAGCACATTCTCATCGGCCACGCGATAGTAGGCCCGCCAGTGGCCGTGCTCGTCGGGAGCTTTGACAGGCTTTGTCGCAGTCTCGTCAATGTCGACTTTGAGCACGCTCTTGCCCTCCACACGATAGAGAGTGAACTGAACCTGCTGTGGCGGCCGACAGTACATCTGGGCCGCCTGGTCAATCATATACATCTCCTCGTCGCTACTCACCCCGACAATGGCTCCATTATCTTTCACGCCGATGAGCAAATGGCCTCCGCCATGATTGGCGAATGCCGAAATGCTCCGAGCAATCTTGCGGGCATCGCTGATCTGGTACTTGAAGTCCTGATGCTCGTGCTCGCCCTGGGCAATGAGTGATTGTATGTATTGCTTGTCGGTCACTGTGGGTCAATAGTTCACGGGGTCGTTGACGGGCTTGTAGGGCTTGTTCACCTCGCGCTGATGAGGCACCTTCTTGCCTTGGAGCACAGCCTTGATGTATGGCTCCAGCTTCTGGGCATAGTAGTAGAAGCCTAAGTCGGTGAGGTGGATGCCGTCGACAGTACCGTCGTTATTGGGTCCGTAGAGGTTCTTGCAGTCGACATAGTAGAGGTTCTTGGGGTTCTCAGCCCGCAGGCGCAGATAGTTTTTATGAAACTCATAGTTTTTCTGTGGCAAGTACTTGCTGTAGAAGCCGCTGTACTTGGCATAGCTGTACATCTGCCCCTCGACCATGATTATGGGCACATCGGGACGCGCACGGCGCAGGATGTTGACAAACTCATAGGTGAGCGTGTCGCACATGTCCTTGGTGCAGTTGGGTATGGGGTCAAGGATGTAGGCAGCCACATCGGGGATGGTGGCCATGGCCCGCGCCATGCAGTAGTCCATCTTGCCCTCGCCACTGATGCCGATGTTGACGCACTCGATGTCCAGGTCGCGCTGGATGATGTTGGTTGCCACCATGCCCGGATGTGAGGCACAACCGCCATGCAGGATGCTCGTGCCATAGAACACCAGCTTCTTGCCTTGGCGCGGGCTGTTGAGCGCGGGCTGTGACAGAGTCGAATTTTTCTCCACTCCAATCTCACACCACTTGACGCCATCGTACAGCGGCAAGTAGAGCATATACTCATGCATCTTGCCATCGAGGCGGTCGATGAGCACCTTGCGCTGGATGGTGTCGCCCTTGCTTGCGTTGGGGCGGTTGCAGTTGACAAACTGCCATAACCGTGTGTCCTCGTCCCAGATATACAGGCAAGTGCCCTTGATGCCTGTGTCGGCCATGTGCATCATGTGGGCATTATACAGCAGCTGGTAGCGCACGGCCACAGCACGCGAGTCGGTGCGGAAGCGGAAAGCCTTGCCGGCGGTGTGACGGGCACGATCGCGCAGCTCGGGGCGCACACTGTCTTCAAGCCAACGGGGTATGCGCGTGTCCAGGGTCTTCTCGAAAGCATAATTAATCATCCTGAACTTCATCGCATCGACAAAGCGGAGGGTGTCGGCATTTGTGAAATCTTGAGCGGCAACCAGCAGCGGCAGTGCAAAAGCTGCGAGCAGGATAGGAAATATACGCTTCATTTTCCGTAGACGGTTTGTTCGATTGCGCGAATTAACTCCTCCTTGGGAACAAAGCCATCAATGTTGCCTGGGTCACCCTTGCCTGGGGCGGGCAAGATCAGCAACATCGGTATGCCATCGATACCTAATTGTTTTGACAGTTCAGGGTTGTTGTCGACATTGACGCTGTAGAAGTCGATGTCGGGATACATAGCGGCCACCTCCTTGAGAATGGGAGCGAGGCGACGGCACGGGCCACACCAATCGGCGTTGAAGTCGACCACGCATGGACGTTTGGCTGTCTGTGTCCAGGTGTCACCATCGATAATACCCACCAGCTGCTTGAACTGGTGTTGATCAATTTCCTTCACTGTGCCACCAGCCAAGCTGGGCAGTGCCAGCACGAGCGCCAGCAGCAATGTCATCGCAATTTTCTTCATAGGTTATGAGTTTGGAGAGTTGATTTGTTCAATTGTTCGATTGTTCAAGCATTCGATTGCTCGAAAGTTGCGGCTTACGACTGATGCTGGGGACGAAGCAAGTCGTTGACCGTCTTGACGGGGTTGAAGGTCTCGATGGGCACCTCTATAAAAATGGTAATCCAGTCGCTCATTGAGCCGTTCCACAAGCCGGGCAGTTCGAGCGCCTTGATGTCAACACCATCTTTCGATTTCACGCTGATAAGCCCTGTGTCGGGGTCGACGAAGTGGCGCAGGTCGAATTTCTGCCCCTTGTAGTCCTTGATGTAGCACACCAGGTCCACCGGGTTGAAGTGCGTGCCGCTGCGCATCAGCTCCACAGCCTGAGCATCGTCGGGATTGATTTGGGCGGCTTCGAGGATTTGCAGCGAATAACTGCCGTCGCTGTTATATACCAGATAAGGCCCGCCACCCGGCTCACCCTCGTTCTTGACCATGCCGCACACGCGGATGGGACGGTTGAGCTTGCTTCGCAGGTAGTCGGCCAGTTGCTGGTCATCCATCTGGGCGGTAGTCGGCGAGAAGGTCAGCAAGTATTGCTCCACAAACTCCAGCATCTTCAGCAGCTGGTCGTGGCTACAGTCGCCCTCAAGCTGAGTGAGGAAATGGGCCACATGCGCTTGAATCTGCACCAGATAGCCAGCAAGAACCTTTTTATAACGCGTGGTGACATGGCGCAGCGCCAGTGGCACCACGTTGTCGATGTTTTTGATGAAGACCACATCGGCCTCGCGCTCATTCAGGTTTTCGATCAGGGCACCATGGCCGGCCGGGCGAAACAGCAGCGAGCCGTCGGGCTGGCGGTAGGGCGCGCCTTGTGCCGTCACAGCAATGGTGTCGGTGCTCGGTTTCTGCTCGCTCATGGTCACATGATAGGTCACGCCCCACACCTTCTCAAGCAATGGAACGCGCTGGGCCAAGAGGTCTTCAAAGTGACTGCGGTGCTCGGGCGAGACAGTGAAATGCAGGTTCACTTGCCGGTGCGCGTCGGCAGCATATTGCGCTCCCTCCTCAAGGTGCTCATCCACGGGCGTGTGCACCGTGCCTGCCACTGCCTTGTGAAACTGCAGCAAGCCCTTGGGCAGCGCTCCGTAGTTCATGCCATCGGCATCGAGCAGGGCACGCACCACGTCGACGTGGCGCTCGGCCTCCATGAGCTTGACCACATTCAGCCCGTGAAGCTTGACGCAGGTCTTATTGAGCGTATAATAGAAAGCAAACTGCTGAATGTGAGCGAAAAACTCACGCTCAAAGTCGGTCGAGGGCACTGAACGCCCCGACTGCACAAAGGCATACAGGTTTTTAAACATGCGGCTGGCCGCTCCCGAGGCGGGCACAAACTTCTCTATAGTGCCGCCAAATTGTTGCCACGAACGAATGCAGCCGCTCTCGTCGTTAGGGGTCAGTCGAACGATTCCGTTGCCCACGGTAGCTACCGCCTGGATGCGCAACCAAGGGAATCCCAAGGCAAAACGCTCAAGTTGACGGTCAATCTGCGCAGTGGTGATGCCCTTGGCCTCCATCTGCTTCAAGTCTTGTTCGTTCCACATAGTGTTACCTGCTTTGATGGTTGTTTTTCTAAAAATTTTTCAAAATTACAACTTTTATCGGACATGCGTTTGGTCTTTAGCCCCAAAAAATTTAATTTTGCCGCTTGTTTTGCATTTTTTAGATAATCGACGATGGAAATGACCTATTTCACTGCCGACGAACGGCGGCTCATGACACACCTGATGCGCGAGTTGTTGCCGCGCTTGAGCACAGTCATGACGCACAACGACATACGCCAACTGTTCAACACACTTGCCGCGGCAGTAGCCGGCGGGCATCTCGACCGCGATGCCAGTGGCCTCAATCCTCTGATACACCAGGTGAGCACAGTGCATCTGCTGTGCCACAGCGTTGTTGCCGACCGCAACATGACTGTGGCCACCATGCTCTATCCCTTGTGCCAGTCAACGTTCTTGACCACCGGGCAGGTGGCCAAAGACTACGGCGACGACGTGTGCCGACTGGTGCAAGGACTCATCAATGTGTCGCGGCTCTATGGCAAGCGCGCCGCCGTGGTCGATGAGAACTTCCAGAAGCTACTGCTGAGCTTTGCCCACGATATCCGCGTGATCATCATCATGATAGCCGATCGGCTGGTGATGATGCGTGGCATCAACCAGCATCCCGACCAGCAACTGGTGCGCGACATATCGCTCGAAGCACGATATCTCTATGCTCCGCTGGCACATCGGCTGGGGCTTTATCAACTTAAAACAGAGCTTGAGGATTTGTCGCTTAAATATCTGAACCGCAAGGCTTATGCGCAGATTGCTAACAAGCTTAACGCCACCAAACGACAGCGTGATGCCTATATCGCACAGTTCGAGGTCCCCATCCGTCGAGCCCTTGACCAAGCTGGACTGCGCTACGAGCTTAAAGGCCGCACCAAGAGCATCAACAGCATCTGGAACAAGATGAAGAAACAGGGCGTAGACCTCAACGGAATCTTCGACCTCTTTGCCATACGCATCATCCTCGACAGCACACCCGAGCAGGAGAAGAAAGACTGCTGGGTGGCCTACTCGGTGGTTACCGATATCTACACTGCCAACACATCGCGACTGCGCGACTGGATCACCATTCCCAAGAGCAACGGCTATGAGTCGCTGCACATCACCGTCAAGGGGCCCAACGACAAGTGGGTTGAGGTACAAATACGTACCCGACGCATGGATGAGGTGGCCGAGCGCGGCCTGGCCGCACACTGGCGATACAAGGGCATCAAGAGCGAGAAGGGACTTGACCGCTGGATCAATAGTGTGCGTGAGATACTCGAGGCCGGACGTGACGGACAGATGGACCTCATACGCAGCATGCACATGAACCTCTACGACAAAGAGGTGTTTGTGTTTACGCCACGTGGCGACCTTGTGCAGCTGCCACAGGGAGCCACTGTGCTCGACTTCGCCTTTGCCGTACACACCAGTGTGGGCAAGCACTGTGTGGGAGCGCGCATCGACGGCAAGAACCAGAAGCTCAATTATAAACTGCGCAACGGCGACACCGTCGAAGTGCTCACCGCCTCCACACAGTCACCCAAGCAAGACTGGCTGGCCTACGTCATCACCAGCAAGGCGCGCAACAAAATCAAACTGGCCATCAACGAGGCGCGGCAGCATCGTGCCCAGATGGGCAAGGAACTGCTCGAGCGACGCTTCAAGAACCGCAAGATAGACCTTGACGAAGCCACCATTTCGCGCATGATCAAGCGCATGGGATTCAAAACACTCACCGACTTCTACGTCGCACTGGCCGACGAACAGATCGACACCGCCAGTGTTATCGCCAACTATCAGGCACAACTGCAGCGACAAGACGAGGGCGGAGCACTGCCACAAGGCTCAGCACAGGACTTCGTGCTGCACACACGCATCAACCCGGACCAGCAGCCCGACGACATCCTGGTCATCGGCGACAATGTCAAGGGCATCAACTACCGCCTGTCGCGATGCTGTAACCCCATCTACGGCGACAAGATTGTCGGATTTGTGGCCAGCGACGGTGCCATCAAGATTCATCGCACCGACTGTGGCAACCTGCGGCACCTGCAGTCGCGATACCCCTACCGCATCATCCGCTCGGCATGGTCGGGAAAGATGGGCACACAGTTTGCCGCAACACTGCGTGTGGTGGGCAAAGATGACATCGGCATTGTGGCAAACATAACATCAGTCATCAATAAGATGGGCGACACCCAATTGCGAAATATCGCCATCAACAGCAACGGTGCCACCTTCGAGGGGTTTCTGGTGATTGGGGTGAGCAGCACCAGCCTGCTCGACGAGCTGATTGTCAAACTGCAAAATCTGCGCGGTGTCCAACTGGTAGAGCGCCGATAGATGTTGTTAAGCGAACAGTGGACAATAAGGATACGTCTTAACTCCTAACAAAGAAACGAGAAGCAAGAAGCAAGATAATTCTCAATTCTCAATTCTCA
>JAFUVK010000047.1 GCA_017477555.1 Muribaculaceae bacterium
ACCCGTTGCTCCCACAAGGTGCTGTAGGGACGGCATGGGATTGCCGTCCGCCCCGACCAAAGGTATCTTCTCACCCCTGAGGCGGACGGCACAGGAGTGCCGTCCCTACGCATTGACGCAGGGATGATGTACGCTCTCCCTGTAGCGATCTAATTATCAATGCCGTGCGAAAGTATTACATGGTAGCAATTGATTCAATCACAATGATTAAAATAGCTCCCCTCCTAAGTCTCTCACCCCTCCGCCGCAAGCGGTGCCTCCCTTCAGGCAGGGGAGAAGTAAAAGGGGGAGGCTGCCACCATTATAAATTATGAATTATGAATTGTGCATCTGTGTAGAGTGTGGGTTGTTAAAAATCTGTTAAATGCGGCTGACCCTGACGGGTTTGGTGTTGTTTTCTGTAATTTTGCACTTAAATTACTTAACAACCAAAACACTATGGCAGAGTCCCACAATAATACCGCAGCCCGCGTGGCGGTGCTGATTCCGTGCTACAACGAGGCCATCACCATCGCCAAGGTGGTGACTGATGTGCGACGCGTACTGCCTGCAGCCCGGATAATCGTGTGTGACAACAATTCGACTGACGACACCTCACGCATCGCCAGCGAATCCGGTGCCGAGGTTATGCACGAGTCGCGCCAGGGCAAGGGCAACGTGCTTCGTACGCTGTTCCGTCAGATAGATGCCGACTGCTACCTGATTATTGACGGCGATGACACCTACAGTGTTGACAAGATGCCCGAGATGGTTGACATGGTGCTGCACCAAGGCATTGACATGGTGATAGGCGACCGCATCTCGTCGTCGTACCTGCAAGTCAACAAGCGCCGCTACCACAACTTCGGCAACCTGCTGGTGCGCAGCCTCATCAACAAGCTGTTCAAGAGCAACGTCCCCGACATCCTGTCGGGTCTGCGCGCGTTCAGTCCGCTGTTTGTCAAGAATTTCCCCGTACTGTCGCAGGGGTTTGAAATCGAGACCGAGATGACCATCTATGCGCTGGATCACAACTTTGTGCTTCGCTCGATGTCGGTGGGCTATAACAACCGCCCCGAAGGCAGCCACTCGAAACTCAACACTTTCACCGACGGCATAAAGGTGATACGCACGGTGTTCTCGCTCTTTGTCCACTTCAAACCGCTGCTGTTTTTCTCGATACTGTCGGCCATCCTGCTACTGGGCGGGTTGCTGGGCATCGCCCCGGTGTTCGCCGAGTATTTCGCCACTGGGCTTGTGCCACGTTTCCCCACACTGATTGTGTGTGGGTTTGTCATCCTGCTGGCCTTGTTGCTGTTTGTGTGCGGCCTGATACTCGAAGTGGCCAACACGCGCCACAAGCAGCTACTTGAGATATTGATGAACCGCGACAACCGAAAATAGTAGATCAAACTGTTCAGTCTCCCACCTAGGCCCCGCCTAAGAAATTACCTTTTGTCGAGGCGGACGGCACAGGGGTGCCGTCCCTACAGCCTTGACGCAGGCATGATGTGTACGCTCTCTATAACACTCTAATTATCAATACTGTACGAGAGTGATACATAGTAGCGATACCGGGGAATGTAGCGGCGACCACGCCACACACACAAGAACCCGACTCCTCATGTGAGGGGTCGGGTTCTTGCCGTGTCGTGCCGCACGCCGGCCTATTGCAGCAGCTGCAACAGCTGCCCTGCGGCGTCCTTGTTGTTAACCTTGTCGACGATGTGCGTGACGATGCCTTGCTCGTCGATGACAAAGGTGGTGCGCACAGTGCCCATATAGGTGCGTCCTGCCATCTTCTTCTCCCTCCACACCCCGAAAGCCTGTTGCAACTGCGTGTCGGTGTCGGCAATCAGCGGAAACGGTAGCTCATGCTTCTGGGCAAACTTGGTGTGCGACTGTGCTGAGTCCTTGCTTACCCCGAGCAGGGCATATCCTGCCCGGCGCAGTTCGGCATAGCCGTCGCGCAGGCTACAAGCTTCGGCTGTACATCCACTGGTGTTGTCCTTGGGATAGAAATAGATAATCAGTTTCTGGCCGGCATAGTCACTGGCCCGGTGCTCGCGTCCCTGCTGGTCCACACCTAGCACCTCGGGAATTTTGTCTCCAATTTTCATAGTCTGCTTGGTTTTTTGACACAAAAGTACAACTTAATTCATTGTACCGTGCCTAAAAAAACTTAATTTTAACAAAAACGACTCAAATTATTAACAAGGTAGTGGGTTTGTAACGAATATTCACTAACTTTGTACGTTTTATTGGAGGCCTAGCCCCTGATGGGCGGCCTATCCGAAACCTCGAAACCGCGTTTACTAGAAATATATGAAACTGAAGAATCTGCTATTAACCATGGGATTGTCGCTGCCGCTGGTGGCAGTGGGGCAACCCGAAGTGATCAATGCCGGGCCCGAAGGATACCTGGACCGCGCGCGTCTCATGTATGAGAGCCATAACTATGTAGGTGCCATCGACCAACTGACCCACCTGCAACAGCTGCCGCTGAGTGCCGACCTTCAAGAGGAGGCCGAGCTGCTGATGGCCCTGGCGCTGTTTGAGCGCGGCGAGGGCAAGAGCCTGGATGCACTCATCACCTTTATTGACGAGCACCCCGTCAGCCCACTGGCCACCACGGCGCAGATGAAGATAGGCGACTACTACTTCTACCGCGGCGACTGGGACAGCGCCATGCTCAGCTACTCGCTTGTTCGCCCCAACGCCCAGGACCAGGATGCCAACGAAGACCTGCTCTACCGAAAGGCCTACTGCAACCTGCGGCAGGGGCACTACGACATCGCCGAGCAGCAGTACCACCGCCTGGCCGCCACCAAGCGCTACGGGCAGGCCTCAGTGTTCTATAAGGCCTACGTCGAGTATGCCAACGGCAACCTGGACGATGCGCTCGACCGCTTCCAGCACATCGACCCCACTACCGAGTTGGGCTACCAGGCACAGTACTATATCACCCAGATCAAGTATAACCGCGGCCAGTTTGCCGACGTCATCGCCACCGGCCGGCAGCTGCTCAGCGAGGAGCAGAACAACTACTTCGACGCCGAACTCAACCGCATGGTGGGCGAGAGCTACTATCACCAGGGCAATCACCGCGAGGCACGCACCTATCTGGAGCGCTACGCGAACGAGCCCGAGGGCGAAATCTACCGCACTGCGGCCTACACCCTGGGCGTGCTCGACTACAACGACGGCAACTACCAGCGCGCGGCCGAGCTGATGCCACTGGCCACCGATCAGGACGATGCCCTGGCGCAGAGTGCTTGGCTCTACCTGGGACAGTGCAAGCTCAAGCAGAACGACCTCAACGGCGCGGCACGTGCCTTCGAGCAGTCGGCCAAGATGAACCACGACCGCACGGTGCGCGAGACGGCGTTCTACAACTACGCCATCAGCCAGAACCAAGGCGGCCGCACACCGTTCGACAAGTCGATCGACATGTTCGAGACCTTCCTCAACGACTACCCCAAGAGCCGCTACAAGGACCAAGTCGAGGGTTATCTGGTCGACGCTTATCTCACCAGCACCGACTACGACAAGGCCCTGGCCAGCATCAACCACATCAAGAACCCCAGCGCCAAGGTGAAGCGCGCCAAGCAATACGTGCTCTACAACCTGGGCGTGCAGGCACTGTCCAACGGCCAGGACCGCCAGGCTGTGGACTACCTCAAGCAGGCCGTTGACCTGGGCAACCAGGACAAGACCGTGCTCAACGAGAGCCGCCTGTGGCTGGCCGAGGCGCAGTACCGCACCGGCGACTACAAGGGTGCCACGAGCAACCAGATGAGCTATGTCAACGCCGCCGGCAAGAACGATGACAACTACAGCCTGGCGCAGTACAACCTGGGCTACTCGCTCTACCAGCAGCGCCGCTACGCCGAGGCCAAGAAGGCCTTCCAGAATGCGCTGGCCGGCGGAAAGCTGGCCGATGAGCTCAAGGCCGATGCCTACAACCGCCTGGGTGACACACAGTATTACACTCAGGAGTACGCTGCCGCACAGGCCAGCTACGACCGCGCCCTGGCCGATGCCAAGGGCTCGGCCAAGGACTACTCGATGTACCAGAAAGCAATGATGCTGGGCATGACCAAGCAGTATGGCCAGCAGGTGACCGCACTCGACGCGCTCATCAAGGCCTACCCCAAGAGCGAGCTCATCCCGCAGGCCATGCTCGACAAGGCCGGCGCCCTAGCCAACGATGGCAAGGGCAATGAAGCAGTTGCTGCCTACAACGCCCTGCTCAAGGCCTATCCCAAGAGCGTGGAGGCACGCCGCGGCCTGCTGCAGATGGCCGTAGTGGACAAGAACATGAACAATGAGGATGCCGCCATCGAGGCCTACAAAAAGGTCATCAAGAGCTATCCCAGCAGCGAGGAGGCACAAGCTGCCGCCGAGGACATGAAGCTCATCTATGCCGACCGCGGACAGCTGACCGAATTCCAGAAGTTTCTGAACAGCATCCCCAACGGGCCGCGTGTGGACGTGAGCGAGGTGGACCGACTCACCTTTGAGGCCGCCGAGAAGGCCGCCATCGCCACCAAGCCCAGCATCACCAAGATGCAGCAGTACCTGCAACAGAATCCCAACGGGGCATACGCCGCCAAGGCACGCTACTACATAGCTCGTCACAACTACAACAACGGCAAGTACAGCGAAGCGCTCACCGGCCTGGACGAGGCCCTGCGAGCCGGCAAACAGGCCTCATGGGCCGAGGATGCCATGGCCATGCGCAGCGAGGCTCTGCTGAAGCTGGGCAAGGCCGGCGACGCATTGCAGAGCTACAAGGAGCTGGCCGAGCTTTCGTCAAGCGACGACAACCGCACCACCGCCGAGCTGGGCGCGATGCGAGCCGCTAAGCAGCTGAGCAACTGGACTGAACTGAAGACCGTATGCGCCAGCCTGCTGCAACGTGGCGGACTCAGTGCCAGCGAAGAGAAGGAGGTGACCATGAACCGCGCCATCGCAGCCTCGCACCTGGGCGACAGCAAGAGCGCTGAGACCGACCTCAAGACACTGGCCAAGGACACCAAGAGCGAAGAGGGCGCACAGGCCGCCTACGAGCTGGCACAGCTGCAGTTCGACGCCGGCAACATCAAGCAGGCCGAGCGCACAGCCAACAGTCTGGTCGATGCCGGAACACCGCATCACTACTGGCTAGCCCGCACGTTCATCCTACTCAGTGACATCTATGTGAAGCAGGGCAAGACGAGCGAAGCCCGCGAATATCTGCAGAGCCTCAAGAGCAACTACCCCGGCAAGGAGAAGGACATCCTCGAGGCCGTCGACCAGCGCCTGGCCAACCTCAAGAAAAAGAAATAAAGCACATAGACCGAGTCCACTTGAAAAAGTCTGGAGCATCTATATCTTGACAACATGCCATGACTTTTTCAAGTGGACTCAATTTGAATATGAGAATTACTTCAATACTATTAGCCATGCTACTTGCTAGCTAGTAGCAGCCCAAACACGATTTCAGTATCTGCATGATGCGGCTGGCAACCGAATGTCGCGTATCGTGGTTCATACGAGCTTACCTGGACGCAGTCAGCACATGCCGCCTCACACCGGCGAAGTCACTGTCTCACCGACAGTCACCACCGACGCTGTGACCATAACCACGACGGTCGACCTCGAACAGATGGCCATGCGTTATGTGCTGAGCAACCTGCAGGGCAGCGTGCTGGCCACCGCCGACCACCGATGGATTCACCAAAACCTACACCTACGACAAGAATATGCCGTCAAGTGTTGCATATTACAATGACAATGACTATATTTGCAACGAGAACTATCAGCGCATGAACGGGCATTTGACATCCATCACACTGGGCACAGGCGACACCATCTGGACGCTGAGGGCACAGAACTCCCGGCTGCTCCCCACACGGGTGGGGCTGGGCGGACTCGGCCAGTCGCTGAGCTACGACAGCCGGGGCAATGTGACCGAGCGGACAGTATATAGCCCCACCGGCAGCGAGCTGCAGGAGCTGCAGTGCCTAACGCCCAATATTGTGCTTCTCATGAGATTTCTGCCTATCAAGCCCAGTGGGCAATAAGTGGCAAGTTTAAAGTAGATGTTTTTTATGATTTCTTTCCTATTGTGCAGACTATTACGATAACTAAAGCCTCTGACATTAATATCAATTTAATCAAAGGCATATATGATAAGGGAACGGGCAATTTAATGTATTCTTTTTAAGTCAATTCTTTAGTCAAATGAAACCATTTCAATTAATCGAAATATTACTAGTTGTTCTTATGTGCTTGCCTTGTTCCGCACAAAGAATGCATTGTGCGAGACAGACTGATTTCGTCGAACTGGATGTTTACTACTGCAAGACATTCTTTGGCTTTTACCCACATAGGTATTATCATGTCGATAGAGATAACGACAGAAACATATATATAGACTTTGCTGATCAATCCATTATCAGGTATAAATTTATGGATATTTCTCGTATGGTGTCATTCGAAGAGTTTTATTCTGTTCGACATTGTACAGAAAACGACAATTTCTTTGTTATTGATAGCCTTATTACCTCGACAAGAGAACAATATGAATCGATGCTAAAGAATGATCAAAAGGAGATCTATTGGAATTATAAGTACCGTAGAATTGAGTTGGAAAAAGGCGACACGCTCAATTTTATTGATTTCGGCAAATTTCTCAAAGTAAAATCCTTGTCGTTTCAGCGCGATGAGGTCTCAGGTGATTTTGGCTATTGGGCCAAGGCTGGGCACAAAATGAAACCCCTTTTAACTCCTGACAAATTGAAAGTAATTATCGATTTCATTAACAATGGTGGAGATGGTAATCTTAATTATAACTTTCATCATATTAATTTCTTCTTGAAATATTGTGACGAAAAGTATTTAAAATAGTGATTAGCATCAATGTCATACAAAATATAATGAGGCGCAACATCCTCTCGCACAGCGGTGCGTGGCTGTATGGCTACGGCATGGCTAAGCCCGACGCGCAGCCCGACCTGCTGTTGGGGCGCGGCTACACCGGCCACGAGCACCTGCCGTGGTTCGGCCTGCTGAACATGAACGCCCGCCTGTACGACCCAGCCGTGGGCCGCTTCCTCTCGCCCGACCCGCTGGTGCAGGCCCCCGACAACACCCAGAACTACAACCGCTACAGCTACTGCCTGAACAACCCCCTGCGGTATGTGGATAAGTTTGGTACATATACAGAATTGCATATATTGTTACCAGAGATTGAATGTACGGCATTAGCACCAAAAGACAATATACTGAAGATTAATGATTTTGGGATAAACATGACATTGGTGGATCTTATCCGATCTCAAAGAGACAAAGGTCTAGATCATAGGTTTGACAATAGCCAAGGGAATTCATCCTCTAGCACAGCTATAATAGGTTCTTCATCAAATAATTCCAATGGAGACTCAAACAATATCATCCAAGATATGGGACACTCTCCTGCCTCAACAAATAGTTCGACCGATATTTCAAGTATCATTTATTTCTCAGATTTGCTTCTCTCATCACTTTCTATAATTCAATATGATGAATTTTTAGGCTATTGGCAGTCTTCGAACGGAAAGATTAATTTTATTTCAAACACCCAAAGTTATGAATCCCTTTTAGCAAAAGACCTAAGTTTATCCTTAGGGCGAGGAGCTACTGCAGTAAGCGCATTAAGTATCGCAAATCGTTGGATAACATACTACAACTCTAATGTTGGCCCTAATGTTAAAGAGTTTTACAAAAGGCGTGCTATTCGTGGAACATTCATTGACGCTTTAGGTTCTATTCCTGAAGCTACATATCTTAATATTTTCAGTCTCTCATATGGTTTTGCTGAACTTACAAATGATTTTGTCTTATCTATTACTGGTGGACAATATAGTATACAATACAACCCTTATACTCACGATTTCACTTCGATAGAAAAAACACTAAGAGAATTGGATGAATCTGGATTGTATGTATACTAGTTCTCGTAACCATCAAGAATTTATTATGCTAAGGCTTTTATATTTCTCCATATATAAAATTCTACAAAGGATTCCGTCATTAAGATATCCCCCTCATGATTGTGTCCTTGATGTTTTTGTGTTTATGATTACATGTATTACTATCTCCATAAATCGAGTTTATTTTGAATTTGTGGAAGAGTTTAGTTACAAAGTCTGTCTTTTTACTATTGGCATACCTTTTGTTATTATACTTTCCATGCTTGTATTTCTACCAAAATATTGCTCCCAAAAGACACTTCAATTTGTTGATGAAATAACCAAACAAAAATCAAAAACCATACGCCGAATAGCAGTCACGTTAACATTAGTTTTGTTGTGTTTTCTCTTCTATATTGGTTTGATAGACTGGAATAGCAACTTACTGTGTTGGGTATTAGGTATCGAACGTTCGATTTAGTGACATGCCGCACAGGTTTGACAATCACCCCCTTTAGATATTATGTCACATTGTAGTAAATAAACCCTATTGCGCATGAACGGGCATTTGACATCCATCACACTGGGCACAGGCGACACCATCTGGACGCTGAGGGCACAGAACTCCCGGCTGCTCCCCACGCAGGTGGGGCTGGGCGGACTCGGCAAGTCGCTGAGCTACGACAGTGGTACAACACCTTCGAGGGATTATTGTGGCGAATGGTCTCTACCCCATGCTCATGGCGACAAAGAAATATAGTCTCCTCGAAGCTAACCCACATGCTATTAAAGCCATAACACTTTAAAAACTTGAACTAATAATATTTGCCGTGTCTTTTCGTTTATAATATTATATAGCTCAAAACTGAGGTCGACTGGAATCAGTGACCAAAAAAACGTGAGGACAAAAAATAATGATCGCGCAATGAACAAACGACTTTATATAGGCCTGATGGCGGCGGTGCTGACCGTGGCAGGAGCAACCGCGCAGAACAACAACGACAAGAAGGACCTGAACAAGGAAATCACCCTGGAGAAAGACTTCGTGCCGGTGGAGAAGAAGGCCACCAAAAAGAACACCCTGCCCACCGTGAAGAAAGTGAGCGCCCCGGCGCGCACCACGCTGAGCTACAGTGACTGGACCGAGGCCACCACAGTGCCGTCGAGCATCCCCACAATGATGCCTTATGGCTACCGCACGGCGCACAACTTCAGCGACAAGCGGGGCTACCTGCAAGTGGGTGGCGGCATGGCGGCCAACTTTACAGGCAGCGCCGGCTACCGCATCCTCGACACCGAGCAGAACACGCTGGGCGTGTGGGTGCAGCACAACAGCACCTGGGCCGGCAAGAACCGCACTCAGCTCATCTGGGACGAGGGCGAACGCCTGAAGCAGAAGTTTAACGACAATGTGCTGGGCGTGGACTTTGAGAACAACAACAAGCTGGGAACATTGACCATGGGTCTGCGTGGACACTTCGACAGTTTCAACTACTACGGCCACCAGGAGCGCGCCTGGGACGACAACAACAAGCAGACGTTCACCGAGCTGGGTGCACAGGTGGGCTGGGAAGGAACGCCCATCACGCTGTCGGACCGCGAGTTGGGATACCATGCCGCCATCTCTATCAACCATGCCGGATACGACAAAACACTGTTCAGCGACATCAAGGGCGCCAAGGAGAATGTGCTCACCTTCAACCTCGGAGCCACCTACCAGCTGGGCAGTGGCACTGTGGGGCTGGACCTGACTGGCGACTATGTCAATCACAAGTGCGAGACCACCACTCCCTACATCTACGATGACAATGCGGGCTATAACTTCAGCGACAAGCGCAATAACTTCATGTTCACCATCTCGCCCTACTACCAGTGGCAGAACAGTGTGTTCCGCGCGCTGGCGGGTGTGGACATTGTGGTGGGCGACATGCACCTGTACAGGGACACAAAGAAGTTCCACATCTCGCCCCGCGTGCAGCTCGACATCGACATCGTCGACGGTGCGGCCATCTTTGTCGACGTCAGTGGCGGCAAGACGCTGAACACGCTCAGCGCCATGGCGGCGCAGAACCGCTACAGCGACCCCATGGGTTATTACTACAACACCTTCAGCCCGCTTGATGGCCGCGCGGGGTTCAAGATTGGACCTTTCGCCGGCTTTAGCGCCCAGCTTTATGGCGGCTACGGCATCTTCAAGAGCGACTTCAACACAGTGCTCCCCGTGCCCGACAAGCCGACGGTCATACTAAATGACCGCTATACCGGCAACAACATGTATGCCGTGAGCCACTACTACAACTACGACTCGCGAGGCGCCTACTTCGGGGCCGAACTTGCCTACAAGTACCGCTCGCTCATCGAGGCCAAGGCGGCATTCCAGTACGCGCCGGTCGACGACGACGCGGAGCGGGGCAAGTGGTACAAGGGCTACCCCATCGACGGGATGGACGGGGCCAACTGCAACGTCACCTTTGATGTGCGTGTCAGACCCATCCGCCGCCTGGCCATCGACCTGGGGCTGCAATATCGCAGTGGTCGCTCGGCGCTCAACCCCTCGTCGGCTACCTACCTCACCTCGATCGACCGCGACTACTGGTCGTGCGAGACGTTCAACTTTGTCGACATGGACAACCTGCTCAACCTCCATGCCGGGGCGAGCTACCGCTTCGACAAGGTGCTCACCCTGTGGGCCAAGGCTAACAACCTGCTCAACCGCAAGTGGGACTACATGACGGGTATGGGCAACCAGGGCATCAACATCATGGGCGGCGTGAGCCTGGTCTTCTGATGCGCTATTATCTGAACATTGGCACCAATCTGGGCGATCGGCACGACAATCTGCGCCGCGCCATCCAGCTCCTGACGGGCGGCACCGGCAAATGCACGGTGTCGCCCGTGGTCGAGAGCGAGCCGTGGGGATTCGACAGCAACAACCGCTTTCTCAACGTGGGCATCGCCATGGTCAGCGACCTCGAGCCACTGGCCATGCTCGACCGCATCCACGACATCGAGCGGCAAATGGGCAGTGCCAGCCACCGCGACGCGCAGGGCGGATATGTCGACCGCCTGGTCGACATCGACATCATGGCCATCGACGACGACCACGGCCACTCGCTCACCCTCGACCTGCCCACGCTGCAGGTGCCGCACCCCCACCTGCACGACCGCGACTTCTTCATCAACCCTTATCGTTGGCTCAGACAAGAAGCCAGAAACGAGGCGGACAATTCGCAACTTGCCATCAGGATGCTCGCCGAGTTGCCATTTGACCCCACCGACGAGCAGATGCAGCTCGTTGCGCTGCTTGACCGATTTGTGCAGCACGGGGGCGACCGCATGGTGTTTCTCCTGTCGGGTTATGCCGGCACGGGCAAGACCAGCATCGTCGGTGCTCTGGTCAAGGCCCTGCAAGCTCGTCTGCGCAAGTGTGTGCTCATGGCTCCCACAGGCCGTGCGGCACACATCATGAGTGATTACTCGGGCCACACGGCCTGGACCATTCACCGCAAGATTTACCGCCAGCAGAGCTATGGCAGCGAGACCTTCGGCTTGGCCGATAACCGCCACACCGACACCCTCTTCATCGTCGACGAGGCATCAATGATTGCCAATGGGGTGGGCGAAGGGGCAGTCTTCGGCACCGGACGGCTGCTAGACGATCTCATCACCTACGTCTACAGTGGGCAGGGCTGCCGCCTGCTGCTAGTGGGCGACACGGCTCAGCTGCCGCCGGTGGGCACCACCGAGAGCGCCGCCCTCAACCCCGAGGTGCTGCGTGGCTACGGCCTGGACGTGGTGGGCATGACGCTGCGCCAGACGGCACGCCAGGCGCAGCAGAGCGGCATTCTGCACAACGCCACACTGCTACGCCAAGCCATGGAGCATGACACCCTGCCAGAGCCGCAGCTGCAGCTACAGGGCTACACCGACATCGAGGCCGTGACGGGCGACATGCTGCTCGAGACCATCAGCGACTGCTACGACCGCGATGGCCTGGACCAGACCATCATCATCACCCGCAGCAACTGGCGCGCCACGCAGTTCAACGGCGGTGTGCGCAACCAGATTCTCTACCGCGAGGAGGAGCTGGCCAGCGGCGACCTGCTGCTCGTGGCCAAAAACAACTATTACTGGGGCGAGGACTATGAGAAGGTCGACTTCATCGCCAACGGCGATGTGGCCATCGTGCGCCGAGTGCGCGGCGAGGTGGAGCGGCGCTACGGGCTACGCTTCGCCACCGTGGTGCTTGAGCTGCCCGACCACGAGCACACCGAGCTTGAGGCCAAAGTGGTGCTCGACTGTCTGACCAGCGACACACCTGCACTAACGCGCCAGCAGCAGGAGCGTCTGTTCAACGAGGTAATGTCAGAGTTGCCCGGCGACCAGCGCGCCCGCTACCGCGCCCTCAAGCGTCACCCCTACTTCAACGCCCTTCAGGTCAAGATGGCCTATGCCGTGACATGCCACAAGGCGCAAGGCGGCCAGTGGCAGAATGTGTTTATCGACATGGGCGGCATAGCGCGCGAGGCACTGACCACGCTCGACTTCTACCGCTGGTTCTACACCGCCATGACACGCGCGCGGTGCCACGTCTACCTAATCAACTACGTTCCCCATAATGCATAATGCATAATGCATAATGCATAATTCATAATTCATAATTCATAATCCATAATGCATAATTCATAATGCATAATTCATAATTCATAATGCCTGATTCGTAGCAGTTTAGCGATTGCATCGAAAAAGCCATGTATCTTCGGCGCAAATCTGAAAGGTTACTTATTTTTAAGTTTCTAAAGTAGTTCTGTAGTTCAGTAGTTGCAGTAGTTCAGCCGTTGCATGATGGTTGCATGATGGTGGGTGTTCACGCGGCACGCCGCGTCCCTACTCCCTAATCTTGAACAGATTTGCTCCCTACTCTCTACTGCCTACTCTCTACTCCTCAAGTTTATAAACTTTTAGGACTTCAGAAACTTGAATTCTTGATAAAAAGTATTAACTTTGCACCAATTTTCTACAATAACCTCCGAGGCGTGAACAACTCTGCATACCTCACGCCTCAATAAAACAACAAAAGAATTGCAAGCAACAAGACAAGAAAAAATCAACCGGCTGGTACAGAAAGAACTCAGCGAGATATTCCGGCTAGAGACCGCCAAGATGGGCGGCGTGCTGATCAGTGTGAGCCACGTGCGCGTGTCGTCGGACCTGAGCGTGGCGCGAGTACACCTGAGCATCTTTCCCAGCGAGCGCGCCACCGAACTGCTGACCAACATCAACGGCAACGCCACAGCCATACGCTACGACTTGTCGCAGCGGCTGCGCTACCAGCTTCGACGCACTCCCGAACTGACGTTCTACATCGACGACTCGCTCGACTACATCGAGCACATCGACGAGTTGCTCAAACAGTGACCTTACGGTGAACTACCAGCTGAACATAGCGCTACGTTACTTGGTGTCGCGCAAGGCGCACAACGCCGTCAACATCATCTCAATCGTCTCGACGCTGGGCGTGGTGGTCACCACGGCCGCCCTGATTTGTGTGCTGAGCGTGTTCAACGGCTTCCGCGGCCTGATTATGGGCAAGCTCGCGCAGCTAGACCCACAGGTGGCCATCACCGCCACCGCGGGCAAGGCCATTGAACAGGCCGACAGTGTCCTGCGTGTGGTCACCTCGCTGCCCGGTGTGGCGGGTGCCATACCTGTGGTGGAAGACCATGCGCTGGCCGTGTTTGCCGACTATCAGATGCCCGTTCGCCTCAAGGGTGTGCCCGACAACTACAACCAGTTCAACGCCATGGACCAGCTGATGGTGGACGGCGACTGGCGTCTGCACGACCAGGTGAGTGCCTATGCCGTAGTGGGTGTGGGGCCGGCGATGACGCTGCATGTGCATCCGGGCTATCTGCTCATGCTCAACCTGTATGCTCCTCGGCGCCAGGGACGCGTGAACCTGGCCAACCCGATGGGTGCCTTTGTGGCCGACTCGCTCTTTGTCTCTGGTGTGTTTCAGCTACAGCAGAATGCCTACGATGCCGACCTGATCTACGTGCCCATCGACAAAGCGCGCCGCCTGTTTGACTATCCCACGCAGGCCACCCAGATCGAGGTGAAGCTCCAGGACGGTGTCAACGAGGCGCAGTTCATGGCTCAGCTGCAGCAGCAGTTGGGGCCATCCTACACCATCAAGAACCGCCTGATGCAGCAGTCGGCGGCCTATCGCCTGGTCAACGTGGAGAAGTGGATGGCGTTTCTGCTCATGGCGTTCATTTTGCTCATTGCCACGTTCAACGTCATCAGCACACTGTCGCTGCTCATCATCGAGAAAGACCAGAGCATAGGCACCCTGCGCAGTCTGGGAGCCAGCGACCAGCAAATCACGCGCATCTTTGTCATCGAGGGATGGCTCATCGCCCTAGTGGGCGCAGTGGCGGGTGTGGCACTGGGCTTGGCGCTGTGCTACGGCCAGCAGCACTATGGCTGGCTCACTCTGGGCGTGGACGCGGAGACGCTGGTGACCCATGCCTATCCTGTGGCAGTCCAGTGGGCCGATGTGGCGCTGACCTTTGCGCTGGTGGCCGCCATCGGTCTGGCCACTTCGCTGGTCACGTCGCTGACCATGCGCCGGCGGCTAGCTGTTTTTAAGTAGTTAAAGGGAGTTAAGTAGTTAAAGGGAGTTAAGACGCTACAATGTTGTGGAGGTAGGGACGGCATTGCTGCGCGCGTTGCGCTTGCCCATTCGGGCTCCCGTTCGGTCGCGAGCACTTCGTGGTTCCTATGCCGTCCGCCTCATCAAAAAGTAATGTCTTCGAGTTTATAGTTAAAAGTTGTCGGCGGCGAGGGTAACAGCTTTACTACTTTACTACACTAAGAGCAACAAGACAAACTATTAACTCTTAACTACTTATTTACTGCCCTGAGGCGGACGGCACAGGGGTGCCGTCCCTACACCCCTTAACTACTGACAAGAAGCTACTTTATAAAGGTAAATAGTTTATGAGTTAAAACAAGCATAGGAACATGAAAATAGGATTTCTCGTAATGATGCTGTTGCCACTGGCGGCTCATGTCTATGTCATGTGGCACGTCTATCAGGTGCTGCCACTGCCCGTGTGGGGCAAATGGGCGGCAGTGGCGGTGATGACCGCCGCCCTGGTGATGATGATAGTAGGGATCATGGGGGCATTCGACCGCATGGCGCTGCCTGTGGCTTCGGCGGCCTACGATGTGAGCACGTCGTGGCTCATCGTGTTCCTCTACCTGCTGCTCGCCTTCGTCGCGCTCGACCTGGGCCGGCTGGTGCATGTGGTGCCGCCGCGATGGCTTCACGACAATGCCCTGACCGCCGGCGGCATTGCCCTGACAGTGACCGCCCTGCTGGTGTATGGCAACATCCACTATCGCCACAAGGTACGCCAGCCGCTCACACTCACCACCACCAAGCACCTGTCGCGCCCCGTACGCATGGTGCTGGTGAGCGACCTGCATCTGGGCTACCACAACCGTAAGGCCGAGTGGCAGCGATGGGTGCAGATGATTATTGCCGAGCAACCCGACCTGATACTGGTGGCGGGCGACATCATCGACGGCTATGTGCGACCGTTGCTCGACGAGGACATGGCTGCCGACTTCGCCCAGCTCAAGGCACCGGTAGTGGCATGCCTGGGCAACCACGAGTATATCAGCGGTCTCGACCGCTCGCTCGACTTCTACCGTCGCGCTGGCATCACCCTGCTGCGCGACAGCACCCTAGCCGTGGGCGACCTGCTGGTGGTGGGCCGCGACGACCGTTCGAACCGGCACCGCCGCTCCACCGCCGGGCTGCTGGCTGGGGCCGACCGCAGCAAGTATATCATCGTGCTCGACCACCAGCCTTACAACCTGGAGGAGTCGCGGCAGTGCGGTGCCGACTTCCAGTTCAGCGGCCACACCCACGAGGGTCAGGTGTGGCCCATCAGCCTGCTTGTGCATGCCATGTATGAGAACGCGTGGGGCTACTGTCGCAAGGGCGACACGCACTACTACGTGAGCTCGGGTCTGGGCATCTGGGGCGGCAAGTACCGCATCGGCACCCGCTCGGAGTATGTCGTGGCCACCATCGAGCCGAGCGCAGACCACAATCAAGAATGATCGGATTCGGACTGATTCGCGGTTAAAAAAGACATAAGAACAAAAGAACATAAGATTCGCGCAATTCGCGGTAAGATAAACTTCGCACAATCTGCGGTAAAAACTATTATCTGATGATTAAAGACTTTAACTTCTATGCCCCGACGAGGGTAGTGTTCGGCCACGAGGCCGAGGCAAAGATTGGCGTGCTGGTGGCCGCCGTGGGTGTAAACAAGGTGCTGCTGCACTATGGTGGCGGCTCGGCCGAGCGGTCGGGGCTGCTGGGCGTGGTGCGCGACCAGCTGCGACAGGCAGGCATTGCGTGGTGCGAGCTGGGTGGCGTGGTGCCCAACCCCTTGCTGAGCAAGGTGCGCGAGGGCATCGAGCGGTGCCGACGCGAACGCGTCGACTTCATCCTGGCCGTGGGTGGCGGCAGCGTGATTGATTCGGCCAAGGCCATCGGCTACGGTGTGCCCTACCCTGGCGATGTGTGGGACTTCTGGGACGGAAAAGCTGTGCCCATGGCCTGCCTGCCCATCGGCGTGGTGCTCACCATCCCCGCCGCAGGCAGCGAGATGTCGTCGAGCTGCGTGATTACGTGCGACGACGGCCTGCTCAAGCGTGGCGTCAATAGCGACCTGTGCCGCCCGCGCTTTGTGGTGATGAACCCTGAGCGCACCTACACGCTGCCGCCCTACCAGACCGCGGCAGGAGCCACCGACATCATGATGCACACCATGGAGCGCTACTTCTCGCGCTACGAGGACATGACGCTGACCGACTCCCTGAGCGAGGCCCTGCTGCGCACGGTGCGCGACTCGGTACTGGTGGTGCTCGAGCATCCCGACGACTACCGACACCGCGCCCAGCTGATGTGGGCCGGCTCGCTGGCTCACAACGACTTGACCGAGTGCGGCACCGAGAAGGACTTCGCCACTCACAAGCTGGAGCATGAGCTGAGCGCGCTGTTCGGTGTGACGCATGGCGCCGGTCTGGCCGCACTGTGGCCCTGGTGGGCACGTTATGTGTGTGCCGCACACCTGAACCGCTTTGTGCAGTTTGCCGTCAATGTGATGGGGGTAGCCAACGACTTTGCCCACCCGGCCGAGACGGCCGAACGCGGCATCCGCGCCATCGAGGACTTCTATCGCCGCATAGGCATGCCCACCACCGTGCCCGAGTTGCTGCACCGTCGCATGACCGACCAGGAGATTGACACACTGGTGAACAAGTGCTCGCGTGGCGGCACCATCAAGATTGGAGCCATGCAGGTGCTCGATGCCGACGACATGCGTGCCATCTACCGCATGGCCAACCAGGGCTGACACGGCCGCCAGCCGTAGCAGCCTGTCCTGCCCCGCTGTGAAACCGAAACGACCGCCTGGCCAATGAGCCAGGCGGTCGTCATATCATCAGGTTATCGATATCGATCAGAAGACGGCCTTGGTGGTGGCGGTGGTACCGTCGGTGTAGCGGGTGACCACAATGTTCACACCGGCCAACGGCGTGCGGCTCATGCGGCCCTGCAGGTCGCAGTAGGTCACACTGTGTACAGCCTTGGCGGCATCGAGTTGGCTCACACCGGTCATGGCATCGGCAAATGTTGCGGTAACGGTGACATTAGCCGCCGGCATGACAAAGGTGTAGCCCGTGCCACGCATGGGAGTGAAGTCAACGGGGGCGCCATTGTCGTCCATCACGGTGACCTCGGCCAGCGTGTAGCCCTCTTTAGGCTCGACGGTAAACGCCACGTTCTCAAACTGCTGTGACTTGTCCTGGCCCTCAATCTCGACCACACCGGCTGTGTAAGTCACCGTGCCGGCATCCTGCGGGTCAACCACAGTGTACACGTTGTAGTTCTGCGCCTGCTTGTAGAGGTAGACACGCGTGTAGGTGCTGGCCCAGGTCAGGAAGGTGAACTTCTGGTCAGCATTGCTGTAGCGCATATAGTAGGTATTGCCATTCTGGGTAGTGCCGCTGCTGATGAGCGCGTTGTATTTGGTGTTGCCGGTCACCGAGGTGTAGAAGGTATAGGCGTTGGCCGTGTTCACAATCGCGTTGCTGGTGTTGCGCAGGTAGAGCGCGCCGTCGACAATCGAGTATTGCGCCGGCACCACGTCGCCCGTCTGTGAGCCCACGCCCTGCAGGGTGATGACTTGTGTCTCGTCGTTGACCCGCACCTTGGTCTTATCGTCGTTGAGCCATTCCACATCCTCGGCCTGCTTGTCGTAGGTCGTGACATCGCCCTCCTCGTTGAGCGTGCCCAGCGCGCTCATGGCTTTGCCGTAATACTGACTGACAATCACATACTTGCCGTCATTCACGAGTTCAGCGTTGTCGGTGACCAGGTCGTAGATGTCGCCATTATCCTTGAAGTAGGTGACCTTGATCTCGCCAAAGCGCACGATGCGTCCGGTCTCGACGTAGAAAGTGATGCTCTGTGTCAGGCCGTCGCTCCACTTGCCGTCGTGTCCGCTGTAGGTGTACGTGCCCATGTTGGCACCGGTCTTATAGGTCTGATTGGTGAAGCTGGTGATCAGGCCGGGGCCGTAGTCCTCGGTGTCCTCGCCGATGCATGTAAACTCAATACTCTTAATCAGGTGATTATAGGTGACCACGGTGAACGTGTTGGCACCACCAGTGCCGCCGGGGGCCTGCTCGTAGTAGCTGGGGTTGTTCATGCCGTACATCTGAATCTTCACACCGTCCTTGATGACGTATGAAGCGCCCATGTCAACACCGGGCTGAAACACTACGGTGCGCTCGCCTGCCCACATTGTGGCGGCAAAGGCAATCGTCAATAGAATTGCGAATAGTTTTTTCATCTTTTTTAGTTTTTTAAATAAGATTTGTTGAAATATTTTACCTAATTGGAGGGATAAAGTGCAAAATTACAATTTCTTTTCGAAAAACAATGCACGTTTTGTGATAATTTCAGTAAATCATACGTTTTTATATGAATATTCAGCCGCCGCATTCATATCTTCCTCCCCTCCCTCTCAATCGGCCACATCCTCCGGCGAGATTCTCAAGCTCACACTCCGCAGGGCCTTATATCCTCATCACTTGATTCAAGTTTCTGAAGGAGGTTAGGAGATAAAGGGAGTTAAGGAGTTAAAGGGAGTTAAGGAGTTAA
>JAFUVK010000048.1 GCA_017477555.1 Muribaculaceae bacterium
AAATAGTTGTCTCGCGAGAATCTCTTAAATGAGACGAACTCGCACTTCAGTCCAGAATATTCAATTCTCAGCGAGTTGAGCGGCAAAAAACGCTCGACCCGTACAAATATGATTGACCGCCTGGAATCGCTGAATAGATACTTTGCAGCGGCCTTTTGTTAAATAGAGTTAAATACCGGTCAAAAAGCGAGGCAATTCTTAATTCATAATTCTAAATTCTTAATTAATTAGTACCTTTGCAGACGCATTTTTCCAAAAGGCATGAATAAGTGAGGTACTCAATGTACCTCCGCCGTATGGGCTTAACATTGTAACCACATTAATTAATAATGTACGCAATTGTAGAGATTCAGGGACAGCAGTTCCGTGCCGAGGCCGGCAAGAAGTTGTATGTCCACCACTTGACCAGCGATGTCAAGGAGGGTGACACCGTCGAGTTTGACAAGGTTCTCCTGATTGACGCCGATGGCGCAGTGAAGGTAGGTGCCCCCACCGTAGAGGGTGCAAAGGTTGTTTGCGAGGTGAAGGCTCCCCTCGTGAAAGGTGAACACGTGATTGTCTTCAAGAAGAAGCGTCGCAAGGGCTATCGCCGCTTGAACGGCCATCGCCAGCAGTTCACTCAGCTTGAGATTAAGGAAGTCATTGCTTAACCCATTAAAAATTCAATCGATTATGGCACATAAAAAAGGTGTAGGTAGTTCGAAGAACGGCCGCGAGAGCGAAAGCAAACGTCTGGGCGTTAAGATTTTTGGTGGTCAGTTTGCAAAGGCCGGCAACATCATCCGCCGCCAGCGCGGCACGGTTCATCGCCCGGGTCTGAACGTGGGCATGGGCCGCGACCACACGCTGTATGCGCTGATTGACGGCACCGTTCAGTTCCAGCACCGCGCCGGTCACACGTATATCAACGTGCTTCCGGTAGCCGCCGAGCAGAACTGACCCTTGCGCAGTCAAGACAAGCAAGCAACAATAGCGATTTCAGAGACAAAAAATCTGCAATCGCTATTTTTTTTAAGAAAAAGACAAAAAAAAAATCGCAAAATCATTGTCAGTTGCGATTTTTTGCCTACCTTTGTAGACTGAAAACAAATGTAAGAACCAATCATAAAACAAAACATTATGAAGAACAATCTTTTGAAATCGCTGTTGCTGGGCTCAGCAGCCCTGGCAGCACTGACAGTTTGGGCTGATGCTTCAGACTACACGACCAAGGTCTATGTAGTGGACTGCGAGTTGCAGCCCGGCACCTCGACATGGGTGAACCTAGCCATTGACAACGACAACCCCTACCTCAAGCAGTGGCAGTGCGACATCGTGCCCCCCGCAGGCGTCACCATCCTAGGTGCCTCGCTGCCCAAGGAAATGTCCGAGTCGCCCTACTACTACGACGAGCTTAGTGAAACCTATGACATGTTAATCACCTCCGACTATATGCTGGCCTCCAAGATGGAATATGGCAACTTTGCCGACAACGAGGTGTACCGCATGATTGGTGTGGCTATGAAAGGCATGCCCATGCAGACTGGCAAGCACTTCTTGGCTCGCCTCAATTGCAAAACCGACAACAACTTTACCGGTGGCAAATTCCATATTTACATGACCAAGATTGCAGCCGATAAAGATGAAAACACGTTCGCGACTTTTGACATGGGATCATTCTGCGATGCCTACCTGCGCGACCAGGTGCCTGCTGCCACACTGGCCGAGGTGGTTGCCAACGGCGAGGATGACAAGATCTACAAGATTACCGACGACCTGCACATCCAACTGTACGTTGATGCCCAAGAGTACGCCTTTGTGAGCGACGGTAAGGGCAACTGGATGCGCATTGTGAACAACGACAACTATAAGGGCATGTATTTCGACTATGCCTACAACGAGGACTTGGCCGGTGGCACCATTTACGGCACAATGAGCCATGCTGACGGCAACCAGATGCTTACTGTGTACTATGCTCCCGACATGGCCTCTAATGCCGTCGTGACCGAGGTTGAGCAGTGGAACCTGGCTCAGGATGACCTGAGCAGTCCGCAATGGCACTTCCGCCCCAAGGTGAACCAGGTGATTAACCTGCAAGGTGTGTACGACAGCAACGAGGGCAAGCTCTACGGCTACTACGACCAGGGTGGCCAGTATGCCAGCGTGTGCACCGACTGGATGCTCGGCTCCGCCAAAAACCAGCTCAAGGCCTCGAACGGCAAAGCCATCAACCTGAAGAACGCTGTGGCCCTGCTCAAGGAGCCTTGGACCACCGAGGAAACCGCGGGCAACGCTCCCCGCAAGGTGGCCGCCGACGATGTGCACGCCTATGAGAACTACATGATTTACGGCACTGAGTTCAGCCGCACCGCCGACGTGCTGACCGGTGTTGAGAACCTGAACGTGAACAAGAACGTTGTGGCTGTGCAGTATGTCAACGTTGCCGGCCAGGTGTCGAACACTCCGTTTGAGGGTGTGAACATGGTGATCACCCGCTATGCCGATGGCACCCAGACAACAACCAAGGTTGTCAAGTAAATCACACCAACTCCCTACTAGTGATGAATAGATTCATGCAGCTAGTAGCCCTAATAGCACTGGCCCAATGGGCCGGTGCTATTGAGGTTACTACCACCCCCGGACAGCTGTCGAGCCTGATTGAAGACACGAGCATCGAGAGCCTGACCGTAGGCGGCCAGATGGATGCTCGCGACTTCCAGTACATTGCCAGCGAACTGACGTCGCTGACCACACTGGACTTGAGCGGTGCCACCATCGTGGGCTACAGCGACCCGTCGCAGCCGCTGAGCGGCTCGCTCTATGCCTTCGAGGCCGGCACGCTGCCGCACACCCTGCTCATGGGCATGCGGCTTGAGCACATCGAGCTGCCCGGCTCGCTGGTGGCCATTGGCTATGCCGCGCTGGCGGGCTGCGACCGTCTGACGAGCATCACGTTGCCTCCCTCGGTGAAGCGCATTGGCGACTACGCCTTCAGCGGCTCGTCCCTGGAGAGCATCGTCATCCCTGCCACGGTCGACACGGTGGGACGTGGCGCGTTTGCCCACTGCTTTGCGCTGCGGCAAGCCACCATTGGTGCCTCGGTGGTGGGCGACATGGCCTTTGTGGGCGACAGTGTGCTGCGCAACGTGCAACTGGGCGAGGGCGTGCATGATATTGGCACCGAGGCCTTCCACGGCACCGCCATCCAGAGCCTGGATGCTAGCCAGGCCACTGCACTAAGCAGCCTGGGCGGCTGGGCTGCCGCAAGCACTCCGCTCATCAGCGTGTCGCTGCCGCAGGGAATGGCCACAATGGGCGAAGGAGCCTTGTTCGGCACCACCGAGTTGAGTGCCATTGCACTGCCGCGAGCGCTGCAGCAGATTCCCGACTACGCCTTTGCCGGAGGCAGCAAGATTGTGGCCGACAGCATCCTCCACGAGGGCATCAGTCGCATAGGCGACTATGCCTTCTACAACTGGAGCGACACGCGCCACTTCTTCCTGCCCTCTACGCTCAGCTACCTGGGCACACGCGCCATGGCCGGCATGACCACCCTGGAGCAGATTGACATTGCCGCACACCAGGTGCCCGCACTGGGCGAGGACGTGTGGCAGGGTGTCGACCAGCCGTCGGTCAAGTTGGGTACGCCCGACAATGCCGCCGCCGCTCTGTATGCCGCCGCCGAGCAGTGGCAGCGATTCTACATCCTGCACGACTACCTGCTGGGCGACGTCAATGGCGACGGGACTGTCGATGTGTCGGACATCAACCTGATGGCGAACTATATATTGGGCAAACCCGTCGAGCCTTTCATCATACAGGCAGCCGATGTCGACGTTTCGGGATCGGTCGACGTGACCGATATCAACATCGTGGTCAACATCGTGCTGGGCAAGGTGGACGAGCCCACCGTGCGCCGCATCAACTCGCACAACCCGTCGAATCGCTGAGCCCTGTCGCGACAGTTACCATCATCAGCCGCTTTGCCACCCACGCAAAGCGGCTGTTTTTTGTCGGTGGTCAGCTTTTTTTGCCTGAAAGCTTTTGTGGTTGCAAATATTTCACTAACTTTGCCGTTTAGAATATAACAAAAACGACTTACATGCAACGAATACTATTAGCCCTCATAGCCACAGTCTTGAACCTGGGCATCGCAGCCGAAACTGTGGACAACTGCCTCGCCGGCCAGCTGGCCAGTCGCATAGGCGACCACAGCATCACCGCACTGGACGTGAGTGGACACATCGACGCGCGCGACTTCCGATTCATAGCCGACTCGCTGCGTCAGCTCAGCACGCTCGACCTGCGGCAGGCGGTGGTCGACGCCTACCACGGCACGACACTCTTTGCCAACGTGAGCGACTATGCCGCCAACACCGTGCCATGCCAGTCGCTGGCCAGCATGCAAGAGCTGCAGTCGCTGTGGCTGCCCCGCACCGTCACCCACCTGGGCGAGGGCTGCCTGGCGGGCTGCCCGAAGCTTAACGACCTGGTACTGCCCTGGCGACTGACCCACATCGGCGACTATGCGTTGAGTGGGTGTGAGCGCCTTGTGGAGCTGGGCGTGCCACAGTCGCTGACTCACATAGGCGACGGCGCGCTGATGGGCTGCACGGCCCTGGAGCGCATAGCCATGCTTGAGCCCAATGCTGAGGACACGGTGACCGTCACGCCCTCGCCACTGCACATAGGCACACGAGCCTTTGCCAACTGCCAGTCGCTCACGATGGTGTCGCTGGGCACGATGTGGCACGACGTGGATGCCGAAGCGTTTGCCGAGACGGGGCTGAAACAGCTGAACCTGGGTGACCAGAGTCTGCTCACCGAACTGCCCGACTGGTCGTTGAGCAACACCTCACTGACAAGCCTGACACTGCCCAACAGCCTACAACGCCTGGGCGAGGGCAGCCTGATGAATGTGGAGGGCATCGCACAGCTCACCCTGCCCGCACAAGTAAGCTACATCGGCTCCTATGCCATGGCCTATACGACCGGACTCAAGCAGCTTAACAGCCAACCCACCCGTGTACCGGCCTTGGGCGACAGTGTGTGGTACGGCATCGACCAGAGCAAGGTTCTGCTCAAGGTGGACGCAGGGAGCCTGACCGACTACCGCAACGCGGCACAGTGGTGCAACTTCATGACATCTAACCCGTTGCGTGGCGACGTCAACGGCGATGGGCGTGTCGACATCATCGACATCAATATTCTGATCAACATCATGCTGGGCCGCGACCAGGCCGAGAAATACGACGGTCGCGCCTACATCAACGACGATCAGGTTGTCGACATCATCGACATCAATGCCGAAATCAACATTATGCTGGCGCGCCTGCGCGCTTTGCGCCAGGCCGCCGAAGAGGCCGCCCGCCTCAAGGCGCGAGGCCAGCAGACCGCTGCGCAGACCTCGGCCGCCACGCCCTCCAGCCTGCGCATGCGCTAACCGCCTAATCTAAACAATCGACCCATTATGCGTTCCTCTTACCGTCTCATCTTCTCACTCCTGCTGCTGATGGCCGCGGCCAGCGCAGATGCCCTGACGCTGCAATGCGAGCCTGGCAAGCTGGAGAGCCTGCTCAGGGGCAAGACAGCTACCGACCTCGTCATCCTGGGTCAGATGGATGCCCGCGACTTCAAGACCCTGTCGGACCGGCGCGAGACATTGCGCTCACTGAACCTCGTGGGAGTACGCATCGTGGCCCATCACAGCGACAGCCCCCTGTATGCCAACGTTGTGGACTATCGCGCCAACGAGGTACCCACCATGGCTCTGGCTCAGATGACACAACTGACCACCCTGACTCTGCCCCACACAGCCACGTCGATAGGCGAGGGAGCCATGGCAGCCTGTACCAAGCTGACCGATGTGACCCTGCCACAGCAACTGCGCATTCTGGGCAGCTACTCCCTGGCCGGCTGCACGCATCTCGAGACCCTGCTGCTGCCCCCACTGCTGCAAGTGGTGGGCGACGGTGCCCTGACGGGCTGCAGCGCGCTGACCACAGTGAAGCCCATGGGACCAATGACCCCCACGGCATCGGTGCTGGAGCGGCAGCCATGCGTGGTCCACACCATCGGTGCGCGGGCCTTTGCCGGTTGCACCCGGCTCAAGAACTTGGACTTGGGCCAGAGCGTCAAGTCGATTGGCGAGGCAGCCTTTGTGGGCACACAATTGACACAGGCCAACCTGGCCGACATGCAGTCGCTGACCCACATCGGCGACTGGGCCTATGCCCAGACCCCCATCACCAAGGCCCTGCTTCCCGGCAGCCTACGTTCGCTGGGTTGGGGAGCCTTTCTGCTGACCCCACAATTGCAGCAAGTGACCATGCCGGCATCGCTCAGTGCCCTTCCGGCGCTGGCACTTGCCGGCAGCACACGTGTGAGTGCGATTGACCTTTCGGAAACATCGATTGACTCCATTGGCGACTACGCGCTCTACGGGCTGAAGCAAATCGACAATCTGGTCATCCCCTCGACCGTGCGCTACGTGGGCACACAAGCCATGCGCGGCATGACCGGCCTGGAACAGCTGGTGTCGCACGCCGGCGATGTGCCTGACCTGGGCAGCGACGTGTGGCAGGGTGTGGACCAAGCTTCGGTCACACTCAAGGTGCCCTCCCACAGTGTGGACAAGTACCGTACGGCCGAGCAGTGGTGCGAGTTTGACATACAGTCCAGCGCCATAGCCGGCGACGTGAATATGGACGGCACAGTCGACATTGCCGACCTGAACCTGTGCATCAACTATATGCTGGGCCACATGCCCTCGGTGTTTGACTTCGATGCGTGCGACGTGAGTGCCAATGGCAATATTGACATTGCCGACATCAACGGTATCATCAACATCATGCTGGGCAGGTACCTCTCGCTGCCGTCGACCAGCACACCCAACACAGGCGACGTGCTGGCCATGGATAACTTTGCCATTACCGCCGGCGAGCGGCACACCATCGACGTGCGCCTGAAGGGCAGCCGCGCCTACACCGCCATGCAGTGCGTCATCCACCTGCCCGAAGGTCTGGTGCCAGTGGGTCAAGTGATGGTGGGCAGTCGCGCAGTCGACCACAGTGTGGCCTCGCTGACGAGTGGCAATGAGGTGCGTATCGTGGTCTATAACCTGACCAACAGCAACATAAGCGATGACTCGGAGCAGCCCATCGTGCGACTCACCGTCACCGCCACCGACCGCTTGGCCCCGCTATCGCAGATCACCGTCGACCACGTGGCCATGACCACCGCCACCGGCGAAGCCTATTACCTGCCCCCCACAGTGGCCCAGGTGAGCCATACAACGGGCTTGGCCGAGCCGAGTAAAGCCACCGACCGTGTCTACGCCGCCAACGGCACACTGTGCATCGTGGCCGCTGAGGCCGGCTCGGCACAACTGGTGAGCTTGAGCGGCATGACGCGCACCCTGCACGTGACGCAGGGCAGCAACAGCTACCACAACATCGACCCCGGTGTGTATGTGGTGCGGCTGAACGGCCATAGCTATAAAATCAAAATCTAGAACCCCATGGGAAAGAATAAACTCAAGAAATTTGCCGAAATGGAGACCTTCGGATGCGTGTTCCAGTTTCCATGGGCCACCATCGAGCACGAGGGATGCCCTATGCGCGGGCGATGGAATGCCGATTACTTCGGCAACGACCACCCCATCGTGCTGGAGCTGGGCTGCGGCAAGGGTGAGTATGCCGTAGGGCTGGGAAAGCGCTTCCCCGACAAGAACTACATCGGTGTGGACATCAAGGGGTCACGCATGTGGACCGGCGCTCGCCAAGTCGAGACCGAGGGCCTGCGCAACGTGGCCTTCCTGCGCACCAGCATCGAGATCATCGACCGCATGTTTGCCCCGGACGAAGTGTCGGAGATTTGGATTACATTTCCCGACCCTCAGATGAAGAAAGTAAACAAGCGTCTGACCAGCACACGGTTTCTCGAAAACTACCGCAACATCCTCAAGGATGAAGGACTCGTTCACCTGAAGACCGACAGCCCATTCTTGTACACCTATACGCGCGAGCTGGTGCGCGTCAACTCGCTGCCCGTCGAGGTAGACACGGCCGACTTGTATAGCAGCGGTCTGGCCGATGACATTCTTGAAATCAAGACCTATTACGAGCAGCAGTGGTTGAGCCGCGGCCTGACTATCAAGTACTTAAAATTCTATTTGCCGCATGAGTGGCCGCTCATCGAGCCCGACATCGACATCGAGCCCGATGGCTACCGCAGCTACCACCGGAATAATTCATAATTAAAATATGCTGGTTCCAAACCCCACCCCTACCCCTCCCCTGCTCCCTCCCCTCTGTCACTACGTGACATCTCCCCTCGGGCAGGGGCGAAGCAAAGGGGAGGGGAGGCAAGGAGGCTGCAATTCTTAATTCGTAATTCTTAATTCTTAATTAAATAATGACCTTATATCCTAGTTTGATTCTTGATGCCCTGCGCACCGTGCGCTATCCGGGCACAGGCAAAGATATCGTGAGCATGAACATGGTTGCCGACGACATGCGCATCGATGGCAACCGCGTATCGTTTTCGCTGGTGTTTGACAAGAAGACCGACCCGTTCATCAAGTCAGTGGTGCGCGCCGCCGAGGTGGCCATCACCACACACATCGGCGATGAGGTTGACATCCGCGGCAACATCGCCGTGAAATATCCCGATGACGAGGCCGCCAAGGTGGGCGACCGTCCGCTGCCCGGAGTGAAAAACATCATCGGTGTGAGCAGTGGCAAGGGCGGCGTGGGCAAGAGCACCATCGCATGCAATCTGGCTGTGGCACTGGCCATGCAGGGCTACCGTGTGGGCCTGCTGGATGCCGACATCTTCGGCCCGTCGATTCCCAAGATGTTTGGTGTGGAGGACGAACAGCTCTATATGCACGAGGTGAACGGCAAGAACCTCATCATCCCGGCCGAGAAGTATGGCGTGAAACTGTTGAGCATAGGTTTTGTGGTGGACAAGGAGCAAGCCGTGCTGTGGCGCGGTGCTATGGCCAGCAACGCCCTGAAGCAGCTCATCGTCGATGCCGACTGGGGCGAGCTCGACTACTTTGTCATCGACATGCCTCCCGGCACGAGCGACATCCACCTGACCCTGGTGCAGACGCTGGGCATCACCGGCGCCATCGTGGTGACCACCCCGCAGGAGGTGGCACTGGCCGACGCGCGCAAGGGAGTGTCGATGTTCCTGGGCGAGCACGTCAATGTGCCAGTGCTGGGCATCGTGGAGAATATGTCGTGGTTCACGCCGGCCACGCACCCCGACGAGCAGTACTTTATCTTCGGCAAGGACGGGGGCAAGAACCTGGCCGAGAAACTAGGGGTAGAGTTGTTGGGACAAATTCCACTGGTGGCCGGCATCTGCAAAGGTGGCGACGAAGGTGTGCCCGTGACGATGCAGAACAACATCTCGGGCGCATCGTTCCAGCGCCTGGCCACACGCGTAGTGGCCGCCATCGACCGACGCAACCAATCGCTGCCTCCCACCGAGCGCGTCATCACCCACTCGTGACAATCAGTTAATAGTTAACAGTTTATAGTTTATAGTTAATTATAGGAAAAATGAAGAAGACTACTACATTACTCATTCTGGCCGTGGCTCTGCTGCTGAACAGCTGCAGCAGTGTGCCCATCACCGGCCGCAAGCAGCTCAACCTGGTGAGCGACCAGACCGTGCTGCAATCCAGTCTGGCCAGCTACCAGAGTTTCATGACGTCGGCCAAGCAGTCGAATGCCATCTCAACCGACAAGACCAAGAGCGCACAAGTGGTGCGCGTGGGTCAGAAGATTGCCGCCGCCACCGAGGCTTACCTCAAAGCCACTGGCATGGAGAGCGAAATTAAGAACTTCGCCTGGGAGTTCAACTTGGTCAAGAGCAGCGAGATGAACGCCTGGTGCATGCCCGGCGGAAAAATCGTGGTGTATGAGGGCATCATGAAGATTGTGAGCAGCGACGACGACCTGGCCGTGGTGCTGGGTCATGAGGTGGCCCACGCTGTGGCCAAGCACGCCAACGAGCGCATGAGCCAGCAGGTGGCCGCACAGGCCGGCGCACAGGTGCTGGCCGGAGTGCTCTCGGGCCAGAGCTACCAAACGCAAGCCATGGCGCAGCAGGTCTACGGCCTGGGCGCACAGTATGGCGTGATGCAGCCTTTCTCGCGCAAGCACGAAAGTGAGGCCGACAAGATGGGCCTGGTGCTGATGACCATAGCCGGCTACAACCCGCAGAATGCCATAACTTTCTGGCAGAACATGAATGCCAATAGCCAGACCAAGATTCCCGAGTTCATGAGCTCGCATCCCAGCCACGAGACACGCATCAACGACCTGACCAAGTGGGTGCCTGAGGTGCAGAAGCAGTATGGCCAGAAGTGATTGACACAGAAACACTCGAATGCTCGAATAATCGAACGCTCGAATAATCGTTAACACTAATAAAACACTACCAATTATGAAGAAAACTATTTTAGCAATCGTGATGATGGTGGCTGTGGCGCTGAGCGCAGTGGCTGCCGACTATGTGACTGTGACGGGCACCAGCGTGCGCCTGCGCATGCAACCCTCGCTGCAAAGCGAAACCCTGACCACCAGCAAGGGCGTGAACATCCATCCCAAGAAGGGCGAGAAGCTCGAGTGCCTGGGACAGAGTGGTGACTTCTACAAGGTGCGCTATCAGGGCAAGGTGGTGTATATCAGCAAACAGTTTGCCACGCCGAATCAGTCGGCCAAGCCAGCAGTGAAGAAGGCCAACACCACCGACCAGCAGTATGTTGTGGTCACTGGCGAGGGCGTGCGTCTGCGCCTGCAACCTTCGCTCAAGGCTAAATGCCTGCAACGCAACGGTGTGAATGTACACCCCAAGAAGGGTGAGCGCATCAAGCTCATGGGCTACGAGGGCGACTTCTACAAAATCAATTATCAGGGCAACTATGTCTACATCCACATGGACTATGCCCATCCCGAGTAATTGTCTGTAATCCAAACGGCAACGCGCTCCGCATCGGTCGATGCGGAGCGCGTTGTCACATTCGCGGGCTCTCAACGCAAGGCGCGCATGGCGTTGAGTGTGGCCAGCACGGTGACGCCAACGTCGGCAAACACCGCCATCCACATTGTGGCCACTCCCAGAGCGGCCAGCACCAGCACGGCGACCTTGATGCCGATGGCCAGCCACACGTTCTGCCGAGCGATGCCCAGCGTGCGGCGGGCAATGCCGATGGCAGTGGCTATCTTGCCCGGCCGGTCGTCCATGATTACCACGTCGGCGGCATCGATGGCGGCATCGCTGCCCAGTCCGCCCATGGCGATGCCCACATCGGCACGTGCCAGCACTGGCGCGTCGTTGATGCCATCGCCCACGAAGGCCAGCGCACCCTGCCGATTGGTCATCAGCTGCTCGACATGCCGCACCTTGTCGGCGGGCAGCAAGCCGGCATGAAACTCGCTCAGCCCCAGCTGCTGGGCTACCTCGATGGCTGCCTCGTCGCGGTCGCCCGTGAGCATGACCGTGCGCCGCACACCCAGTGTGTGCAACCCGGCAATGGCACTGGCGGCATCGTCCTTGACGCGGTCGTTAATGACGATGTGTCCGGCATACTCGCCATTGATGGCCACATGAATCACGGTGCCGGCACCATGGCATTGATTGCATGCGTGGCACTGGGCACCCACGCATTGCATCATGCGCTCGTTGCCCACACACACCGTGTCGTCGCCCACACGGGCACGGATGCCCTGGCCAGCCACCTCCTCGACATCGGTCACACGGCAGCCGTCGGTGGCCTCGTCGGGGAACGCGTCACGCAGGGCGGCCCCGATGGGGTGTGTCGAGTAGTGCTCAACATGGGCCGCCAGATGCAGCAGCCGATGCTCGTCGCAACTGTCGGGATGGACGGCTTCGACGGCAAACTGCCCATGGGTGAGGGTGCCCGTCTTGTCGAACACCACCGTGTCAACCTTGGCGAGGATGTCCATATAGTTGGCTCCCTTGACCAGTATGCCCCGTCGCGACGCACCGCCAATGCCGCCAAAGAAGGTCAGCGGCACACTGATGACCAGCGCGCAAGGACACGAAACCACCAGGAACATCAGCGCCCGATAGAGCCAGGTGGGGAAGGTGTCCATAAAGTGGGGTGCAAACAGTGGCGGAACGATGGCCAACGCGATGGCTGCCAGCACGACAATGGGCGTGTAGATGCGGGCAAAGCGCGTGATGAACGCCTCGCTGCGCGACTTGTGCTCGCCGGCATGCTCCACCAGCTCGATGATCTTCGACACAGTACTCTGCCGGGCATCGCGTGTGGTGCGCACACGGATGAGGCCCGACTGGTTGACGCAGCCCGAGATGACCTCGTCGCCCACAGTCACATCGCGCGGCATGCTCTCGCCGGTGAGCGCCACGGTGTTGAGTGCGGTACTGCCCTCGACAATCACACCGTCGAGCGGCACGCGCTCGCCCGGTCGGATGACGATGGTCTCGCCCACCGCCACGTCGCCTGGAGCCACAGTGACCTCGGCCCCATCGCGCACCACGCGGGCCACATCGGGGCGGATGTCAATCAAGTGCGCTATACTGTCGCGACTCTTACCCTCGGCATAGCCCTCACACAGTTCGCCCACTGCGAAGAAGAGCATGACCACCACAGCCTCGGGGAACTGCGTCTCGGCTCCGGGGAGGAAGCCGATGCCCAACGCTCCCAACGTGGCAATGGCCATGAGCAGATGCTCATTGAAGGGGTCGCCGTGCATGATGCCCTCGGCTGCCTCCTTGAGTGTGTCGTGCCCAATGAGCAGATAAGGAACCAGATAGATTAGCAACAGTTGCCAGGTGGGTAACTGGCAGTACTTCTCGACCAGTACTGCCCCGATGAGGAGCAGGCCGGTGGCGATGATGAGTGCGAGTTGCCGCTTGGTGCCATGCTCGTGGTGATGTTCATGGCAGTGGCATGTGCCAGCGTGGTCATGTCCGCCGCAGCACTCGTGGTGATGATGATGTTCGTGTGACATAGTTCATTTCGTTTTCTGCCCGCAAAGGTAGGGCAAAAAACTTGCAACCCGGTTGCAGAGTGCCCGCCATGGGCCTTTCTGCAACCGGGTTGCAACCAGTGGTGAATAGTAATCATTTCAGCCTAGGGCCACGGCACCGACGCACGAGGCGATGAGTGTGGCCAGCATAATCAGGGGGGCAATGCAGAGTAGTTTCATAGGGTTTCAATTTTTTGGGGAATGCCGCGGCGAAACCGCGGCACACACGACGTTACTTTTCAAGATACGCTTGATAGAGTTTGGCCAGGTCGGCGGGGCTGATGCCCACTGCCTTGAGTTGGCCCAGGAAGTAGTCCATCTCGCCCTGCATCAGCTGCTCGCGCCGCATGCGTACGATTGTGTCGCGGGCGTCGGGTGCGACATAGTAGCCCAGTCCACGCTTGGTGTAGATGATGCCACTCTGCTGCAGGTACTCATAGGTTCGCGCCACGGTGTTGGCGTTGACCTCAATCTGCGCGGCCATCTCCCGCACGCTGGGGATTTTTGCCTCCACAGCCAGCTTGCCGCTGAGCACATCGTCGCCGATGCGGTCGGCAATCTGCAGATATATCGCTTTGTTATCCTTGAAGTTCATCACGACCACCATTTGAGTGAAATAACATCTTTACGCTTCCACAGCCACCAGGCCAATGCCCAGCAGAGCACCAGTTGTGAGGCACTCCAGACGGCCAACCACATCATGCCGGTGGTCTGTTCCACCCCCATCAGCCACATGCCGAAAGTCTCCATGTCGCTGAACAACTTGATGCCTATCATCAACATGATGACCAAGACAGACTGGATGGCAAAGATGGCAGCATAGGTCTTGAGAAATGACAGACGTGGCCACATGATGCTGCCCAGCAAATACAACCCGGGGCCGGCAAGGTTACTGAGCCATAACGCTATTTCGAACCAAGCCTTGGCCGGCTGCGGCCAAAAGTCCTGCTGGAAGGCAAACTCATGGATGGTCGCCAGGAAATTGACGGGTCCCGGCACACCCTGGCCGCCACTCCACGGCCACAGAATGGCAATGCGGGTCAAGTCAGCCAACTGGGCACAGATGGGGAAGACCACAATGAAGCCCAACACATAGACGACGGTATTGACCAAGAACTTCTCGAAGGTTGACGACGGCGAGGTGAGCAACTCGATGCGTCCGGCCTTGGTCTTCAGGCCACGGAAGGCAAGCGAGGCAATGCCGATGCCACCGAACGAGAACACGACATATACCATGACGTAGCGCAGCATCACCTCGGGGCGCGCAGTGCTGTCGCCAATCGTCAGATTGCCAAGAATCATGAGCAGGGCCAGCAGGGCATAGATGCCTATGGCTGAGAACAACAGTGTGCGCCAGTTCTCGACAACCTCTTTGCGCAAGGCGGCAACGAAGCGATTCCAATCGAATATCTGATTTTTCATTTTACTGCTAATTTAGAATGGTGAATTGAAAATTGAGAATCACTGCTCAAATAACTGAGCGATGGCTTGGGGCTGTTGCAGCGTGGCATTGAAGAGCATCTCTAGGTCGACCTGGGTCTCCTCGCCATCGAGGGCAGGTGTGACAACGAGTGTACCCATCGCACCGGTCTGAGCCAGCAGCGGCTGGTCGCCCTCACGCATGGGGCGGAAGGCCAGACGGCTCGACACCTCGGCCAGGCTGGCATTGAGCAGCACCCGGCTCTGATCGATAATGGTCACATGGTCAAGCACCTGCTCGATGTCGCGCACCTGGTGGGTTGAGAACAGCATCGTCTTGTCGTCGCTCATTCCCGATGCTACGATTTTTCGGAACTGGCTCTTGCTGGGGATGTCCAGTCCATTGGTCGGCTCGTCCATGATGAGCACACGGGTGTTGGTGGCCAGGGCGAAACTCATAAACACCTTCTTCTTCTGTCCCATCGACAACGACTGCAGCTTGCAGTCGTGCTCCATCTCGAAGGTGTCGAGATAGCGGTTCATGTCGTCGGCACTAAAGTTGGGGTAGAACGGTGCGTTGATCTTGACAAACTGCGAGAGGGTGGTGTGGGGCAGCTCAAACTCCTCAGGCACCAGAAACAAGTCGCTCAACGTCTGGGGCAGACGGCGGCGCACGTCGATGCCGTCAAGTGTCACCTGGCCCGAGGCGGGGGTGAGCAGGCCGGTCATCAGGTAGATGAGCGTCGACTTGCCGGCGCCATTCTTGCCCAGCAGTCCATAGACGTTGCCGGGCTGCAAGTCGAGCGAGAAGTCGTGGAACAACTCTCGCTGCGACTTGCGGTAAGCAAAGGATAGGTTGATAATCTGTAACATAATCGTTTTGAAATTTAGAATTTAGGATTTGTCAGTTTTGCTAGTGTTTTAGTGTACTACTTTACTAGTACACTGCAAAGGTAATACACTTTTCTCGGATTGACCAAATTTCTTAACATTCTTTAAGAATAAACTATTAATTTCGGGGCATTCCGCTTGCTTTAGTGCGCATTTTGTCCTCTGTATCAATTTTTTGTAGTACCTTTGCGCCCTAACTCCAAAAAATCAATATGACATTCGACCAATTGGGCGTGCGCGACGACCTGTTGCGCGCCATACAAGACCTGGGCTATGAGGCACCGATGCCGGTGCAAGAAAAAGTGATTCCTCACTTGCTCAACGAGGAGAGTGATGTGGTGGCACTAGCACAGACCGGAACGGGCAAGACCGCCGCATTCGGCTTGCCGCTGCTGCAGCGCATCGACATAACCCCCATTGTGCCTCAAGCACTCATCCTCGACCCGACACGAGAGCTCTGCCTGCAAACGGCCAGCGACCTGGCCGACTATGCCAAGTATATCGACGGGCTAAAGATACTGCCCGTGTATGGCGGGTCGAGCATCGAGAGCCAGATTCGTGCCTTGGAGCGTGGTGTGCACATCGTGGTGGCCACCCCGGGCCGGCTGCTCGACCTGTTGCGCCGCGGCAAGGTTGACCTCGGCGCGGTGCGCACCGTGGTGCTCGACGAAGCCGACGAGATGCTCAACATGGGATTTGTCGACGACATCAACGCCGTGCTCGACCATGTGCCTGAGCAGCGCAAGATGCTGCTGTTCTCGGCCACCATGCCGCCCGAAATCTCCAAGATTGCCCAAAACTACATGCACGCCCCTGTGGAGTTTGTCATCGGCAACCGCAACGAGAGCAGCAACAATGTGCGCCACATCTATTATATGGTGAAGGCGAGCGACAAGTACCTGGCTCTGAAGCGCATCGTCGACTCACGGCCGCGCATCTACGGCATCATCTTCACCCGTACTCGTGCCCAGGCGCAGGAGATTGCCGACAACCTCATCCAGGACGGCTACAACGCCGATGCCCTGCACGGCGACTTGTCGCAAGCACAACGCGACGCGGTGATGAAGAAATTCCGCGAGCGCAACCTGCAGCTGCTAGTGGCCACCGATGTGGCCGCCCGCGGTCTGGACGTTGACGACCTAACCCACATCATCAGTTACGCCCTACCCGACGACAACGACGTGTACAACCACCGCAGTGGGCGCACAGGTCGCGCCGGCAAGACGGGTACCAGCATCTGCATCATCCACAGCCGCGAGCGAGGCAAGCTCAAGGACATCGAGAAGCACATAGGCAAACAGATGGAGCGCCGCCAGGTGCCCAAAGCCGAGGGAATCATCGAAAAACAACTGTTCAACCTGGCCGACAAGATTGAACGTGTCGAGGTCAAGGAAGAGGAGATTGCTGCCTATCTGCCGCCTGTGTTGAGCAAGCTGTCATGGCTCAGTGGCGAGGACCTGCTCAAGCGACTGCTATCGCTGGAGTTTAACCGTCTGCTCGACTACTACCGCAACGCGCCTGTCATTGAGGACGTGCCCGACAAGCGCGACCGCAAGAAGGCCGACAGCAAGAAGCGCACCAAAGAGGAGAAAGACTCGCGCGTGGCCGAACGCGGTTATGAGCGTGTGTACATCAACTGCGGTAAGGCCGACGGCTTCTTTGCCCCCGACCTGATTCGCCTGATCAACCAGAACACGCGCGGCCAACAGATTGGGCTGAGACGCATCGACCTGCTGAGCAACTACTCGCTGTTTGATGTGCGCCAGGGCGACGCCCACCGCGTGGTGAGCGCCCTGAAGGGTGCCGACTTCTATGGCAAGCGCATCTATGCCGAGCTGGCCCAGGAGGGCAAGGACTATGCCGCCGAGTCGTGGGAGAAAATCCGGGTCAAGAAGAACCGCGCCGAGCGCCGGCGTGCCGAGCGCGAAGCCCGTGAGGCCCAAGGCGAACCGGCACGTGGCCGCCGTGGCCGTCAGCGCAAGCCCCGCCCCGACACCCAGGACGAGCCCTTCGCCCGCTTCAAGAAAAAGAAAGGCCGCAAGTGAGACTTTTGCAGATGTAATTCAAGTTTCGCAAGTTCGGTAATGTGCTTACAGATAGTAGCAAAAAGTGTATTTAACTCCCCACACCAATTCATAAATCATAATTTATAAAAGCAGGGAGGCACACTCTCACCGGCTCTGGTGGGTGACACACTCCCCCTAACCCCATGACACAATCCCCCTAACCCCCTCTAACTTATAGGGGGAACTGCTCAACTTAGAGGGGGAACTGACTTGCGAAACTTAAATTCTATTTGTTTAACAGCCAAAACCATCTTGAGCAACAATGGACGGAATCACGCCATATAGAAATGACAAGCAAATGGGTCTGTTCAGAAGAGCGGTTTGCATCTTGACGATGGCTGTAATATCGTTGTCATTGATCAAGGCTGCAGCCTATGCCATGCCGGCCGACAAGTTGGTGAAACTCAGCAACAGCGAGTTGTGCAACAAGGCGCAGGCCCACTGGGACAAAAACGAACTGGACAGCTCACTCATCTGCTTCAACATCGTCGCCAACCGTGCCGACCAAAAGCAGTCGCGCGAAGATATGGCATATGTGGTTGCAGCTTCTACGGCAATGGCCAATATTTACAACTCAAATTTCTATGACTTTGAACGAGCAACACACTGGTTATTGATTTCAGAACAAATAGCCACAAAACACGGCCTCACCCCTATGCTTGCGAACATCTATCTGGTGATGGCATCACTTGAAAACAGTAAGGAATGTATTAAACTTGACCAAGAATCTTCACAACAGAGACTCAATCTGCTTAGAAAAGCATTTAACATAGCATTTCAAGAGAATGACCAGTATGTTTTAGTTCTAGCCATTTGCAACATGATTTCTACAACTATTGGAGAACATAATTTGCAAACTATCGAAAAAGAACTCAAACTATTCCAATCGGTTGAAATCTATGACACAATCCCAGCACGCAATTTTGCCAAACATACTTGCATAGCCGCAATCGCATTGAACAACCAACAATATAATATCGCCTTGAAAGAACTAGCTGAGTTGGATGGCAGTGACGTGAGTGAGCATATCAGACCGCAATACCACTTATTTGCCCATGAGCTCTTATTCGATGTATATAGAGACATGAAGAACGATGCATTAGCCTATTTTGAGTTAGATACAATGGAACAGATCGCCAGAGACAACGGTCTGACAATAGGAATCATTGAGACCTTGAGGCAAAAGCGGGACTATTATGCTGAGAGGGGGAATATTGCATTGGCCAATGACTATGAATTGCAATTCCATCGAGCCAGAGACCTGTTTATGGCCGAAGCGAAGGTTGCGAAGGCCGATGAGGAGAAGGTATTATTTAGACTTAATGAGGCAAACAATGAAATAAAAGAACTATCCTACAAGCAACGCATCCAGCAGACCGAGTTGATGGCTATGGCAGTGGTGGCTTTGCTACTATTGACTTTGCTGGTTTTGGCTTGGGTAAGCCACCGTCAAACGAAGGAGAAAAACCGCTCGCTCTATGAGCAAAACCAGCAGTTACTAGCCAATATAGACCGCATGCGACAATTGCGACAAGAACAAGAGCGACGAGAAAAGGAGCAACAAGCACTGGAACCAAACCTGCAACCAACATCACTTCCTGCTGAAAAATACGGCCGCGGCAAGATGGGAGATGACGACATTACTCAAGTCATGGACAAGGTGGAGCGAGTGATGGACACAGCAACCGAAATCTTTGCAATCGACTTCTCACTTGACCAGTTGGCAGAACTCACGGGCGAGTCGCGCTCGCGCTTGTCGCAAGCCATCAACCAAGTGCCGGGGCGGTCGTTCTACTCGTTGCTCAACGAGTATCGTGTGCGCGAGGCCTGCCGCCGCATGAATGACAAGAAGCAATATGGCGGGCTTACCATCGAGGCCATCGGGCAGAGTGTGGGGTTCAAGAGCCGCAGCAACTTTGTGGCTACCTTCAAGCGCATCACTGGTCTCACCCCCAGCACCTACCTCAAGCAGCCCCCGGCACCCGACTCCCCAACCACCGAAACCCATGCAGATTCATTAGGCTCACGCAGATCTTTCTGATTTGGCAGACAGTTCATTTCACGCGGATAACGCTGATTATTTAGATTCATGCCAACTCTTCAACGATTGCACATTCCGAAAAGTTGCGGAGTGAATTACCGAAAAGTTGCGGAATAAATCGCCAAAAAGTTGCGGAATAAATCGCCGAAAAGTTGCGGAATAAATCGCCGAAAAATTGCGGAATAACTTGTGTAATTCATTATTTAATAGTAACTTTGCGGCAGATTTGAATACAACTGAATTATGGCAAAACAAAAGAATTACAAGACCAGGGTCGCAGACCAACTGCTGGAACGTAGGTTGCAAAGTAAAGGCGCCATCCTGATTGAGGGGCCAAAATGGTGCGGCAAGACAACCACCGCTCTTCAATTTGCAAAAAGCGTCCTTAATTTGGGCGACAGCACTGCTCTGTCAAATGCCCAAATAGCCTTGCAGGTTGATCCGCAAAGGTTGTTACAAGGCGAGACTCCAAAACTCATTGACGAGTGGCAAACAATGCCATCGTTGTGGGACATGGTGCGCTCTGAGGTCGACAACAGACAATCGTTTGGCCAATTCATTTTGACGGGAAGCAGCGTGCCTGCTGACCAGAGTCTAATACATCACAGTGGCACTGGCAGATTTGGAAGGGTCACCATGCGTCCCATGAGTTTATGGGAATCTGGCGAATCAACAGGTGCAGTCAGTCTGGAAGAATTGTTTAATGGCATTTCTGTTCCTCCACAGAATTGTCAGTTAGATTTGTCAGAAATCGCTTTTTTGATCTGCCGTGGTGGTTGGCCGCAATCGACATTTCTATCAGGAGAACTTGCTATGGATGAGGCCAGGGATTATTTTGAAGCCATCTATAAGAATGACATCCACCGTGTTGACCATGTACGTCGCAGTAGCGAGCGAACCAGACTCTTGCTCCGAGCATACGCACGCAACCAAGGATGTTCTATCAGCCTAAACAAACTAAACCAAGACATCAAGTCGAACGACAATATGTCAATTTCATACGAGACAATATCTGATTATGTTGATTGTCTCAAAAAACTGTTCGTCATCGAAGACATGCCTGCTTGGAACCCAAATCTAAGAAGTAGGACAGCCATTCAGATGTCAGACACTCGTTACTTTGTTGACCCAAGCATTGCTGTAGGTGCATTGTCAATTGGGCCTCAAGACCTCATTAATGACTTGGCTACCATGGGCTTTCTGTTCGAGACGATGGCCGTGCGAGACCTAAGGGTATATGCTGACGCACTATCGGGAAATGTTTTCCACTTTCGCAATGCGAGCGGCCTGGAATGTGATGCCGTCATTCATCGTCGTAATGGAGATTACGGGCTCATTGAGATAAAACTAGGCGGCAATGACTTGATAGAAAAAGGTGCCAAGACCTTGTTAGACCTTGCTGCAAAAATCAACACACAAAAAATGTCTGCACCATCATTCTTGATGGTCTTGACTGCTATCGGAGATTACAGTTATCAACGAAAAGATGGGGTTTGGGTTGTGCCGATTGGCTGCCTCAAGCCCTAAATTGCCTGAGTATCTAGAGGCGGGGTGCCGCGCAACAGAGTGGTGTGCGTTTGCCTAAACGCACATCCGATTTTAGCGAAAAATGGGTGATTTTGTGCCTGCAAATCGGCAGACACAAACCTGCCGCCATTTTTCTTGCACAGCCCGGCGGGCACCTGTACCTTTGCACTCGAAAAGCTTTTCTTTCTAACATGTCTCATTCTTAAAAATCTTGTTTATGAAAAAAAATTGCTGGAAGGCAGCGATGTTCATCCTCATGCTAATGTGCTTGAACATCCATGCGCAAGTGAATAACTGTGGTGCCAAGCATCAAATTCCTCCTGTACCAAGTCCAATTTTAGAGCGTGCAAACATTAAGACCGAATGGACAGGCGTAAAGCCCAATGTCGTAACCTAT